>NZ_SMKG01000080.1 GCF_004348525.1 Micromonospora sp. 15K316 | reverse complement strand
GCCCGGTCGTCCTCTACCGCCTCGGCGTGCACCTGATCTGCTACGACCGGCCCGGTTACGGCGACTCGGACCGGCACGAGGGCCGCCGGGTGGCCGACACGGCGGCCGACGTCGCGGCGATCGCCGACGCCTTCGGCATCGACCGGTTCGCCCTGGTGGGCCGCTCCGGCGGCGGCCCGCACGCGCTGGCCTGCGCCGCGCTGCTGCCCGACCGGGTGACCCGGGCGGCGGTCCTGGTCGGGCTCGCCCCGGCCGGCGCCCCCGACCTGGACTGGTACGCGGGCATGGCCGACGAGAACGTCGACGAGCACAGTCTCGCCGACGCGGACGCCGCCGAGCTGCGCGACCTGCTCACCGTACGGGCCAAGGACGTCCAGCGGGACCCGATGACCCTGCTGGAGTTCCTCCGCCCGCAACTCACCGAGCCCGACATCCGAGTGGTCGACGACGTGGCGATCCGCCGTCTGCTCACCGACATGTACGCCGAGGCGCTGAGGCACGGCCCCGAGGGCTGGATCGACGACGTACTCGCCGTCCACCGGTCGTGGGGCTTCGACCTCGGCACGATCCGGCTGCCCGTCCGGCTCTGGCACGGCGAGCAGGACCGCTTCTCGCCCGTGGCGCACTCGCGGTGGCTGGCCGCGCGGATCCCGAACGCCGAGGTCCAGGTGCAGCCGGGCGCCGCGCACTTCGGCGCGGTGGAGATCCTGCCGCAGACCCTCGCCTGGCTCAGCACCCCCGAGCTGGCCGCCGCCCCGCGGCTCTGAGCCCCGTCAGAACGCGTTCGGGTCGATGACCCGGGCCACCAGCCGACCACCCCGCAGCGTCTGCACGCTCGGGTGCTCCTGGCCGATCACGTCGGCCAGCCGATCGGCCGCGGCACCGGCGTCGGCCTCCGCGCCCGCCGCGCCGATGCGGCGGGTGACCACGGCCAGGTCGCCGAGGCAGCGCAGCGTGTCGGGGTGGTTCGCGCCGATGGTCAGCGCCAACCGGTCGGCGGTGTCCCGCAGCCGCTGCCGGGCCGACTCCCACTCACCGTCCTCGGCGAGGCAGACCGCGTGGTTCACCTCCGCCGCCAGGGTGTGCGGGTGCTCCGGGCCGAGCACCTTGCGCAGCTCGTCCGCGGCGTGGGCGGCGGTGGCCCGGGCCGCGGGCAGCTGGCCGAGGGCCCGTTCGGCCGCCGAGCGGTTGCTCAACGTGGCCAGCGTGTGCGGATGCGTCGGGCCGAGACCCAGCGCGTCCTCGTACGTCCGGCCGACCGCCACCATCTCGCTCAGCGCCCGGTTCGCCTCGCCGACCGCCAGCAGGTTCGCCGCCCGGCTCGACCGGCAGGCCACCGTGTCCGGGTTGTTCGGACCGAAGCGCTCCTCCAGCTTCCGGTAGGCGTCCTCGAAGATCGACATGGCGTCGGCGGGCCGGCCCACACTGCGCAGTGACACCGCCACGTCGACCTGGGCGGTGAGGGTCAGCGGGTCGTCGGCGCCCAGCACCTCGACGAAGCTGTCGAACACGCCGCGCAGCAACGCCACCGCGTTCTCGTACTCGCCGGCCTCCCGCAGGTCGCTGCCGAGCCGTAGGGCCGACTGCAGCGTGTACGGGTCGGTGGGGCCGAGCACGGCGCGCCGCCGCTGGTGCACGTCCTCGTCCCACTGCCGGGCCGAACGGTAGTCACCGACCAGCCGGTACGACACGGCGAGGTTGTTGGCCGCGCTCAACGTCCGGGGATGCTCCTCGCCGAGCAGGTCGACCCAGGCGGCGTAGGTGGCGCGGTCCCGCTCCAGCGCCTCGCCGTACCGGCCGAGGGCACGTAGGTCGGCGGCGAGGCTACCGGCCGTCATCAGGGTGTGCGGGTGGTTCAGGCCGAGCCGGCGCTGCTGGTCGTCGAGGACCTGCTTGTCGAGTTCCCACGCCTCGGCGAACCGGCCCATCGTGCGCAGGATGTTCGCCCGGTTGAACCGCAGGTGCAGCAGGTGCTGGTCCGGCTCGACCTCGCCCCCCGCCCCGGTGAGCTGGGCCGACCAGATCTCGTCGACCTGCCGGGTGAATTCCTCGGCCTGCGTCAGGCCGCCGCGCTGCCACAGGTACCGGGCCCGGTCGATGAGCAGCTGACGCACCGACTCCTCGCGGCAGCTCAACGCGTCGGAGACCTCCAGGTGCGGCCAGAGCATCCGCAGCCGGGGCCAGGTCGCGGGGTCGTCGACGTTGTCGCGGGGCCGGGACGCAGCCAGCACCAGGTGGACCTGGTGCCGGGCCTCGGTGATCTCCTCGGCGTCCATCCGGTCCCGGACCACCGCCTGCAACAGCCGGTGCACCTGGATCCGACCGCCCTGCACGTCCAGCTTGAGCAGCGCCAGCCGGTTGATCTGCTGGACCAGGGCGCCCCGCACCAGCCGCTCCGACACCGACGGGTCGTACGGCACCAGCGCCGCCGCCATCTCGTCGCTGTAGATGAGCTCCAGCGCGATCTCCGGCGCCAGCACCGAACAGAGCTGCAGGAGCCGGTACGCGGCCGGCGCCTGGGCCCGCAGCCGGTTGAGGGAGAGGTCCCAGGTGGCCTCCACCGACAGGGCGCTCGGCCCGTGCCGTTCGATCAGCCGCAGGTAGTCGGGGACCGGCGTGCCGGTGTCGGCCAGCCAGGCGCCCGCCGCCGCGACGGCGATCGGCAGGTCGCCCAGCGCGTCGGCGACCCGGTCGGCCTCCTCGCGGCTGATCGCCGGCACCCGCTGGGCGAGGTGCGCGACGCTCTCGGACCTGTCGAAGACGTCCACCTGGACCGGGGTCGCCCGCTCCCCCCATGCCCGGTTGCGCGAGGTCAGCAGCACGTGCCCGGGCCCCTGCGGGAGGAACTGCTCGACGTGTTCGATCTCCTCGGCGTTGTCGAAGACGACAAGCCACCGCTCGTACGGCTCGCCCCGGCCGAGGGTCTGCAGCACCGCCTGCACGGTCTCCGGCAGGGACGGGCTCGCGGGCAGGCCGAGGCGGGCGCCGAGGTCGGCCAGGGCGGTGTCGACGAACTGGGGCGGATCCGCCACGACCCACCAGACCACGTCGTACGCCGACCGGAACCGGTGCACGTACTCCAGCGCGACCTGCGTCTTACCGACACCGCCCATGCCCTGCAGGGCGACCGGGAGCACGACCGCGCTGCCCCCGCTCTGCAGCTGCCGGCGCAGCTCGGCGAGGTCGTCCTCGCGGCCGGTGAACCGGGCGTTCCGGTTCGGGGCGTTGAAGATCAGCGGCTCGGCGCCGGGGAAGCGGGTGGCGCCGGCCGGGGCGCCCTGCGCGGCCGGCGGGACCGGCCGGCCCACCAGCCGTAGCACCCGCTCGACAGCCGTCTCCGCGGACACGTTGACCAGGTGGGCGGAGACCTGCGCCGGGAACTCCGCCAGCGGGCGCAGGTCCGCCACGTAGACGGCGAGCGCCGTCGAGCCGGTGCTCGACTCCCGCGGCGGCAGCCCCCCGGTCGGGGTCGCCAGGTAGGCCGGCGAGATCACGGTGAGGGTGCGCGGGGCCGGGGTGGCCGCCGAACCGACCGCCGCGGCCGGCGCGACCACCTGCATCCCGGCCGCGCTGAGCACCCGCTCCAGCCACTCCGCCCAGACGGTGTCCTCGGGGGCGTACCGGAGCACGATCTGGTCGTCGACCGCTTCGGCGCGGCGGCGGAACCGGGCCTTGCCCCGTTCGCGGACCGACTCGTCCATCACCGGCAGCGCGGCCACCTCGCTGTCGGTGAGGATCCCGGTCAGCGTCTCGAACGCGGAGAGCAGCGAGGTCGGCGAGCCGGGCGGGTCACCGAAGGTGGCGAGGGTCTCCTCGTAGGCGTAGAACGGCCGGTACGGCACCTCCACGGCGGCCCAGTAGCGCCGGCGCTCCGCCTCGGTCATGCCGGTGGGCAGCCCGGCGAAGCGGCGCATCGCCAGCGAACGCCCGGCCTCCGCCTTCTCCTTCTCCGCCTGGTCGACCCGCATGGGCACCGGCAGGATGCGGATGTCGCGGCGGCGGAACCGGTCCCGCACCGAGTGGGCCACCCGGGCCGCGCCCTCGATGCCCTGGTCGCTGAGGGTGAAGCAGTCGACAAGCGTGTCCGGCAGGTGCAGGGTGCAGATGTCGGCGACGTCGCTGAGGCCCGTCCGGCTGTCGATGAGCGTGTAGTCGTACTCCCGCTTCATGTCCGCGCGCAGCGCCTCGAAGAACTGGGCGCCGCCGAGGCGGTTGTAGAAGTTGTCCCAGTCCAGGCCGCTCACCGAGACGGCGTAGTCGCTGTTCTGCCGGCCGGCGGAGAGGAAGTCCAGGCTGCCGCCGTCGGGGAAGTTCCAGCGCAGCGAGAAGGCGTGCCGGCGGACCCGGGCGAACTGCTCGACCCAGCGGTCCGGCCGGTCCGCCGTCCGGGTGGTCTCCCACTCGTAGTCGCGGATCATGTCGATGACCCCGCTGGTGCTCTGGATCGCCTCGGCGTCCAGGAACGGGTGGAAGAAGCGGTGCAGGCCAGGGGATTCCAGGTCCCAGTCGGCGACCAGCACCCGCCGGCCGTTGGCGGCCAGGATCCAGGCGACGTTCGCCAGCGCCATCGTCCGGCCCGTACCACCCTTGAACGAGTAGAACGTGACGACCTGACCTTCACGATCGTTGCTCATCTGTTCTCTCCGTGAGGACGCGGCGACGCCGGATCGTCGTGGGTGGGCGGCGGGTCGAACGACGCGCCGGGGCGCGCGCGCGGCTCCCGCCCGTGCCGGAGGCTGGGGGGCGGTTCGGCTTCGGGGAACTCCGTCACCGGACCGTGTTTCAGGTACTGACGGCGGGCCTCGGTCACCAGGGCCGGCATGAGATCCACGAACTCCTGGACGCTGCGGGCCCGCTTGACCTGCCGTACGCCCGCATTGTGCAGCACGTCGGCGACCTCCTCGGCGTGCCGCGTGGCGTCCTGCGGGTCGTCGCCGTCGGTGACCACGATCGGCACCACCCACGGGCGCAGGTCGCCCATCGCCTCGAAGGTCCCGGCCGCGTCGGGCGCCGCCGCCACCCACGGGTCGATCAGCAGGACGGTGGGGCGGCGCTCCAGCAGGTCGCCCGCGCCGTCGAAATCCGCGGTACGCGCCGAGAGCCCCAGCCGCTCGGCGGTGCTCGCCACGTACTCGGCCGCGGGGAGCTTCTGCCGGCCGCCGAAGGGCCGCCACTGCCGGGCGGTGCCCGCGTACCCGCTCCTCGTCCGGCCGGACGGCAGCCGGCCTCGGGTGGGGGCCAGCACGGCTACCACGAGGTCCGGGTCGGCCGGCGCGGGTCGGGTCACCTCGTCGAGGCCCGGCGCCCGGGACGGCCCGAGGGGGTGCCCCTCCGCGGTCGCCACGATCCGGCGGGCCAGCCGGTCGAGCAGCCGCTCGTACTCCTCCCGGTAGGCGGCGAGCATGCAGAGCGCGCGCAGCCCGTTCTCGGCGTACTCGGGGAGGTCCCGGCCCAGCTCCAACGCGTCGTCGAGTTCGGTGCGGCTCTCCCAGCTCGGAAACGGGATCCAGAGGACCGGCAGGACGTGGCCGCTGGTGTCCGGCGCGTTGGCGCTGGCCAACCGACCACGGAAGGACTCCTGCTCGCCGAGGGCCCAGGGGCGCCGGAAGTACCCCGGGGAGTAGAGCGGCACGAAGACCTCCACGCCGCTCAGCGCCTCGGCCAGCGCGGCCTTCCAGTCCGCGTTCGGCGGGATCTGCTGGTCGAAGAAGCCGATCCGCATCCCGGCCGCCGGCCTGGCGTGGCGGGCCACCTCCGCCGACAGGTCGGCGAAGAACTGCCCCACCCAGACGTCGGCGTCGGCGCGCGCCCCCTGCTGTGGGGCGGAGTGGGCGTAGCTGAGGAAGAAGTACGTGCCGCGCGCCACCGGCCGCGCCGCCCGAGGTGTGGTGCCGGGGCGGCTCACCCCGACTCCTCGGCGAAGAGGTTGCGCAGCTCGCCCACGCCCGACGGCACCAGGGGTTCGACCCGGTACGCCCGATGGATCGCGACGATGCGCTGGGCGAGCCGCCACACCACCGCCCGGTACGCGTTCTCCATCTGCAAGGTCAGCAACCCGTAGACCCCCTCCCGCTGGTACTGGGCCACGATCTCCGTCGGCATCGGGGTGGGCGAGAACCGTTGGATCTCGCGGACCGCCTTGGGTAGGCGCGCACCCTCCGTCGGTGACCAGGTGACGGGGACGATCGCCGTCTCGTGCGCAGAGACGTCGTCGCGTCGCCGCTCGATACGCCGGCGTGAGAAGGCGTGCCACTCCATCCCGCACCAGTCGCTGCCGAGCAGCGCGCTGGAGAGCAGGGGCACGAAGACCTGGCAGGTCCCGGCGGCGCGCAGCAACTCCGGCGTCCACCGTTCCCCACCGGTCATGACGGTGTCCATGAAGCCCGGGTCGACCCCGGTCTCCGGACCGACGAGCTCGCTCACGTGCACCGACAGGTCCTCGTAGAACCGGAGAAGGTACTCCGAGGGGCCCGCGACGGCCCGCCGGGCGGGCGAGCGGGAATGGCTCAGGAAGAACAGCGGGGCCCGCATGCCGGCGGGCATGTCCACTGTGCTCACCCGTGTGCCTCCGCCCCTCCCCGCGCGGCCGAACCATCAGCCTAGTCCCCACGTCAACGCCCCCGATGCGGTCGATGGGCGGCGAACCAGCCGACCACGAAGTCCACTGTGTCGCGTACCGGCATCAATCTGGCCTCGGCCCGGCCGACCCGGCCCCGGCGGACGAAGGAGGCCTGGTCCAGGGCCTGCCCGGCCATGGGGAAGTCGCTGTCGTCCAGGTCGAGCCCGTCGAAGTCCAGGCGTACCCGCTGCCCGGAGATCAGCCGGTAGCAGCGGTAGGGCCGGTGCGGCGGGGGCACCGGCAGCCGGTACTCCGCCAGGTGCAGCGCGGTGCACGCCTGGTAGCCCACACCGAGCAGCAGGATCCAGCCGCCTGCGGCGTACAACCGGCCCAACGGGGACCGCTCCCCCAGGTGGCAGTCCAGGTCGTGACCGTCGGTCAGCTCCCGGGCCCGGGGCCCCAACGCGGCGAACGAGGTCTGCGGATGGTCGCTGCGGACCGCGCCGGGGGTCAGTCGGACGTGTTCGGCGAACGCCCCCGTGCCCTCCGACGGCGTGCCGTCCCGGTCCCAGCCGGGCATCGTCGCGTGGTAGGCGGTGAGCTGCCGCTCGTCCAGCCCCCGGGTCGCGGCGCGGTAGGCCCGTGAGCTCGTCGAGTTGCCGGCGTTCTCGGTGGGCACGAGCACCGTGCCCGCCGGGCCGAGGACCTCTCGCAGCGCCGCCGCCAGCGTGGCCGGGCCACCCTCCGGGCGTCCCAGCCGGCGCAGCGAGGAGTGCACCAGGACGTCCCGGCCGGCGGATAGGCCGAGCGCCCGCAGGTCGGCCACGAGGCGCGCCCCGTCGACCTCGCCCCGCACCGCCTCGATCGTGGGGTCAGCCCGGGTCGGCACGGAGGCCCTCCAGGGCGTGCCGCATCCGCCGGACGAACCGCTCACCGAGATCGGTGAGCTCCCCGGAGCCGAGCAGGGCGTCGACGGCCTCGCGGGTCCAGTCCCGGTAGCGCACCGCGTGCCCGCGGGCGGGCCGCGGATCGGGCCGGTCGGCCGCGGCCCGGGCATGCCACACCTCGGCCACCGCCAGGTGCGCGTACGCACCCTGGAGCACCCCCTCGACCGGGCGCGGATCGGGACGCCAGGCCACCGGGATGCGCACCGTCGACGCCGGGTCGACGAGGTCGTAGAGATCCAGCAGGGCACCGAGCTTGCCGTGCTGCCACTCGTGCACCAGGAGAACGGCCATCGTCGCCGCGTCGGGCAGCTCGGTCAGGGCGACCGCACCGAAGGCCTCCCGGGCGGTGGCGCTGCGCAGCGGCGCCCCCGGGTCCGGCGCCAGCGGCACCACGGCCCGCAGCCCGGCGTCGAGCGCCGCGCCGTGCGCCGGCACGTCCCGGTGGACTACCTGCCAGGCCCGGGCGAGCCTACGCCCGAGGGCGGCCGCAGCCGGCTCGTCCAGCGTCGGCGCCACCGGCTGGCCGTAGCAGTCCCGTTCGGGGTCGACGTCCTCGATGGCGAGCGCCACCCCGGCGACGGGCACGCGACGGACCGGCTGCCAGCCGAGCGTCGATCCGGCCGCCGCGTCGAGCGGGACGACCCGCTCGACCGACCCGGCGCGGACGTGCAGTCGCCCCGCGACGGTACGGACCGTGGCGGTCCGCGCGCCGGCGACGGTCAACCGGCCCAGGGTGGGCAGCACGAGCGCGTCGCCGCGCACCGGCACCTCCAGCTCCGCGTCGGCCTCGGCCCGAACGCCGGCCACCACGGCGAGCGCGGGCAGCAGGTCGTCGTCGGGCGTGCCGGGCCGGGCGAGCCGGCGAACCAGCCAGGGGCGGACGAACGGGTGCGTGAGCACGGCGTCGACCGCCTCCCCGGCGGTGGCGTCGAGCTCGGTGAGCAGTTCCCACGCGGCGCTGCCGCCGGTGGTGTCCCGCCAGGTCGCGAGCAACGCCCGGGTGATGGAGAGCTGGGTCTGCGCGAGCACCCCCAGCGCCCAGGGGTCGCCGTGGCCGCCGGCGAGCCCGGTCAGCAGCCGATCGGTGGCGGACTCCACGTGCCGGTCCCCGGCGCTCCCGGCCGGACGAGGTGCGGGTGCTGCCGGCCGGCCCGGCGGGCGGTCGCCGGCGTGGCCCGGCGGCGCGCCGGGACTCGACCGCCGGGCGACGGGGCGGTCCGGCAGCGGGCGGCTGTCGACGGTGGCGATCAGGGCCAGCAGGTCCGGGCAGTAGACGGAGGGGTTGTCGAAGCCGGTGCCGGTACGCCAGCGGTGCGGGTACAGCCCACCGCCGCAGCGGCTCACCACCGGGCAGGCGCGGCACTCGGCGCAGAGCCCGGCGAGCCCCACCTGGCGGATGGCCACACCGGGGTGGCGCGCGGCTTCGTCGACCGGATGGGCGAAGACGTCCAGGCCGGTGCCGGGCGCCCCGTGGAAGGCGACCTTCAACGAGTCGACCTGTTCCCAGCTGCCGTCGGTCTCCACCACCAGCAGGTCGGCCGGGGCGAGCCCGACGGCCTCCGTGCCACCGCCGGCCCGCCCGGGTGTCAGGGCGTCGAAGAGCCGGATCGGCACCGGCCGGCCGTCGTCGACCCAGCGCTGGTGGATCCGGCCCAGCCAGTCGGCGTACGGGGTGGCGACGCCCGGCGGGCGCCAGGGTGGCCGGTCCCAGGTGGCGTGCGGCAGCAGCAGGTCGACCCGGGGCGGCTCCTCGGCCAGCAGCGCGGAGTAGACCTCGTCCGGGTCGTTGCGCACGTCGACGGTGCAGAGGATGCCCGCGTAGCTGCTGCGGAACTCGGGGCGGCGGAGCAGGGCCAGCGCCCGCCGCACCTGGGAGTGGCTGCTGCCGCCGTGGGCGAAGAGCCGGTGCCGGTCGTTGGCGGCACGGTCACCGTCGAGCGACACCCCGACCTTCACGTCGTAGGCCACCAGCAGGCGGCACAGCTCCTCGTCGAGCAGCACGCCGTTGGTCTGCATGCGCAGGTCGAGCACGGTGCCCGGGGCCAGCGTGGCGCGCAGCTCGGCGAGCACCTCGCGCAGGCCGGCCGGGCCGAGCAGCAGCGGCTCGCCGCCGTGCAGCACCACGTGCACGACGGGGAGGGCGTGCGCCCGGGCGTGCTCGGCGATCCGGGTGGCGGCGGCCCGGACGGTCGACGCGGCCATCCGCGCCGGCCTGTTCCGCCAGGTCTGGTCCGCCTCCTGGTAGACGTAGCAGTGGTCGCAGCTCAGGTCACACCGGCTGTGCACCTTGAGGACGTACTGGCTGATCGGCCGGCAGGGCGCGGCCGGATCGGCGGCGCCGCACCGACACGCCATCCCTCAGATGGACGAGTTGAATGCGGCGACGGGCACCGTGCCGGGCTGGGCGGACCGGCCCGCCAGGAAGCGCCGACGGACGAGCGCGAGCGTGTCGGGGTGCTCGGTGGCGACCTGACCCAGCGGAGTGCGCAGGCTACGCGTCAGGACTTCGAGGGACGGTGGGCTGTGACGAGGGGGTGTCTGGTCCACAATGAGTCTCCGGGGGGCCCGAGGCGTGACGGCGCGAGCGGCAGCATGGCTCGAAGGGCTCTGATCCGTGACCAGAATAGACAAGTCTCGACCGCTTGTCACCGTCGGTGCGGCACCGGACACCGTTGGTGGAAACCCGGTCGGCGAGGAGGAGCAGCGCATGTGCCGGAGCATCAAGACCCTGCGGGAGCCGTACGTCCCGGAGGTGACGCCGGCGGACATCGACGCCGCCGCACTGCAGTACGTCCGGAAGATCTCGGGTTTCCGCGCACCGGCCCCGCACAACGCGGAGGCCTTCGACGCCGCGGTGGCGGCCGTCGCCGCCGCCACCGCCACCCTGCTCGACCAGCTCGTGGTGCGGGGCGGACGGTCGGGCGCGGCCACCGCCGCGGCCGGATCCTGAGCACCCCGGCCGGGCCCACGCCCGCCCGACCGCCCTCCCCGCCCGGCCGCGCCGGGCGGGGATCCGCCGATCAGGCCGCGGCGAGCGCCGGGGCGACCGTGTCGGGGGCCCACCGCGAGCGGTGGCACTGCGACCAGCCGCGGCAGCCCGGGTCGGCCTCGGTGCAGAGCCGCTGATTGGTGAGCATCTCGCCGTCGTCGGTCTCCCGGACGTCGAAGTGCACCGGCCGGATCGTGCCGTCCGGGGCGACGAGCAGGTGCCGGCCGGCGTCGAGCGTGTCGTCGCGCAGCAGACAGTTGCGCTCCAGCAGCCGGGCCAGCGCGGCGATGCTCGCGTGCTCGGGGAGCCGGTCGGGCACCCCGTAGCAGTCCACGATCGTCGCGAACTCGCCGGGCGCCTGCCAGACGTCGCAGATGACCGCGTACGTGGGCAGTCGAGCCGGGTCGGCGATCGCCAGGGGCATCACCACCCGACCGAGCGCCTCGGCCAACGCCGGGTAGACCTCCACGGGTCGTACCTGGTCGATTCTCCAGTTCCACAGCTCGGTCATGCCGCCTCCTCGCTGCGTTCGTCCCACCGGCCTCCGGATCGGGCCTTACTGACGATGGTGCGGTGCATTTGACCCCAGCCGGGGGCAAGTTACCGGTCTGTGACCATTCCGGGCAAAATTTCCCGGCACCGCATCGCTGCGAGTAGCGGGAAGATGACAGTTTATCGGGTATGGTGCGGCTTCCCGCGCCGCCGCACCGGGCCGCCGGACGCCGGAAATCCCGCCCCGGACCGGTCCCGGACCGCCTCAGCGGATGACGACCAGGTGCTCGCCACGCGGCAGCAGTTCGCCGACCACCGCCGCGCCGGGCAGCTCCCCCGCCACCAGCAGCCCGCCGGAGGTCTGGGCGTCGGCCAGCAGCAGCCGCTCCTCCTCCCCCGCCGCACCGAAGCCGGTCCACGGGGTGACCCAGTCCAGGTTGCGCCGGCTTCCGCCGCTGACGTACCCGTCCCGCACCGCCTCGCGCGCGCCCGCCAGGTACGGCACCCGGGCCGCGTCGATCGCCACCGTGAGGCCGCTGGCCCGGGCCAGCTTCGAGGCGTGCCCGAGCAGACCGAAGCCGGTCACGTCGGTGCCGCACCGGATCCCCGCGGCGACGGCGGCCCGGGCGGCGTCCCGGTTCAGCGCGCTCATCGAGGCCACCGCCTCGGCGAACACCTCACCCGTGGCCTTGTGCCGGGTGTTCAGCACCCCGACGCCGAGCGGCTTGGTCAGCGACAGCGGCTGCCCCGGCCGGCCCGCCTCCAGCGTGATCAGCTCCTCCGGCCGGACCACCCCGGTGACCGCCAGCCCGTACTTCGGGCCGTCGTCGTCGACGCTGTGCCCGCCGGCGAGATGGCAACCCGCCTCCCGGGCCACGTCCTGCCCGCCGCGCAGCACCTCCCGGGCCAGCTCCATCGGCAGTACGTCCCGGGGCCAGCAGAGCAGGTTCAGCGCGACCAGCGGGGTGCCGCCCATCGCGTACACATCGGAGAGCGCGTTGGCCGCGGCGATGCGCCCCCAGTCGTAGGCGTCGTCGACGACCGGGGTGAAGAAGTCGGCGGTGGCGACGAGGCCGGTCCGCTCGTCCAGGCGGACCACGGCGGCGTCGTCGCCGTGGTCCAGGCCGACCAGCAGGTCGGCGGTGCCGGTCGCGGGGGCGAGGCCCGCCACCATCGCCTCGAGCTCACCGGGTGGGATCTTGCACGCGCAGCCGCCGCCTCGGGCGTATCGGGTCAGCCGTACCGGTTCGGTCATACCCACATGATCGCCGCGCCGGAGGGTCACCCGCTACCGGCGCAGGACAAGTCGCCTGGTCGAAACCGGACACTCGACGCCGGCCGTCGTGGGTGTTACCGCTCCGTGACCAACCGAGTTGCATTCCGCCACAACTCGCCGCCTACAGTTGCCCAACCAGGGGTCAACCGGCCCCGAGTGGGAGACGACAGGGACGGTGGACGACGTGACGACGGGCGAACCGCTCATCGTGCTGGACTCGGTCAACAAGTGGTTCGGGCCGCTGCACGTGCTCGACGACGTCTCGCTCTCGGTCGGCCGCGGCGAGGTGGTCGTGGTGATCGGCCCGTCCGGCTCCGGCAAGTCGACGTTGTGCCGGACCATCAACCGGCTGGAACCGATCAACTCCGGCACCATCACCTTCGACGGGCAGCCCCTGCCGGCCGAGGGCAAGGCCCTCGCCAAGCTGCGCAGCGAGGTCGGCATGGTCTTCCAGTCGTTCAACCTCTTCGCGCACAAGACCATCCTCGAGAACGTGACCCTCGGCCCGGTCAAGGTCCGCAAGGAGAAGCCGGCGGTGGCCCGGGAGCGCGCCATGGCGCTGCTCGACCGGGTCGGCATCGCCAACCAGGCCGACAAGTTCCCGGCCCAGCTCTCCGGCGGCCAGCAGCAGCGGGCGGCGATCGCCCGCGCGCTGGCCATGCAGCCCAAGGCGATGCTCTTCGACGAGCCCACCAGCGCACTCGACCCGGAGATGGTCGGCGAGGTGCTGGACGTCATGACGTCGCTGGCGAGCGACGGCATGACGATGGTCGTGGTCACCCACGAGATGGGCTTCGCGCGGCACGCGGCCAACCGGGTCATCTTCATGGCCGACGGCCAGCTGGTCGAGGATGCTCCGCCGGCCGAGTTCTTCGCCAACCCGCGCAGCGAGCGGGCCAAGGACTTCCTCTCCAAGATCCTCACGCACTAGGCGTCCACCCAGGAGCGCGCCATCCCTCGGCGGGCTTCGTCGAAGAAGGAGAAGAGTATGCGTATGAAGCGCGTGGCGGCGGTCGCGGCGGCCGCGACCCTCGCCCTCGGGCTGGCGGCCTGCGGCGACAACGGGTCCGGTGAGGGCACCGGCAGCGGCGGCGAGAGCAAGTCGTTCGCGGCCGGCAGCACGATGGAGCGGCTCAACAAGGCTCAGGCCATCAAGATCGGCACCAAGTTCGACCAGCCCGGCTTCGGCCAGAAGGGCCTGTCGGGCAAGCCGGAGGGCTTCGACGTCGAGGTCGCGAAGATCATCGTCAAGGAGCTCGGCATCCCCGAGGACAAGATCGAGTGGGTCGAGGCCCCCTCGAAGGTCCGCGAGGACGTGATCGTCAACGGCACCGTCGACCTGGTCGCGGCGACCTACACCATCAACGACAAGCGCAAGGAGCGCATCGCGTTCGCCGGGCCGTACTACGAGGCCGGCCAGAACATCATGGTGAAGAAGGACGACACCGCCATCACCGGGCCGGACTCCTTCGCGGACGGCACCAAGAAGGTCTGCTCGGTCACCGGCTCCACGCCGGCCGAGGAGATCAAGAAGCACGTCAAGGACGTCGCCACCCAGCTGGTGCTCTTCGACACCTACGACAAGTGCCGGGACGCCCTCAAGGGCGGCCAGGTGGACGCGGTGACCACCGACAACGTGATCCTGCTCGGCTACATCGCCAAGGACGAGGCGTCGTTCAAGCTGGCCGGTGCCAACTTCACCAAGGAGCCGTACGGCATCGGCGTGAAGAAGGACGACACCGACTTCCGCAACTTCATCAACGACACGTTGGAGAAGGCGTACAGCGACGGCAGCTGGAAGAAGGCCTGGGACGACACCGCCGGCAAGTTCGGTGCCGAGCTGGGCAACCCGCCGGCCGTCAACCGTTACTGATCTGACCCGTTGATCCGGAGGGTGGGGAGGAAGTCCGACCCGTGAGTGTGCTCATCGACAAGTTCGACGTCTTCGCGGGGGGCTTCTGGCTCACCCTCCAGATCTGCGTACTCGCCGCGATCGGCGCCCTGATCCTGGGCGCCATCGTGGCGGTGCTCCGCATCTCGCCCGTACCGCCGTTGCGCGCCGTCGGCACCGCGTACGTCAACATCTTCCGGAACATGCCGCTCACCGTGGTCATGTTCTTCGCCGCCTTCGGCCTGCCGGCGCTGGGGTCCAACGCGGACTTCCTGCGGATCCCCGGGCTCGACGCGATCTTCAACCGGCTCGGCACCGACCTGCCCTACTTCCGCTTCGCGCTGATCGCCCTGGTGCTCTACACCGCGGCGTTCGTCTGCGAGGCGCTGCGCTCGGGCGTCAACGCCGTACCGCCCGGACAGGCCGAGGCTGCCCGGTCGCTGGGACTCACCTTCGGCCAGAACCTGCGCTACGTGGTGCTGCCGCAGTCCTGGAAGGCCTCGATCGTGCCACTCGGTTCGGTGATCATCGCGATGATCAAGAACTCAGCGCTGGTCGGCTTCTTCGGCGTGGTCGGTGACCTGTCCCAGACCGCCGACCAGCTCACCTCGGCCGAGGGCTACGCGTTCGTGCCGGTCGCCATCGGCATCTCGATCGGCTACCTGATCATGACCGTTCCCCTCGGCGCTCTCCTCGACCGGATCGAGAAGCGACAGGCGGTGGCCCGATGAGCCAGCAGAGCGTCCTCTACGACGTCCCCGGTCCACGGCAGCGCCGGATCACCCTGATCAGCAGCCTGGTCGCCACCGTGCTGCTGCTGGTCGGCGCGTACTTCCTGATCTACCAGCCGCTGGACGACAAGGGACAGTTCTCGCTGGACCTCTGGGGCCCGCTGGTCGACCCCTCCGACGAGAACTTCTCGCTTGTCTGGGAACGGATCGGCACCGGCTTCAAGAACACTCTGATGGCCGCCGCGCTGGCCATCCTCTCGTCGCTGGTGGTCGGCACCCTGCTGGCGATGCTGCGGATCCAGCTCAAGAGCCTCGCCCAGCGCCGCTTCACCGGGCTCGCCACCCCCGTGTCGTACCTGCTGCGCGGGCTGACCTGGTTGCTCTCCGCGGTCACCCGGATCTGCGTCGAGGTGTTCCGCGGCCTGCCCGTGGTGATCACGATCTTCTTCGTCGCCCGCGGCTTCCCCGAGTTCGGCGTCACGTTCGACACGCTCTGGTACCTGGTCATCGGCCTGACCATCTACAACTCGGTGGTCATCGCGGAGATCCTCCGCTCCGGCATGGAGGGCCTGCCGGGCGGGCAGTCCGAGGCGGCCGCCGCGATCGGGCTCGCCCCGTGGCAGACCACCCGGATGATCCTGCTGCCGCAGGCGTTCCGGATCATGCTGCCGGCGCTGATCAGTCAGCTGGTCGTGGTACTCAAGGACACCTCGCTCGGCTTCATCATCAGCTACGAGGAGACCCTCAGCATCGGCAAGCAGATCATCGGTGCGCTGGACAACCCCATCCAGGTGTACGTGGTGATCGCGGTGCTGTTCATCGTCGTCAACTACACGCTGTCGAAGCTGGCCCAGTACGTCCAGCGCCGGCTCTCGCGGGGCCGGAAGACGGCGGGCACCCCGGCCCAGAACCCTCCTCCGGCGGCGCTCATGTCGCAGGCCGAGGGTGGCGGCATGGGCGGCGGCGTCTGAGCCCTGCCGCAACGACCAGGAAGGGCCGCCCCGACGATTCGGTGCGGCCCTTCGGCTATCTGCCCCTGATCCCCGTGTCGCGTCGCGGAACGGCGTCGACAAGGCAGACTCTCGATCGATGAACAACGCTGTCCGGGTCGTCGTCGGGACGGTCGTGGCGCCCTCCGCGGCCGTCGCCGTCTATCTGCACGGACTGTGGGCGGGGCACTTCCTCGACCTCCGTGCCACCAGCGTGTACTGCCCCGCCAAGCCGTTGGACTCCACCGCGACCAGCGCCGACTGGCTGCCACTGCGGCACCTCTGCCGCTACGCGGACGGCACCACCACGGATCTGGTTCCCGCGTACGTCAACCCGTTCCTGTTCCTCTGTCTGGCCGTCGCGGTGAGTTTCACGGCACTCGCCCTGCGGTCCGCCCGCCGCCTACGCGGCGGGCGCTCCGGCGCGAGACCGGTCAGCGGGCGATCTCGGTGACCCGGGACTCGCGGACCACCGTCACCCGGATCTGACCGGGGTACGTCAACTCCTCCTCGATCTGCTTGGCCACGTCCCGGGCCAGCACGGCGGCGCCGATGTCGTCCACGTGTTCCGGCTTGACCATCACCCGGATCTCCCGGCCGGCCTGCATCGCGAAGACCTTCTCCACCCCACCCTTGCCGCCGGCGATCTCCTCGATCCGCTCCAGCCGCTTGACGTACGCCTCCAGGCTCTCCCGCCGCGCGCCCGGCCGGCCGCCCGAGCAGGCGTCGGAGGCCTGGGTGAGCACCGCCTCGATGGTCTGCGGCTGCACCTCGTTGTGGTGCGCCTCGATCGCGTGCACCACCTCTTCGCTCTCGCCGTACTTGCGGGCCAGGTCGGCGCCGATGATGGCGTGACTCCCCTCCACCTCGTGGGTGAGCGCCTTGCCGATGTCGTGCAGGAACGCGGACCGCTTGATGAGCGGCACGTCCAGGCGCAACTCGGCGGCCATCACGCCGGCGATGTGGGCGGTCTCGACGAGGTGCTTGAGCACGTTCTGCCCGTACGAAGTCCGGTAGCGCAGCCGGCCGAGCAGGGTGATCAGCTCCGGGTGGATCTCGGTGATGCCCACCTCGACGAGCGCGTCCTCGGCGGCCCGCCGGCAGAGCTGCTCGACCTCCTGCCGGGCCAGGTCGTAGACCTCCTCGATCCGGTGCGGGTGGATCCGCCCGTCCAGCACCAGCTTCTCCAGGGTGAGCCGCCCGACCTCGCGGCGGACCGGGTCGAAGCAGGAGAGCAGCACCGCCTCCGGGGTGTCGTCGATGATGAGGTTGACGCCGGTCACCGACTCGAAGGCGCGGATGTTGCGCCCCTCCCGGCCGATGATCCGGCCCTTCATCTCGTCCCCGGGCAGGTGCAGGACGCTGACCACGCTCTCCGCGGTCTGCTCGCTGGCCACCCGCTGGATCGCGTCCACCACGATGTGGCGGGCCCGTTGCTCGGCGGTGCCGCGCGCCTCGGCCTCGATGTCGCGGACCAGCAGTGCCGCCTCCCGCTTGGCCTGGCCCTCGATCGCCTCGATCAGCTCCGTCCGGGCGGCTTCGGCGGTGAGCCCGGCGACCCGCTCCAGCTCGCGGCGGCGATGCAACTCCGCCTCGGCCAGGCCGGCCTCCCGCTGGTCGAGCGCGGCCTCCCGGGCGGCCAGCGCGGCGCTCGCGGCGCTCAGTTGCCGTTCCCGCTCGGCGAGCCGCTCGACCTCCTCGGTGTGCAGGCGCTCCCGTTCGTCCATCCGGGCCGCCCGCCGGTCCACCTCGGCTGCCTGCTCGCGGGTGGTCGCGGCGAGCACCGCGACCTCGCGCTCTCCACCGCGGCGAGCTGCCGTGCGCAGCTGCTCCGCGTCCGCCTCGGCCTGCTTGTGCGCCCGTTCCAGGACGGTGTCGGCCTCGGCGCGGGCGTCGTCGAGCACCCGGCGGGCCTCCGCCCGGGCCGCCTTCGCCTCGGCCTTCGCGGCGGCCGCTTCGGCGCGCGCCGCCGCCGCCGCGGACTTCGCCACGTCGATGGTGCTGTTCGCCTCGTCGGCCGCGCTGCGCAGCGCGGCCAGGGACTGCTCCTGGCGGTCCTTCTCGGCGATGAAGGCCGGGTCCGCCGGCCGGGCGCCGCCCAGCTGGCGCAGGGTCCGCAGGCCCATCGTCAACGCGCCGACGACCACCAGGGTCAGGATCAGGACCACGACCAGGAGCACCGTGTCGAAGGCGCTCATGCGGGGACCCCGTGCGGACCACCGGTCAACCTGTGCCGTCCCGCCATGGCCGCCTCCCCTGAACGTCGGCGCCGCAGCGACCGTGCCGGGGCACGCTCCTGCGGCTTCGGACGCCCGACCGGAGCGACTGGCCGTGGGTAGCTTCCTCCACCGGCGGTGCTCGCGGGCATCGCCGGTGGCCTGGTGCAGTTGTCGCTTCAGCTCCGGACCGGCCTGTCCGGAGCTGCCGCCAAAGGCCGGACGAGCCGACCAAAGTGTTGCTCTTCCGTTACGCGATCTATGTTGTGCGCTTAGCCTGCGCTGGTCGGGCAATGTGAGCCTGTATGGCGAGGCTAGGTCGCCAGGGGTGGTCTGGTCAAGAACTCATGATCAAACCCCCCGAACGGAGAGAAGTTGGCCGGTCACCCAGCGCTGACCAGCCGCCGGGCAAGAGCGGACAAACACCACCGGCTGCCGGCCATGCCAGGCGGTCACCGTTGTTCGCCCCGGCGCCCGACACCGCGTCCCGCCCTCCTGCGGGTGCGATCCCTCGCCTGATCGACCCGAGCACCAGAGCAGCCGGGGCATCTTCACGCGCCGGACACCGCGACGTCACCGAGGACGAGCCCGGTCACCGCGCCGGTCGGGCCGGCACCGCCGGCAGGCGCCGGGCGAGGCCGGTCAGCCAGTCGCCCGGCCGTCGCGCTCGATCTCGCCCTCCGCCTCGGCGAGGGCGTCCGCGTCGATCTGCTCGGCGAACTCGGCCGCCTCGTCACTCTGGGCGGCGAGCGCGTCCTTCACCGCCCGGATCGCCACTCCCGGCGGATAGCCCTTCCGGGCCAGCATCCCCACCAGCCGGCGGAAGACCGCGTCCGGCTCGCCCCGGGCGGTGCGCAGCTTCCGCTCGACCAACGCCCGCGCGGTCTCCGCCTCGGCCTCCTCGCTGAGCTCGCCGAGCGCCTCGCTCGCGACGTCGCCGTCGACCCCGCGCTGACGCAGCTCGTTCGCGAGCGCCCGGCGAGCCAGACCCCGCCCGGCGTGCCGGCTGCTCACCCAGGCCCGGGCGAACGCGGCGTCGTCGATGATGCCGACCTCGTCGTAGCGGTCGAGGACCTGGGCGGCCACCTCCTCGGAGATGCCGCGCTTCGTCAGCGCCCCGGCCAGCTCGGCACGGGTACGCGGTCGCACGGCGAGCTGCCGCAGGCAGATCTCCCGGGCCACCTCGGCCTCGTCCCGCGGCGGAGCCGCGGCCTCCGCCGGGTCGGTCTCCTCAGCCCTCCCCCGGCGTCCACGGCGAGGGCGAGGCGTGGTGGCGTCGCCCGAGCGGGGTGCGCTGGCGTCCCAGCCACGCCCCGCGCGGGCTCGTCGTCCTGCCACGGTTCAGGTCAGAAGTCGACAGGCGGAAGCTCCGGGCCACCCGCCGCGTCGGTCCCGGCGACTCCGACGCCGAGCTTCTCCAGGATCTTCTTCTCGATCTCGGCGGCCACGTCCGGGTTCTCCCGCAGGAACTCGCGGGCCTTCTCCTTGCCCTGGCCGAGCTGGTCGCCGTCGTACGTGTACCAGGCGCCGGACTTGCGGATGATCCCCTGCTCCACGCCGACGTCGATCAGCGAGCCCTCGCGGGAGATGCCCTTGCCGTACATGATGTCGAACTCGGCCTGCTTGAACGGCGCGGCGACCTTGTTCTTCACGACCTTGACCCGGGTGCGGTTACCGACCACGTCGGTGCCGTCCTTGAGGCTCTCGATGCGCCGGACGTCGAGCCGGACCGAGGCGTAGAACTTCAGCGCCCGACCACCGGTGGTGGTCTCCGGGCTGCCGAACATCACGCCGATCTTCTCGCGGAGCTGGTTGATGAAGATCGCCGTCGTGCCGGTGTTGTTGAGCACACCGGTGATCTTCCGCAGCGCCTGGCTCATGAGCCGGGCCTGGAGGCCGACGTGGCTGTCGCCCATCTCGCCCTCGATCTCGGCGCGCGGCACCAGGGCGGCCACCGAGTCGATCACGATGATGTCGAGCGCGCCCGAGCGGACCAGCATGTCGGCGATCTCGAGAGCCTGCTCACCGGTGTCGGGCTGGGACACGAGCAGCGCGTCGGTGTCGACCCCGAGGGCCTTCGCGTACTCCGGGTCGAGCGCGTGCTCCGCGTCGATGAAGCCGGCGATGCCGCCGGCCCGCTGCGCGTTGGCCACCGCGTGCAGGGCGACAGTGGTCTTACCGCTGGACTCCGGGCCGTAGATCTCGATGACCCGGCCGCGCGGCAGCCCGCCCACACCGAGCGCCACGTCGAGCGCGATGGAGCCGGTCGGGATCACGGCGGTCTGGATGACCGGCCGCTCCCCCAGACGCATCACCGAGCCCTTGCCGAACTGCTTGTCGATCTGAGCGAGAGCAAGGTCGAGTGCCTTCTCCCGGTCAGGCGCTGCCACCATCGTTGCCACCCCTGCCTTCGCCGGCGTCTTTGCTGAGCTTCGCGTCACGCGGACACGCTAGGCGCTGGGTCCGACAGAAAACCAGCCGACGGGCCGCGAGCTGTGGACGAGCACCCCGCTGTGGACAATAGCCGAACAGGTGTACGACTCGGCAAGCGACACGCGGATCGGCGGAAATCGCTGCTCAGCGTAGTCGCGCCGGCACCCGGTCGGGGTAGGCCGCGCAGACCGCCCGCCATACCACGTGCGTCTCCTCACCCGCGGCGAGGGCCTGCTCGATGGTCCGTCCACCGAGTTGGGCGAGCACCTGGTCGCTGGCGATGCTGGCCGCGTAGCCGGGACCGAAGGCCTCCTCCAGCCGCGCCCAGAAGTCGGTCAGCCGCACGTGATCAGTCCTCCTCGTCCGGTGCCCCCGCCGGCACCGGCCGCAACGCTAGCGCCACCAGGGGCACGGTGGCGACCGCGGCGAGCAGGGTCAGGACCGGATAACCGGCGGCCCGCATGACAAACCCGCTCACCGCCGCGGCCACGGCGCCGGCCAACCCCATCGTCAGGTCGGAGAAGCCCTGCACGCTCGGCCGGACGGCCGCCGGCACCGACTCCGAGAGCAGCGTGGAGCCCGCCACCATGGTGCCGGACCAACCCAGCCCCAGCAGGACCAGACCGACCGAGAGCCGGGGCGTGTGGTGCCCGGCGGTGCCGGCGACCGCGCACGCGGCGAGCAGCAGCACGACGCCGACGAGGATCACCGCCCGCCGGCCGAGCCGGTCGGTGAGCCAACCCACCACCGGAGAGAGGGCGTACATGCCGGCGATGTGCAGGCTCAGCACGATGCCGACCACCCGCAGCACGTCCGCGTCGCCGTGCGACTCACCGAGGCGGACCGGGGTCATCGACATCACCGCCACCATCACCGTGTGGCCCACCGCCACCGCGGCGATGCCGAGCCGGGCGGCGGGCCGGCCGCGTACCACCCGCCAGGCCACGCGCATCCCGGCACCGCGCCGGGCGGTCCCGGCCGGCGCGGAGGTGGCCTCGGCCGGCGGGGTTACCTCGGGAGCGACGCCGGCGGCCACCGGCGCGGCGGGCGCGGCCAGCCGGCGCGCGGTCAGCAGCGGATCGGGGCGCAGCAACGCCAGGAGCACGCCGGCGGCGAGCACGAACGCGACGGCGCTGAACGCGAACGGGCCGGCCAGCGGAGGCAGACCCCAGCCGGTGGTGGCGTGGTCGGCCAGGTCGGCGAAGTTCGGGGCGGCCACCGCGCCGATCGTGGTGGCCCAGACGATCAGGGAGAGCTGGCGGCCCCGCCGAGCCGGCTCGGCGAGGTCCACGGCCGTGTAGCGGGCCTGGAGGTTGGCGGCGGTGCCGCCGCCGAAGAAGAGCATGCCGAGGAAGAGCAGCGGTACGAAGTGGGTGACCGTGGCGAGCACGACCAGCACCGCCCCGACGGCACCGGCCAGGTACGCGACCGCGAGCCCGGGCCGGCGGCCGCGCCCGTTCATGATCCGGGTGACCGGAACCGCCAGCAGGGCGCCACCCACCACGGAGGCGCTCTGCGCCACACCGGCCAGCGCGGTGCCGGCGACCCGCGCTGCGAGCAGCGCCCCCACCGAGATGCCGATGGTGACACCGATCCCGCCGACGATCTGGGTGCCGAAGAGCAGCCGCAGGGTACGCCGCTGGATCGGCGCCACGTCCGGTCGGACGGGCGTCGGCGCGGTCAGTTCGGTGGCCATGCAGGCTCCTCACGGTAAGGGGTGCCGAGGGCCTTCATCCTTGCGCACCCACCTGCCACCAGACCCTGTTGATCATGATTTTGTTGCGCGTCCACCGGCATGTCGGGACGACAACTTCATGATCAACGCGCTGGCCACAGCGGGGCCGAGCGGCAGGAGGTCGTCGGACGGGTTCCGTCGCGGTCAGCCGAGGGCGCGGGCGGCGACGGTGAGGTCGGCGACCAGCCCCTCGTACGCCTTGTCCTGGTCGTCCGCGCGCAGCACCGCCGACGGGTGGATGGTGGCGAGCAGCTGGGCCGGCGGGGTGTCGGCCCGCTTCCCGGCGCTGTCCACCGGCACGCCCTGGAAGTCCTCGGGGTGCTGCGCGGAGCCCGGCCAGGGCAGCAGCTCGCCGCGCTGCCGGGTGACCCGGAACGCCGGGCCGAGCAGCGCCTTGGCCGCGGTGGCGCCGAGCACCACGACGACCGCCGGGCGCAGGCGGGCGAACTCCGCGACCAGCCAGGGCCGGCAGGCGGTGATGTGCACCCGGTCCGGGGTCTGGTGGATGCGCCGCTTCCCGCGCAGCTCGAAGCGGAAGTGCTTCACGGCGTTGGTCAGGTAGATCGAGCCGGGGTCGAGGCCGGCGTCGTCCACCGCGCGCCGCAACAGCCTGCCGGCCGGACCGACGAAGGGAAGACCCTTCTGGTCCTCCATGTCGCCGGGCTGCTCACCCACGAACACCACCCGGGCGCTCTCGTCGCCCCGGCCGAAGACGGTCTGCGACGCGTCCCGGTAGAGCTCGCAACCGCGGCAGCCGGCGGCGGCCGTGCGCAGTTCGTCGAGGGTGTCCGCCTCCGGTGGGATGAACTTCTGGGCGCCGGGGGCGTCAGCGGTCTGCTCGGCCATGCGGACTGTTATATACCCGTTCGGGGATCGATGCCGGAACCGGCGGGGCGGGCCCGGGCTCGGCACCGGCTCGCGATCCGGCTCAGTACCCACCGCCGGCGCCGTCGGAGACCACCACGATGATCACGATGACGACCGCGATCACCGCCACCGCGATCCCGGCCCAGATGCCCTTCCTCGCGCCCGACGACGCCATCGACGCCCACCTCCCGCGCCGGGCTTACCCGCCCGTTCGCGGCTGACTCCCGGCGGACCGGTCGACCAGGGCGTGGCCCGGTCCCCGCGCCGGCCCGCAAGCGGCGGCGGTCGACGTGGCCCGGTCAGGCGGCGAAGCCGCCCGGATGCGGCGGTCGGAGGGCGCGGGCCAGCGCGTCGGCGAGCGGGGCGATGTCGGTGTCGGCGAGCGGACTGACCGTGATCCGCAGGCCGGGCTCGGCGGCGATCCGGTAGAGCGCGCCGGGGGCGACCGACCAGCCGGCGTCGCGCAGCGCGGTCACCGCACTGGTCTCGTCCGGGACGGGCAACCAGACGTTGATGCCGCTGCGCCCCCGTGCGGGCAGGCCCCGCTCGGCGAGCGCGGCGAGCAGTGCCCCGCGCCGCCGCTCGTAGCTCTCCGCCGCACGGCCGACCTGCCCGGCGACGGCCGGGTCGCGCCAGAGCGCGAGCAGCAGCCGTTGCAGCACGGTGGAGACCCAGCCGGCGCCGACCCGGGTCCGGCCGGCCACCCGGGCGACGGTGGTCTCGTCGCCCACCAGCACCGCGATCCGCAGGTCCGGGCCGAAGGGCTTGCTGGCCGAGCGGAGGAAGGCCCAGCTCGCCGTCGCCCCGGCCAGCGGGTGCAGCGGTACGCGGGCCAGTTCGGCGGCGTGGTCGTCCTCGATCAGCAGCAGCTCCGGCCAGCCGGTGAGGAGGTCCCGTAGCGCGGTGGCGCGGGCAGCGGAGATCGCGGCGCCGGTCGGGTTCTGCGCGCGGCTGGTCAGGATCAGCGCGCGGGCCCCGGCGGTGAGCGCGGCCGACACCCCGGCCACCAGCGGCCCCTCGTCGTCGACCGGTACGCCGATCGGGCGCAGCCCCAGCGCGGCGATCAGGTCGAGCAGGTTGGCCCAGCCCGGATCCTCGACCGCGACCGCGTCACCGGGGCGCAGGTGGGCGCCGAGGAGCCGCTCGATGCCGTCGAGCGCACCGCCGGTGAGGGTCAGTTCGCCGGCCGGTACGCCGTCGGCCGCGAGCCGGGCCCGGGCCGCCTCGGCCAGCTCGGGGAGGACGCCACCGCCCGAGTAGCTGACCGGGGGGCCGGCGTCGACGGCGAGGGACGCCAGGTACGGACCGAGTGACGGCAGCAGGCTCGGGTCGGGCTCCCCGGCGGAGAGGTCACGCAGGCCGGGCGCCGGGGGCGGGCGCAGCGCCGAGCGGC
>NZ_SMKG01000007.1 GCF_004348525.1 Micromonospora sp. 15K316 | reverse complement strand
CCCGCGCCCCGGCTCGACTACGCCGAGCCGATCGGCCCGAACCCACCGCCGACCCCGGTCGTACCCGAGCCCGCGCCCCCGGTCGTGGCAGACCCGACCCCTACGCCGGAGATCACGCCGGCCGTCCCGGTCACCGAGGTCAGCACGGTCGGTCACCCGGACACGCCCACCCCGCCCGCGCCGGCCAAGCCGTCCCGGCCGGCGGTGGTCTGGCCGGTGGTGCTGCTGGCCCTGCCGGCGTTCGTCGCCATCTGGTCCGGGTGGGTCGGACTCGGCGGACTCACCGGGTTCGGCGTGGTGCACCCGCTGCCGGGCATCTGGGACAGCTTCTCCCTCAACTCCGCGATCACGCTCCCGATCGGCGTCGAGACGTACGGCGCGTACGCGCTCTACGTGTGGCTGTCCGGCCGGGTGCCCGAGCGTGCCCGCCGGTTCGCCAAGTGGTCCGCGATCGCCTCGCTTCTCGTCGGCGCGCTCGGGCAGGTGGCCTACCACCTGTTGGAAGCGGCCGGCGTCACCTCGGCCCCGTGGTGGATCACCACCGCCGTGGCCTGCCTCCCGGTCGCGGTACTCGGCATGGGCGCCGCACTGGCCCACCTCGTGCGCGAGGCCCACTAGCCCCGCCCGGCGGCACGGCACACCGGCCTAGGAACCGCACCGTGCCGCCGGCCCACCGATCGACCGCAAGGACCCACCGGGGGAGCACTCATCATCCCCCGGCACCCAGCCAGCCCCGCAACCCGAAAGGAGCCCATCCGTGGGCCGCATCAACCGCGCATCCGGAAACGACCGCGTCGCCGTGCAGGTCGGCCAGATCCACCGCCGCAGCGACACCCGCAAGGCCAGCAAGGACACCCCGACCCCCGACACCACGCCCGCCCGGACGGAGAACATCCGCGCCGGCAACGCCCGCGTCGGCCGGCAGGCCGACGCGGTGACCGGTGACCTGCACATCGGCTTCTGACCCCCCGGCCCGGCGGCGCAGCCCCTGGCGACCAACCTGCGCCGCGCCGCCGGCCCCCACCTGACCCGAACCAACGGACCCGTTGGAGGAACCCCCATCATGACCTCCCCCCGAGACGATGACCGTTTCGACTGGCAGGCCGCAGAGAACGACCTGACCGACACCACCGGCGGCGTGGGCGCCGAGGTGGTCGACCTGGACGACGCCCGCGCCCGCCGGCTGCCCCGCCCCCGGCCCGCCGACGACACCGCCGAGGACGACGACACCGGCGACGACGACGCCGAGAGCATCGAAGACGGGCCGGAACGCCTCGGCGGCCCGGTCGACGCCGCCGAGGACATCCCGCGTGACGTGCTGGCGCGGCAGCGTGAACGGCGGCCGATCCTTGCCGACTGGGCTCGCTCCGGCCGCGCCTTGCGGGCCGCTGTGAAGCATCAGACCAAGGACGCCGGTTACGTGGCCGCGTACCACGGCGTGCGCCTACCCAAGTACGCGGTGAAGGCCCTCGCGTGGGCGCCGATCGGCGCGGTGCGGGGGATCGGTCAGGCGCTGCGGTGGGCGACCGCCGAGGAAGGGAACTGGCACCTACGGCAAGCCGCGGCGACCCGTGGTGACGCCGACACCTGGCTCAAGCTGGACGCCCGCCGGCAGCGTCAGAGCGTGTGGCGGTGGTGGGTCCTCGCCGCTGGCACGGCGGGCACCGGAACCGGCGTGATCGTCCTCGCGGCTGGGCCGGAGTGGTGGCGGTGGGTGGCCGGGGCGGTGGTGGTGCCGCTGCTGGCGACCCGGGGCCGCCCGGTCGACAAGCCGCTGACCGACCGGGTGTCGGAGGGCACCCGTTACCGCAAGCTCACCGCCAACCTCGTGCGGCGGGCGCTGACTTCGTTGCAGATGCCCGCGATCAACAGCGCGGTTGCCAAGGACCCGAAGGCGATCAGCTTCCCGGTCGACATCCACCGTGACGGCCCCGGCCACCTCGCGGTGGTCGATCTGCCGTACGGGGTGGAAGCGGCCGAGGTGGTCGCCCGACGGGGCAAGCTGGCCTCGGCGATGCGGCTGCCGCTGGATCAGGTGTGGCCCGAACCGGCACCCGGTCACACAGGCCGCCTGGCGTTGTGGGTGGGGTATGAACCGGCGTCGCAGATGAAGCAACCCGCCTGGCCGCTGCTCTCGGCGACGGCCAAGGTGGACGTGTTCAAGCCGTTCCCGTTCGCCACCACGCCCCGCCTCGACCCGGTGAGCGTCGATTTGATGTTCCGCAACTTCCTCTTCGGCGGTCAGCCCGGATCGGGCAAGACGTTCGCGCTGCGGGATCTGATCCTCGCTGCCGCCCTGGACCCGCGTGCCGAGATTCGCGGGTACGAGTTGAAGGGCGTCGGGGACTTCGCTGTGTTGGAACCGGTCATGAGCGAGTACGGCAACGGCTTCGATGACGACACCCTCGCGCGTTGCTTCGCCTTCATCGAGTGGCTGTATGAGGAGTGCCGCCGCCGCTCGAAGCGCATCGAGCACTACGCCCGACTCGGGAAGGCGCCCGAGAACAAGGTCACCCCGGAGCTCGCCAGCCTCAAGGGGTCCGGCCTGCATCCTCTCGTGGCGTGGTTCGACGAGTTGCAGGAGTTGATGACCAGCAAGTACGGCAAGGAAGCCGGCGAGATCCTGGAGAAGGTCATCAAGCTCGGCCGGGCGCTCGGGGTGATCATCCTGATCGGCACGCAGATCCCCGACAAGGACAGCCTGCCGACCGGCATCACCCGCAACGTCAACTCCCGGTTCTGCCTCTCCGTCGCGGACCAGACGGCGAACGACATGATCCTCGGGACATCGGCGTACAAGAACGGCTACCGGGCGACCGTGTTTCAGCCGGTCAGCGAGGCCGGGTGGGGCATCCTGCGCGGCTTCGGCCCCAAGGCGGCATCGGTCCGCTCGTTCTACGTCGACACCACCGCCGCCGGCCGCATCGTCGCCCGCGCCGTCACGCTGCGGCAGACGGCCGGGACGCTGCCCAAGCCCGACGAGCAGACCCGCGAGGTTGCCCCGGTGGCGGACGTCCTCGGAGACCTCGCCCGGATCTGGCCGGGCGACGACAAGGCCGCGTGGAACGAGACGCTGTGCGGCCTGCTCGCCGAGCTGCGGCCCGAGGTCTACGGCGGCTGGGAGGCCGCGCAACTCACCACCGCCCTCAAGCCCCACCCGGCGATCAAGGTCGCCGACGTGGGGCGGCGCATCGACGGCAAGCCCGTCACCCGGCGCGGCATCAAGCACACCGACCTGCTCGCCGCGATCGCGGAGCGTGACCGCAAGCGGTCCGCCGGCTGACAACTCCGCAGGGTGCTAGCGCTAGCGGTCCGACCTGCTAGCGCTAGCACCCCCGCTAGCACCCGAACCGAATCATGAGCTGCCCGCTAGTAGCTAGCAGCTCACGGCCTCGTGCACCCGAAAACGGCCCTGGGAGGCACTTGTGAACCCCCACCTGACCGCCGCTATCGTCCTCACCGCGATCCCCACCGCCGTCACACTCGGTTACGCCGGGCTGTGCGCGGTGAGCCCCTTCAAACGCTGCGACCGGTGCGCCGGAACCGGCCACATCACCACCCGCGTCCTACGCCGCCCCCGCGCCTGCCGCCGCTGTGACCGAGGGCTGCGGCTGCGCACCGGCCGCCGCGTCTTCAACTACTTCCGCCGGCTGCGCACCGAGGCCACCCGATGAACCGGCGGTCCGCTGGACACACCGACTGGTGCGGACGCGACCACCGCTGCAACCTCGGCGAGCACCGATCCGACGAAATCGTGGTCGACGCCGGCCACGCCCGCGCCGTCCTCGTGCGCGTCCGCACCGCCTCCGGACGGGAGCACGCCGAGGTGCGCGTCAGGGTCGCCCTCGCCCCGACCGAGGTGACCGCCCGCCGTCAGTTGGTCGGGCTGCTCGGCGACATGCGGCACGCGGTAGGCCGCGCGGCGATCGCGGCCCGGCCTCGGCCGGGGCGGTGACCCGGTGGCCGCCCGGTGGCTCGCCGCAAGCACGGTGCTCGGCCGACCGGTGACCGGCGCCGAGCCCTACCCGCACCTCTGCGGCCGGCTGCTCTCCGCCGCCGACAGCCTGAGCGGCCGACCCGTCCGGCTGCAACGGCGTGACTGCGCGGCCTGCGCGCACGAGCGCCACCAACGCACCGCGCGGCAGCCCGATACGGCGGGCGGGTTGCTGATCGACCTCGACAACGCCCGCGCTCGCCGCCGCGCCGCCGCCTGAATCTCCGATCACTCGGAAGGGAGACCTCGTGTCCCGTCCTGACCTTTTGGCCGCCGCGCTGGCCTGTGCTGCGCGTGGCTGGCATGTGTTCCCGCTACGTCCCGACCGCCCGCGTCTCGCCGACGCGGATGAGCCGAAGCGTCCGGCGTTCCCGGCCCGCTGCACCGCCGAACGCTGCGACCTGACCGACCCGCGCTGCCGGGCCGCCGGCCGTCACGTCGGGTGGGAGGAACGGGCCACCACCGACCCCGACCGGATTCGCCGGGCGTGGTCGACCCGCCCGTACGGAATCGGTGTGGCGTGCGGCCCGTCGGGGTTGGTGGTGGTCGACCTGGACCTGCCCAAGCACCCCGGCGACGCCCCGCCCCTGCAGTGGGAGGGAGCGCGTGACGGTGCGGACGTGTTCGCCGCGCTCGCCGCCCGCCACGGTGGGATCGAGGTGACCCACACGGTGGTCACGCCCAGCGGCGGTAGCCACCTCTACTACCGCCACCCCGACGCCGGCCCGAAGCTGCGGAACACCACCAGCGGCCGGGGACGCGGCCTCGGGTGGAAGGTCGACACCCGCGCGCACGGCGGCTACGTCGTGGCCGCCGGCTCGACGGTCGCCAGCCGACCCTACGTGGTGGCGTTGGACTGCGAGCCCGCGCCGCTGCCCGAGTGGGTCGCCACGCTGACCGCGCCGCACGAGCGGCCGGCGTACCGGCCGGCGGCCGTCGCGCTGCCAGCGGACCGGCGCGGTCGGTACGTCGCTGCCGCGATCCGCCGGCAGGTCGACCACCTGACCGGCGCCGCCGAGGGCGGCCGTAACGCGGCCCTGTTCGCCAGCGCGGTGGCGCTCGGGCAGCTCGCCGCGGGAGGCGCGCTCACCGACGCGGACGTGTACGCCGTGCTGGAACCGGCCGCCCGGTCCCTGCCCGGCCGCCGACCGCTCAGCGATCGGGAGATTGCCCGCACGATCGCATCCGGGCTACACGTCGGCGCACGTCAGCCCCGCCACCTGAACAACTCCGGGAGGGCAGCATGAGCAGCACCCGCTTGCAGATCGGCACCGGCCCAGAAACCATCCGCACCCTAAAAGCCGCCCTGACAGACGGGCTTCTGCCGGACACGTACGTGTCGGCCGGGTCGCTGGTGCACATGGAAGCCGTCTCGGGTGACCTCGCGCCAGCCGCCGACGAGGACTCGCCGTTGCCGGTGTCCGCCAGCGTGGTCACACCGGCCGGGCTGGCAGGGCTGCTCGCCGAACACGCCTACGTCTACCGGATGAAGACCCGCAAGGGCGACGGCGGTGACCCGGAGATGTACGAGGAGGAAGTCACCCCGCCCCGGGACACCCTGTCGTCGGTGCTGGCGGGGAAGACGTGGCCGGGTGTGGCGCCGCTGCGCGGCATCATCGGCGCACCGGTGCTGCGGCGCGACGGCACCCTGTTGCAGACCCCCGGCTACGACAAGGCCACCGGCCTGTACCTGGCAACCCGGGTGGCGCTGCCGGCCGTTCCCGACGAGCCGACCCCGCAGCAGGTAGCCGAGGCGAAGACGTTCCTGCTCGGCCGGTTCCTGCGTGATTTTCCGTGGGCCAGCGCGGCGGACCGGGCCAACTACGTGGCGCTGCTGGCAACGCCGATCCTGCGGCACTTCACCCGATCCCTGACCCCGTTCGCGCTCATCGACGCCACCATGCCATCGAGCGGGAAGACGATCCTGACCGCCGGGCCGGGAATGCTCTACGGGCAGCGCGTCATGAACTGGGCCTACTCCGACGAGGAACTACGCAAGTCCATCACTGCCGTGTTCGCCGAGCAGGTCGGCGTGGTCATCTGGGACAACCTCGCCGAGGGCACCGTCATCGACTCCGCCGTGCTCGCCCAGCTGGTCACCAACGGCGTGTGGTCCGACCGGCAGTTGGGCGCGTCGCGCAACATCGCCACCGTCAACGACCGGTTGTGGATGGCCACAGGCAACAACTTGCAAGTCGGCGGGGACATGGCTTCCCGCACCGTCCGGGTGCATCTCGACCCGGACATGCCCCGCCCCGAACTGCGCGACCAAACGGCGTTCGGTATTCCGCATCTTGACCAGTGGATCACTGCCCCGGCGAACCAACTCACGGTGCTGTGGCACCTGCTCGTGCTGGTGCTCGATTGGACGCGGCAGGGAGCGCCCCGGGCGGCCGGGTTATCAATGCGGCAGTTCACGCCGTGGGCGCAAGCCCTCGGGGGATTCCTGGCCCATCACGGCGTCGACGGGTTCCTGTCCAACGCGGCTGAGGTACGGGAGATCGATGAAGACGAAACGCGCTGGCGCGCGTTCCTCACCACCTGGCATGAGCGCCACGGCGGTCGACGTCTGACGGCCGCTGACCTGCGCCGTGACGCCGAGCCCATGCACCTCGGCAGCGACGAACATGACCCGTGGGATGGGCAGTTCATCACCACCCACAACGGCCGCCTACCCAACCCGCTGCAACTCGGCCGGCTGCTCACCGGGCAAGCCGGCCGGTGGCGCGGCGATCACGTCATCCGCGCCGGGAAGAACGAGCGCGGAGACCGGGCCGTGTTCTGGGTCGAACGCCACGACAGCTGAAACCCGCTGAACCATCTCCGCATCTCCGCAACGCCGCAGCAACCCACCCTCACCAGGGGAAACAGCCTGCGGAGATCAGACCATCAGGAACCATCGATCTCCGCATCTCCGCACGATCTTGCGGAGATGAACCTCTCTTGCGGAGATCTCCCTCAACGGAACTCCGCATCTCCGCAAGCATTCGCCCAGCTCACAGCCATGTTTGCGGAGATGCGGAGATGCGGAGATGGTTCAGCCCCTCCCACAACGAGCACCGATCACCGCGACCGACCCGCGTAGGCCGCCCCGCTGAGAGCCCTGAGTCAACCCGTTGCCTTCTGCGGTCGCTTCCGTTCGGAGCTGTGCAGGGCGGCACATTTCTTGGCCGTCCCGATGGTCTTGGCGGACGGGTCATGAAAGGGTGTTCCGATGAGCGCCACCTTAGCTGTGAGTCACCGGGCCGGTATCCTGGGTGTCGGCTACGAGGGCCGCTCCATCGATGAGTTTGTGACCGGCCTCGCGGACATGGGCGTCACGCGCCTAGTCGATGTTCGGATGACGCCGATCTCTCGCAAGCGTGGCTTCAGCAAGTCAGCCCTCAGTCAGGCGCTCGCCGCGCAAGGCATCGTCTACGAGCACCGTCGGGAGCTTGGTAATCCGAAGGAGAACCGCCCAGGGTTCGGTGGCAACTCCGAGGAGTTGCGATCTGCGCGGGCGGTGTATGCCTCTCGGCTGCGTCACGCTGAGTCCCTGGCAGCGCTCGATGCGCTCGCCGAGACGGCGCAACGCGAGCTGGTGGCGCTGCTCTGTTTCGAGGCGGATGAGAGTCGGTGCCACCGCCAGGTCGTGATGCGCGCGCTCGAAGACCGTATGCCTATCGCTTCGGCCAGTACACGCCCAGCACGCTGAAAACGTGAACGCGCTTGGCCTGGTTGCCGACGTAGAAGGCGACGTCACGGTTAGGCGCGCACATCTCCTCCAGAAATTTGGCCTCCAGCGCATCCCGAAGCGCGGCGTCGGAGTAGCCAGCGAGCCGACGCTGTAGCGCTACCAACTCCCAGTCGATGATGTGCTGCTTGTGTCCGTTGCACCCGGGTTCCTGGCAGCGGTAGTGGTACGCCGCCTTGAAGCGGGGCGCCTGTAGCGGAGATCTGCTCCGGCCGCTGAAGAGGTCCGGTTGACTCGCGTACGCCTCGATCTTGCGCTGCTCGTCAGCGCTCCAGCCAGGGTGCGGCTTGACCTTGAGATCGTGAACCTCCTTGGGCCGCACGAGTGCCAGCGATTGCGCGTCAGCGCGCTCCTGAGCGTCGCGGTTGAGGCGACACATCGAATCCTCGATAGCCGGATCAAGCAACGGCTGTCGAGACCTCCAGCCGTCGAGATGGCGCTCCTTCTGAATCCTGTCCATGATCGGCTTCCAACTTTCGCGCCGCTGATCCTGCCGCGCCGGTTTGGCATCGACGGAGATGATGTCGTACTTCTTGAACGCCTCGTCACTGTCGAGATGCCGGAAGTTGATCGGGTAGAGGCGAACCCACGTCGGCCGCAGCACGTCCGTCCGCAGCCCCGCTACGCAAACGGTCTCTCCGTACTTCTCTGAGGGGTTCGGTGCAGCCTTCACAGTGATCAGGAGCTGTAGCCGCACAGGGCGGTCGTCGGCCGGCTTCGGGTCAGGTCCCGCGTCACTGGGACCGAAGAGCGACATCTGGGCCATGCGCGCCTCCAGCGGAGATAGCCGTAGGTAGTCGTGTGATCACGCGAGGGATTCAGGTTCTCATGGGATCGACCGATCGGCATAGAGCGCGTGGTGCCGCTTGTGGTGCGAAGTGAGGGTGGTTCGAGTGGTTGCAGTGCGGGAGAGTCGCCTCGACTGTGGCTGTAGTTGCAGCTAGTGGGCGCAGTCTCCGCCACGAGGGCCACTCATAATCCCTCGGTCGCGGGTTCGAGTCCCGCCCGCCCCACCTCCAGCCTTTGAGCTGGGCAAACGTGAAAGCGGATGTGGCGGTACCCGAGCCGGCTTGGCGAACGCGCCGAGACCTGGGCGTCTGCGTGGTGCGGCCGTCGTCGTACGCGGACGACCGAGTGCTCCGAGGGCCGCGAGGATCGACCGGATCAGGTACGCCCTCGGGTTGGGCTTTGCTGGTGTGAGCGGTGCCGGAGGTGTCGCGCCGGGGCGGTGTCTGGCGGTCCGCCGATGTTGATGGACGGCTGCGCCGATGGGCTGCTGACCACCTGGCTGAGCTGGCAGCGCGCTTTTCAGCGGCATGAAGGTCGCTCAAGGGCTGGGCTCCTCTCGCGGCTCGGCAGTAGTTCTCGGCCATCCGGCCTACGAGGGCCTCACGAATGCGGCGCGGCCGAGGCGACCAACATGTCGCCGAGGTCGGAGCGGCGGTAGAGCACCGATCGGCCGTGTCGGGTGCCGACCAGCAGTCCGCCCGCACGCAAGGCCCGAAGGTGCTGATTGACCGCGGTCGGGGTGACGCCGAGGCGGGCGGCCAACTCGGTGGAGGAGGCGGGCGTGTCGAGATGGTTGAGCAGACCGGCCCGAGTGGTGCCCAGAAGTCCGGCGAGACCGTCCGGCGCGGGCAGGGTCTGCGGCTCCCACAGGGTCGCCGCGCCACGCGCGGAATAGAGGATCATCGGTGGCTCGTCGGCCGAGATGGGTGTCGAGGCGTTGGTGGTCCACAGGCTCGGCACCAGGGTCAGCTCGCCATTGGCCGGTCGCGCGTAGTCGAGCTTCGAGCGCAGCCGTACCTCGACCACGTTTCCGACGAGCCGCACCGCGTCCGACAATCCGCTGAGCATCGTGGCGAGACCCCGCTGGGCGATTTGTCGTCCTCGGAACGTGACGTCGCCTTCGAGGACCGCCCGCATCCGGGGCCAGTGCGGCTCGAAACAGCACCGCCAGTACGCGGCGAGCGCATCGATGATCCGATTGAGCACCTCCGCGGCGGAACCCTGTAGTGGTTCGGGAAGTGGCGTCGCGCCGTGCACCGCTCGCAGGTCTCGTTCGATGACCGCCGGGTCGTTACTGGCCAGTCTCGCGAGTTCGTCGTCGAAGCGGGTCAGCGGTGAGTGCGGACGCGGGTTGAGAAAATCCGGCGTCCACAGCCGTACGTCCGTCAATGCGAGCAGCATGGCCTCGTCAAGGCTGTCGCGCACGGCTTCGAGCGTGCGTAGCCAGCGCAACTGAAGCGGATATCGTCCTGGATCGCGCCAAGCCCGCAGGGACAGCACCGCCTCGTTGAGCGGGGACACCGCGAATCGGAGATCGGCGACATCCATGCCGAGCAGCTCGTACCGGACCATGAAGCAAAAGGCTACATCGTTGGCGTGGCCGGCCAGTACGCTGCGACAACTGACGGCATGCTTCTTGTGACAGACCGCCACAGGTCGGCGGCGGCCGGCTGGGTTCGGCGGTACCTGCGTCCGGACGATCCCGTCGCCCGCGCGCTGACCTGGGCCACCATGACCAGCTCGCTTTCCAAGGGAGTCTTCTTCAGCGTCAGCGTGATGTTCTTCACCCACGTCGCCGGCTTCGCCGCGACCACGGTCGCGCTCGGGTTGACGATCGCCGGGGCGGTCGCCGTCCCCGCCGCGCTGGCTGCGGGCTACCTGGCCCGTGTCGTCGGCGCGCGCCGGGTGCTGCTCGCCACGACCGCCGGCCAGGGCCTGGCGCTGGTGGCCTACCTCCTGGCGCACACCCCGGCCGCGTTCGTTGTCGTCGCCTGCGCCGCCGTCGGACAACAGGCCATGCAGCGCACCGCCCTGACGACGATGATCGCCGAGTCGTTCACCGGCCCGGACCGCGTGGAGATGCGCGCCCGCCTGCGGGTGGTCACCAACGCTTTCATCGGCGTGGGAACCGCGCTGGCAGCCGTCGCCCTCGTGCTCGACACGAAACTGGCATATCTGCTGGCGATGCTCACCACCGGAGCACTGCTGTTCGTCTCCGCATTCTTGCTGCGCCGGATGGACCGCGGCGCCGAACGCACCGCGACCGACGGGTCTCGGACGGCCGGCGTACGCCAATCACCACTGCGCGACCGGACCTATCTGGCCATCACCGGCCTCTACGCCGTCATGAGCATGCAGGTCGGCATGCTCACGGTGGGGGTACCACTCTGGGTCGCCGGCTCGACGAAGGCACCCCCGGCGACCATCGCTGCGCTGTTGGCATTGAATACCGTCATCGTGTCCCTACTTCAGGTCTGGGCGGCACGCGGGGCGAAAGCCATCCGCTCGGCCGGCCGCGCGGTCGGCGTGGCCGGTACCTTGCTCGCGCTGGCCTGTGGCCTGTACGCCCTGTCCGCCTACGGCGCGATCGCTGTCGTCGTGGTGATGCTGATGCTCGCGACCGTGGCACACAGCCTCGCCGAGATCCTGTCCGAGGCAGGCAGTTGGACGCTCGCCTTCGAGCTTGCCGACCCGGCCAACGTCGGCGCGTACCAGGGTGTCAGCCAGACCGGAGCGGCACTGGGCTCGATGCTCGCGCCGCTGGTCGTGACGGCGACCGCGATTCAGCACGGTTTGCCCGGTTGGATTCTTCTCGGCGTGCTGTTCCTTCTCGCGGGGGCATTGACGATGGTGCTGGTCCGACGACAGGTGGACGGGTCGCTGTTGCCTGGCTAGAAGACTGCCGCTCCGGCAGATCTGCCTGACGGGGCCGCCCGCCCCGACGGCGGGCGGCCCCGTCCGTCGAACAGTGGTGATCGCCAAGCGAGAGCGCCGTCGGCCGCTACGGAGCCGACGATCCGGTTGGGGTCCTCGGCCGGAGTCCCGACCTGCCTACGATGCCCGACCACGAACAGCCGAAAATGACACAGCAGGCCCCTGAACTGCGGGAACGCGGTTCGGGTTCTGCCACATCCGGTCCACGCACGATTCCTGGGCTGGGAGACGTGAAAGCGGATGTGGCGGTACACGAACCGCCTTGGCGCGTGCCGTGACCTGGTTGAACGTGGTGTCGGCGTACGGTTTCACGCGCATGATGCGTACCAGCCGTTAGCCAGGCTTGATGCTGGCGAGCTGCGCGAGCAGCTGAACCGCGACGTTCGCCGCGCCGGCTCGGCCCCGGCCTGCCGGCGACCTCCGGCCGGCCCTGCCCGACGAGGAGTTCCGACGCAGCAGCGCGGCTGTCATTCCATTGAACGAGCAGTGAGCTGACCTGGGGCCTCTGGCGACATGGCCTCTGGGCGGCTTGGAAGCGGGTCGTCGGACTGCCTCCATCCGGAGTCGTCACTCATATCCCATGGCCGGGATGACCTCGCCGAGTGCCTCTTCGATGAGCTCGCGGGTCTCGTCGTCGAGCTGGTCGTTGCGGTTCGTCAGCTTGTGCGACTGGAACGCCGAAGGGGTGGCGAAGTCGTCGACGCCGAGCTGTTCGAAGAGGGCGCGGCGCTGCCCGGGCCAGTCGGCCGCGAGATCTTCTGCTTTCACCTCGACGTATCGCCTGCCCGTCAGGGCGACCGTGTTCTTCCAGGTGAGCCACCGGTGGTAGACCGGCTTGAGGTAGGCGAGCGCGCCGTCGACGGTGGGCGGTGCCCAGGGCTGGGACAGGTGGGATGCGAGCACGGAGACCGGGTGACGTTTGATGTGCACGATGGTCGCTTCGGGGACCAGCTCCCAGAGGAACTCCATGTACAGCAGGTTGAACGGCGTCTTCTCGCACCAGGTCGGCTTGCCCGCGTCGGCGGCTGCACCGCCGAACATGGTGTCGATCAGGCCCCGCAGGATGCCGAACAGTTCGCCCCGGTCGCTGAAATACCTGGGAAGTACCCGCCGGCGGCTCAGCGGCTCGAACGGCCCGGCGGGACGGTCGGCGTTCCCGAAGCCTTCCGCGGGTGCGGGTTCGTCGTACGTGTACGCGATCAACTGCGGCCAGAGCCGCTGCACCGCGTCCCGGTAGCGCTCCTCGCCGACCAGTTCGGGAATGGTTCTGCCGCGGTCGTCACCGACGGTGGGGTCGTATCGATGGGTGAGCGCGTCGGCCAGGTCCCGCAGGCCATCCGGGTCGACGAGGAACCGGGTCTCCATGGGAATCCGATGGATCAGCGGATGTTCGCCGATGATGTCGGCGATCCGTGACGTTCCCGAACGACCCGTGCCCGCGACGAAGATCGGTGCGGGGAGCGGCATGGCGAGCAGTCAACCTCTCAACCCCGCGCCGCTGCAAGCCACTTATCCCCCGCACCCGCCGCTACGGCCCGGACCCGCGCCCACCGGGCTGTCGCTCCGTCGGCGGAGCGGTCCCCGCGGACCTCGGCAGCCGATCGGTCGGCAGGAACGCGGGCAGCGCGAAGCCGGCCGCGTGCTCGTCCTCGGAGAGCACGAACGTGCCACCTCGCTCCTCGGGCTGCCAGCCGATCCGCAGCTGCCGCAGTCGCGTCCGCGCGTGGATCACCTCCGTGATCGATCTTTCCGCACCGGCACGAGCCGCCGCGCTTAGTTTTCTGCGGCGTTCCCACGAGGGCGGGCGTGGGGGCTCAGGCGCTATCCGAGGGGCGCTCAGGCCACGTCCGCCAGCTGTGCGCGTAGCAGCGCCTTGTTCACCTTGCCGAGGGCGTTGTAGGGCAGTTCCGCCCGGATCACCGAACGGGTGGGCAGATACCACTCGGTCATTCCGCGGCCGGTCAGGAATTCGCGCAACTCGTCGAGCTCGGGTGGCGTGCCGGACGGCACCACCACGGCGCAGATCTGCTCCGTGCCGTCTTCGCCGGGTAGGCCGACGAGCGTCACGTCGGCCAGCGCCGGGTGGTCGCGCAGCGCGGCCTCCACGTCGGCGGCCGGCACCATGAAGACCCCGCCGATCCGATCGGCGAGCCGACCCGCCAACCGGATGCCGTTCCGGCCGTCGGGGACGGCGAGATCGCCGGTGTCGTACCAGCCGTCGTCCTGCTCGTGGGTGAGGGTGACGCCCTGCCCGTCCCGGTCCAGCGTCGCGAGACACACTCCGGCGCCCCGGATCATCAGCTGTCCGGGCCGGCTCTCGGTGACCGGTTCGGTCGCGCGCAGGTCGATCTCCGTACCGACCGGGGGCCGTCCGACACTGTGCGCCGCCCAGTCGGCCGGGTCGTCCGGGCCCGTGAAGGTGTTGCCGGCCTCGGTCATCCCCCAGACCGTGTACAGCGTGACGCCGAGGGTGTCGACGACGTCGGTGACGATCTGCGGCAGGACGGTGGTGCCGGAGGTGGCGACCACCTGGAGGCTGGGTATCGCCTCACCTCGCCGGCGCAGCTCGGCCATCAGGCCGTTGAGGAAGACCGGCGCCGCGCTCAGGAAGGTGGCCCCTTCGGCCGCCAGCATTGTCGCGGCGTGCGACGGCTCCCAGACATCCAGCATCAGCGAACAGCCGCCGACGAGCAGCGGGCACAGGTTGCTGCCGAGAATGCCGCCGAGGTGCGTGGCCGCGTGCGGGGTGAAGATGCGATCGGCGGGGCCGCGCGTCCAGGCCCGCAGGAAGTCGGTGTGGGCGTGGATGGTGTTCAGCGAGTGGACGGCGCCCTTGGGCCCGCCCGTGGTCCCGGAGGTGAACAGGACGAGGGCCGCCCGGTCCGGGTCGACGTCGATCTCGGCCGGTGTCGTCGCGTGCTCCGGCCGCCAGTCCCTGCGTACGAAGTGGTCGGTGAAGCCGACCTCGCCGGACCGCCGTGCCTCACCCAGCACGATGCGGTGCCGGAGCCGCGGGAGCTTCGGCGCCAGCCCGGCGAGGCGGCCGGCGTAGTCGGTGCCGCGCCACTCGTCGGGCGTGACGCAGACCGCTGCGCCGACGCGGCGCAGGATGAGCTCCAACTCTCGCGTGCCGAGCGTCGGCATGAGGGGCGCCACCACGGCCCCGACCCGGAGCGCCGCCAGCAGCATCGCGTTGGTCTGCCACCAGTTGGGAAGCTGGACGGCGACCACGGTGCCGGGGCCGACACCGAGCTGCGCCAGACCCGCGGCGAAGCGGTCCACCCAGTCGGCGTACTGCTGGTAGGAGAGCTGTTCGCGCCCCACGCCGGAGCGGTACGCCACGATCGCCGGGGCGTCCGGCGTCCGGTCCCGCCACTTCCACAGGTCGGTCAGCGGGCTCTCGGCACGCCAAGCGCCGGTACGCCGGTGGCGCGCGACGACGGCCTCCGGCGCGCGGATGCCGGCGATGTCCAGCCATGCGTGGTCGTGCGGCATCTGGGCTCCTCTTCGCCGGGTGGCCTGAACGGTCCGGTCCGTGTCTCGTGGCGCGGCCGGCCGCCTCCTCGCCTGACGAGGAGGCGGCCTTCACCACGGACGGTGTGGCGGGGGGCTGGTCCGCGTAGCGGCAGCCCCGGTGGCTGGGGCCGACCCCTGCGGTCGGCCCCGACGATCGATGACCGGTCGGTCAGTCCTTGACGATCTCGTCGATGAGCGCGGCCAGCTCGGCCGGGCGGGCGAGGAACGGGGAGTGGCCGGTGGGGACCCGGCGGGTGGAGGTGGCGCGGACGGCCATCTGCTCCTGCAGCTCGACCGGGAGTGAGGCGTCCCGCTCGGTGAGGATGTAGGTGGAGGGGAGGGTGCGCCACGCGGCCCCTGTCGCGCGGTCGGCCCACGGCTGGAGGCGCTGCTCGACGAGCTGGCTGATGGCCCGCTCGGCCACCGCGTCGGGCACGTCGGCGTAGAGCTGGGCCCGCGGGTCCGAGCCGATCGGGAAGAGGCCCTCCGTCGAGTCGGGGTCGGGCATGCCGTGCAGAGTGAACATCGACTCGTTCACGTCGGGCACGTAGGCGGCCAGGTAGACGAGGTGCCGGACGTTGGTCAGGCCGGCGAGCCCCTCGGTGGCCGGGATGCCGCCGTACGAGTGGGCCACCACGACGACCGGGCCCTCGATCGCCTTGACCGCCGTGCGGATCGCCTCGGCGTCCTCCCGCAGGCCGCCACGGGGCTCGGGGCCGGTGGTCGGCAGCTTCACCGCGCGGCTGGCGTAGCCGAGCGCGTCGAGCTCGCCACGGAGCAGGTCGAAGGTGGCGGGGAGGTGCCAGGCGCCCGGTACGAGCACGAGTGTGGGCCGCTGAGGGGTCACGTTGCTGTCTCCGCGTGAACAGGACGGTGAGTCCAGGTGGACAAGACGGTGTGTCGAGACATGGTGTCTCGCACAAGCGTAGGGTCTCACCTCTAAACTCGCCCTATGGCCTCTGTCACCCGCCGTCCCTCCACCGGGGGCAACCGCCGGGCGACCGCCGACGCCAAGATCCTTGAGGCGACCGAGCGGTTGCTGGCGGGCGGCGCGAGCTTCACCGAGCTGGGTGTGCAGCGCATCACGGCCGAGGCAGGTGTCGTCCGCTCGACCTTCTACCTGCACTTCCGGGACAAGACCCAGCTGCTGCTGCGGCTCATCGAGCCGCTCGCCGACGGCGCCTACGACCTGATCAGCTCGACCGCGCCGGAAAAAGGCCTCGAAGGCATCGTGGCAGCCATGGTCCTGGACATCCGCTACTACCGGGAACGGCGACACCTGCTCGCCGCGGTGCTGGAGGTCGCCGGCTACGACGCGGTGGTGCGGGAGTTCTGGAACGCCCAGATTCAGCGCTTCACCGACCTGGCCGAGGTGTGGCTGCGCGGCGAGCAGGAGGCCGGCCACACCGCGCGTGACCTGGAGCCCGCCACGGCCGCCCGGGTGCTCACCTGGGGCGGCTTCCAGGTGCTCGCCAACCACGTGCTCACCGGCCCCGAGGATCAGGACGAGATCGTGGCCCGGGAGATCGCGCTGCTCGAGTGGTACGGCGCGTTCCGCCGGCCGGCTCAGCACTGACCGTGCGGCCGGGGGACGCCGGGTGAGGACAGTGACGGGGGAGACGGGCGGGCTCGACGTCGTACGCGGCGCACTGGCCGAGGCGTGCCCCGGCATCGGAGTCGCGAGCGTCCGCCGGCTCGACGCCGGCTACACCAGCAGGCAGTGGGTCGCCGACACGGACGAGGGCCCGTTGCTGATCAAGACGCCGGTGCGGAACGCTGACCCCGAACACCTGCGGCGGTTGATCGCCACCACCCGCCGGGCCGCGGAGGGCGGCATCCCCGTGGTGCGGTTCCGTGCCTTCCTGCCCAGGAGCGGACTCCTCGACGCGCCACTGCTGGTGCAGGAGTACCAGGACGGCACGCCCGCCGACGAGCTGTGGGAGGGGATGAACCCCGCCCAGCGACTGAGCTTCGCCGCGGCGCTGGGCGAGCTCGTGGGGCGGCTCCACTCCGGCTCCGGCCCCTGGTTCGGCGACGTGCTCGGCGTACAGAAGCACCCGGACGTCCGCACCTTCCTGCACGCCCTCGTCGACGCGCGGCTCGCGGAGGCGCCCGAGGACATCACCTCGGCCGGGCGAGACGGCCTCGCCCCGGCCCTGCACCGCGCCGTCGACACCGTGCCCCCGAACGGCGTACCGGCGTTGACGCACGGCGACCTGTGGCGGCAGAACGTCGTCCTGCGCGACGGGCGGATCGCCTGCCTGCTCGACTTCGAGCACGGGCTCTACGCGGACCGATTCCTCGACTTCGGCAAGCTCGACGAGCACGTCTTCGACGGGTATCCGCAGGGGCGTCGGGAATTCCTCGACGCGTACGACGAGGTGTGCCCGCTGCCGGACGACTGGGAGGCGCGGGTACGGCTCGCGCACGCGGTGCACGCGCTGTCGATGGCCGTCTACTTCCTGCGCTGGACCCCCGAGTACGCGCCGCAGTACGTGGCCGAGCTGGAGGAGTGGCTCGCCGAGGCGGCGTGACCGGCCGAGGCCGAACGCGCGTGACACCGCGAACGGCGCCCTCCGGATCTCGAGTCCGGAGGGCGCCGTTGTCTCACCTGACCCGCACCGGGGTCGAGAGCAGTTCGTTGTCCGCCGGAAGCGCGTCCCGGTTCTGCACCACCTCAGCCACCGCCTGGAAGGTGACCTTGCCGGCAGTCCGGTCGTCCGCGGCGACGGTGTACGTGAACGGGAAGGCCGTCGTCCGGCCCACCGTCCTCGCCGGGACGGGCTGCGTGACGTCCCCGACGTACTCGTAGCCGTCGGGGCTGCCGCGGTAGAGACGAACCTGCACGTTCTCGTCGTAGCGGATGTTCTGAACGTTGACGGTGATGCCGACGGTCTGCCCGGCGCGGGCGGTCGAGGGCACGGAGAGGCGGACGATCGACACGTCGTGAGTGCGGATCGTGATGGCATGCGAGACGGAGTTCGACCGGCCGTCGACCGTCCACGCCGTCAGCGTCACGGTGTAGTCGCCGTCGGCGGTGAACCGATGGTTGGGGTAGAGCGTGTCCGACGTCGTCCCGTCACCGAAGTCCCAGGTGTAGCGGGCGATGCCCAGGCCGGCCGGGTCGTTCACCGAGGGCCAGAAGGGGATGGTGTCGAACGTGTTGTGGTCGACCCCGGCGGCGTAGAAGTCCACCACCGGAGGCGGCGCGACGTCCAGTCGGAAGGTGACCTGCTCGGCGAAGTCCGCCCCGATCCGGAACAGATAGGTGGTGCCCGCCTGCGCCTCGAAGGTGACCGGGGTGTAGCCGTGCGGCGGCTGGCAGGACACCTCGGAGAGGCTGTCCAGCGAGCTACCCGTGTAGATCGCGATTCCGGGATAACCCGGGCCGGTCTCGCCCGTGAGGATGCGGGTGGTCGTGGGTGTGTACGAGTACCACACGGTGCGGGTGGAGCTGAAGCAGGACGTCGGCTCACCGTCCTGCGCGGTTGCCGTGCGGAGATCCTGGACGTTCGAGTACGGCAGCGCCTCGACAGGGAGAGCGCCCGCGAAGTCGTCGTTGCCCGGAGTGGCGAAGGCCGCGGTGGGTGCCGCGACCAGTAGCGCGATCACCCCCGTGAACGCGACGGTGAGCCGTGCGAGATGTCGTCTGACCACTGGATACCTCCTGGGCTTCTGCCCATCGTCCGAAGGGCCGTCCGACCGTAGATCTCGGAAGCCAGTGGCGTAGTTAAAGAAATCATCGGATTCGGTTAAGGCGGTGGCCCCGAGGCGCGCGGTTCCGCACGGCTCGGACAGGCCGAGGAGCATCGGACAGACCGATGAGAAGTCGTCGACGCGCCGCCGGTGGCGGCGTCAGCGGGGACGGTCGTGCCTCGACGGTGATGCGGAGAGGTCGAACTTGCCGGCGACCGCGTGCTCGGTCTCCGTCACCTTCCCCGTTTCGAGGAGCTGCTTCAGCCGGCGGAGGTTGGCCTCGACCTCCGCGGCGGGCGGCTTGCCGATGAGGGTCAGCGCGGTGCGGCCCAGTCTGCCCAAGGGCATCGCGAGCAGCTGCTGTACGTCCGTCCCGGTCGGAGCGTCAGCGAAGCGAACGGTCCAGCGCGCCCTCAGTCCGGGCGGACCGGCGCTCTCGTAGCGGATCAGCTCGTTCGTACGCTCCTCGGTCACCGTGATCGCCGACGTCAACCGGATGCCGAGTGGGCCCTCGATCGTCCACCGGTACGTGGTCGGGTCGGTCCGTCGCACGGCCATGACATCGCCCAGGAACCGAGGCAGGTTCTCCAGGTCGCGGTAGAAGTGGAAGACCTCCGGGACCGGCCGTCCGATTGTCACTCTCGCCTCGACCGAACCGCACCAGAGACAGGAAAGTGGGGTGGGCATCTCCGTGCCACGCTCCTCCATCGGGTACCACGGCGGCCTGACCGGCCGGTGGCGCTTGCCCGAGTGCCCGCCGGTTAAACCTCGGCGTCCACGTACGTCGGGCGACCCGGCCGCCTCGTGGATCGAGCCGCAACCGGCTCCTCCGGGGAACGCGAGGGGTGCTGTCCGATAGCTGACAGGACGCCGGGGGCCTTCACGTCGCACTGTTGTAGCAGGTGAGAGGCGTACGGATGGCGGGCCACATCCGATTCCTCCGGCCCGGTGGCGACAGCAGCGTCCCGCCGGTGCCGTGATCACCGGGTCCGGCCCGCCGCCGCGGCGGCGCCGGCGTAGCGCAGCGCCGGCCCGTACGCATCGACGAGGTCGCGACCGTGGAGATCGTCCCGGGCGCCCGGGACCGCCACCTCCGACACCGACGTCGCCACACCCTCGCCGCCGTACGTCGGGCGCGTCGTGCCGCCGCTCGACCCGAACGGGCCACCGCGATCCGAGACCGGCGCAGCGCCGCACGCCTCGGCGCGAACCGACGACGCGACCGCTCACCCGGGGACCGGGAGCACCGACGCGCCCGGCGGCCCCGGTCGTTGCCGCAACCGACGACAGCCCGCCGGACCGGTCCCGAACCGCTCCGGCGTCGAAGAAGGAAGGAGGGGCCGGCATGGCCGCTCCCACCGCGTCCGCATCCCTGAACGCGTCGACCTACTCACCCGGTGACCAGATGAACCTCACCGTCACCTACGGCGACGCCGACACCAGACCGCTGACCCTCACGATCGTGGTCACCGACGCAGCGGGCAACAGCAGCGCGCCGATCCGCGTCGCCGCGGTCATCGATCCGCTCACCGTCACCGTCACCGACGACTCCGGCCGCACCTGGACCCGGTTGTCGGACAACGGCGCGGTGGCCGTCTACCGGGCGGTGGCGTGATGCCCCGGGTGACCGTCACTGTGCGCGACTCCGGCGGACGTACCGCCACCGCCGCCGCCGACTACACCATCGCCCGGCCGGTCCTCGGCGGCTACTACCTCTCCGGCGGCGCCGACCCGACGGCCGACATGGCGGGCGGCAACTTCCGCTCGCTCACCCAGTACCGCAGCTTCGCCGACGGCTACGTCTTCCCCGGCTACCAGCGACCGTGGCTGACCGCTCTCGGCAAGGCGGGCATCCAGATCAACATGGTCCTGGAGTTGAAGCACTACGGCGCGCCGAACGCCGGACCGCAGACTTTCACCGTGGACGGCACCTCCTACACGGTCCCGGCGCCCGCGATGACCATCCAGCAACGCCCGGGGACGACCTGGCCCAAGGCGTACGGCTACGGCCAGGTGCTCGCCGGGCAGTGCGACGGGCTCTTCGCCCGAGCCCTGTCCCAGTACCGCACCCTGGGGTTCCCGGTGAACATCCAGCTCGCCTCCGAGCTGGACACCGATCACGAGTTCGGCACCAGCGAAGCGGGCAAGGCCTACACCTGGGCCGAGTCGGACGCCCGGGCGGTGCAGGCGGTGACCTACATCGTGAACTGGTTCAAGGCACGGACGCTGCCGGCCGGCAGCACGTTCTCCGTCGGGGTGGGCGGCTTCGACCGGGCCTGCTACCGGCGCACCCACCCGGAGTCGCTGATGGCGCGCCTGGACTACCTGCAGTGGAACGTGTACGCGACCAGCCCCACCCACACCGCTCTCGACCGCTTCCGGCGTACGAAGGACTGGGCCGTCGCCGACCTCGGCCCGGTCGCGCTCTCCCGCCCGGTGATCATCGCCGAGTGGGGTGTGCGGGTCGCCGAGATCCCGAACCAGGCCGCCTGGATCGCCACCGTGCCGGCGGCGATCGCCAAGCTCAACGCCGAGCGCGGACCGCGGATCGTGCGGACGAACTACTTCAACTCCGGCTGGGGCACGCTCTCCCCGAAGGCGACGGGCCTGTCGGCGCTCAAGGCCGCCTACGCCACCCGCCCGTACGTCTGACCGTGGCCGGGACGCCGGGCCACCCGCCCGGCGTCCCGGGCGGTCGGCGCCCGCATCGACGCCCCGTTGATCGTGCCGGTCGGGCGGGCGCGGCCCGGAACCGCTCCATATGCTCGGGGCATGGAACTGCGGATCTTCACCGAGCCCCAGCAGGGTGCCAGCTACGACCAGTTGCTCGCCGTGGCCCGCTGCGCGGAGGACGCCGGCTACGGCGCGTTCTTCCGCTCCGACCACTACCTCATGATGGGCGACGCGAGCGGTGAGCCCGGCCCCACCGACGCGTGGACCACGCTCGCCGGGCTCGCTCGGGAGACCAGCCGGATCCGGCTCGGCACGCTGATGACCGCCGCCACCTTCCGGCTGCCCGGGCCGCTGGCGATCACCGTGGCGCAGGTCGACCAGATGAGCGGCGGCCGGGTCGAGCTGGGCATCGGTACCGGCTGGTTCGCCGAGGAGCACACCGCGTACGGCATCCCGTTCCCGTCGCTCGCCGAGCGGTTCGACCGGCTGGAGGAGCAGCTCGCCGTCATCACCGGTCTCTGGACGACGCCGCGCGGCGAGAGGTTCAGCTACGACGGCCGCTACTACCCGGTGGCCGATTCGCCCGCGCTGCCGAAGCCGGTGCAGACCCCACGCCCGCCGGTCCTGATCGGCGGAATGGGCCGCAAGCGCACCCCGCAGCTCACCGCCCGGTACGCCGACGAGTTCAACCTGCCGTTCGCCTCGGTGACGGACTCCGCGGCCCAGTTCGACCGGGTACGGGCGGCGTGCGCCGAGATCGGACGCGACCCGGCCGAGCTGTCCTGGTCGAACGCGCTGGTGCTCTGCTGCGGGCGCGACGACGCCGAGGTGGCCCGCCGGGCGGCGGCGATCGGCCGGGAGCCCGAGGAGTTGCGTGCCAACGGCCTGGCCGGCACGCCCGCCGAGGTCGTCGACAAGATCGGCCGGTACGCCGAGATCGGCGCCGAGCGGATCTACCTCCAGGTGCTCGACCTCGCCGACCTCGACCACCTCGAACTGGTCGCGGCCGAGGTGATGCCGAAGGTCTGACGCTCGTTCGCCGACCTGTTCCGCCGGGGCGGCGGGCCGGGTGTCGGCACCGGCGTCGGCGCGGGTGGCGGCGCCGGCGTCGGGCGGGGCCCGGGCGACGAGGCGTCCGGGCGTGCCGCGGCCGCATCGCGGGTGACCAGGGCGGCCCGCCCCGGCCGGTGCAGGACGTCCCCGCTCGGGGCCGGGTCGAGGTGACTTCTCATGGGCGTAGGGTTCCCCGAGGCGCCGGTGCCAATCGTGTCCGAATGACCGGTGCCCGCCGGTCCCGGGCTGTCGGAGGATGCGCACACCGACGCCCATGGTCAGAACGGGGGAAGGGCGTGGAACTGCGGCGGAACCGAGGATCGCTCGTGCTACCCGTGGTCTGCGTGCTGGTGGGCGTGGCCCTGCTGGTGGTGCCCAGCGAGGGCGCGTTGCTGCGCGACCTCGTCGCGACCGGCGCCATCGTGCTGGGTGGCGTGGTGCTGCTCGGCGGGGTCCGGCCGTTCCGGTTCGGCATCCGCCCGGAGGGGCTGACCGTACGGCGGCCGGGACCGCGGCGGGTGATCAGGTGGACCGAGAAACCGCTGACCGACCGGGAGACCGCCGCGTGACCACCGCCGACGAAGTGACCGACTCCGTGCCCACCGCCGCGGGGGCCGACGTGCCGCGCCGGAACTGGGCGGGGAACGTGCGCTACTCGGCGCGACGGTTCCACCGGCCGACCGGCCTCGACCAGCTGCGCCGGCTGGTCGCCGGCGCCGAGCGGCTCCGGGTGGTCGGCACCGGGCACTCCTTCAACCGGTTCGGCGACACTGCGGGTGACCTCGTGAGCCTGGCCGGGCTCCCTCCGGAGATCAGCATCGACAGGGACCGCCGGCAGGTCACGGTCGCCGCCGCGCTGCGCTACGGGGACGTGGCCACCCGGCTGCACGCCGAGGGGTACGCGCTGCCCAACCTCGCCTCCCTGCCGCACATCTCGGTCGCCGGGGCGATCGCCACCGGCACCCACGGCTCCGGCGTGGGCAACGGCAACCTGGGCACCTCCGTCGCCGCGCTGGAGCTAGTCACCGCCGACGGCGACCTGCTCCGGGTGGACCGCGACACCGACCGGGACGTCTTCGCCGGCATGGTGGTCGGCCTCGGCGCGCTCGGCGTCGTCACCCGGGTCACCCTCGATCTGCTGCCCACCTTCGAGGTGCGGCAGTACGTCCGGTTGGACCTGCCGCGCGAGCACGTGGGCGAGGCGCTCGGCTCGGCGTACAGCGTCAGTCTCTTCACCGACTGGCGCTCGCCCCGGATCAACCAGGTGTGGCGCAAACAGCGCGCCGATGAGGTCGCTCCGCCGCCCGACTGGCTCGGTACGACGGCGACCGACGCGCCGCAGCACCCGGTGCCCGGTATGCCGGCGCGCAACTGCACCCCGCAGCTGGGCGTGCCCGGGCCGTGGCACGAGCGACTGCCGCACTTCCGGCTCGGTTTCACTCCGAGCAGCGGCGACGAGCTGCAGTCGGAGTACCACGTGCCCCGCTCGGCGGCGGCCGAGGCGCTCGCCGCGCTCGACCCCATCGCGCACCTGATCGCGCCGGTGCTGCAGATCTGCGAGCTGCGTACGGTGGCCGCCGATCGACTCTGGCTCAGCCCGAACCACGAGCGGGACAGCCTCGCGGTGCACTTCACCTGGATCGACGATGCCGCCGCCGTGATGCCCGTGGTGGCCGCCGTCGAGGAGCGGCTCGCGCCGATGCTGCCGCGCCCGCACTGGGGCAAGATGTTCGGGATCGACCCGTCCCGGGTGGCCGCCGTCTACCCCCGGTACGCCGACTTCGCCGCCCTGCTGACGCGCCTGGATCCGCGGGGCGTGTTCCGCACCGAAGAGCTCGACCGCTACTTCCCGCGCTGATCGCCCGTATCGGGCGGCCGGGCGGCCGGCCGGGATCAGCGGCGCTCGCCGGCCATCTGGTCCCGGAGGCTGCCCCGCTGCACCGCCCGGCTGATGTCGCTCGGCGAGACGATGCCGACCAGCTGACCGCCGGTCACCACCAGCGCGCGGCCGTCCGCGCACTCGTTGAGCCGGGGGAGCAGCTCGTTCAGCTGCTCGTCCGGATTGGCGAGCACCAGCTGCTCCTCCCGGCACGCCACCTCGGCCAGCGTGGTCGCCGACCGGCGCTCCGGCGGGATCCCGCGTACCCGGTCGAGGGTGACCAGGCCGATCGGCCGCCCCCCGTCCTCGGTGAGCGGCAGCGCCGAGTGCCGGTACGCGAAGAGGTACCTGTCGACGAAGTCGGCGACAGTCATGTCGGCCGATGCGGTCTGCGGCTGCGCCGTCATCACGTCGCCCACCCGGACGCCCTGCAGGGCGCTGCCCATCCGGGCCTGCCGCTCCTCCATGGCGGCGGCGCCGATCAGGAACCAGCCGATCAGCGCCAGCCAGAGCCCACCGAACCCGACACCGGCCAGGAACTGCCAGATGCCGAGGGCGATGAGCACCGCGCCGAGCGCCCAACCGGCACGGGCGGCCACCACCGTGGCCTTCGTCCGGTCCCCGGTCCACCGCCACACCCCCGCGCGCAGCAGCCGTCCGCCGTCGAGCGGGGCGGCCGGCAGCACGTTGAAGACCGCCAGCAGGATGTTGATGCCGGCCAGCCAGGCCAGCACCCCGAGTGCGAGCCCGCGGTACCCGACCTGGGCGAGGATGATGGCGAACGCGCCGAAGACGACCCCGATGCAGAAGCTCACCAGCGGGCCGATGCCGGAGATGCGCAGCTCCGCACCCGGGTCCTTGGCCTCACCGTGCAGCTCGGCCACCCCGCCGAAGAGCCACAGCGTGATGCCGCCGACCTCCAGCCCGTTGCGCTTGGCCACGATCGCGTGGGAGACCTCGTGGGCCAGCAGCCCGACGAAGAAGACCACCGCCGCGATCAGCCCGGCCAGCACGTACAGGATCACCGGCCGGTCCGGGTAGGAGCGGGGGAACTGGCTCGCGGCCAGCCCCCACCAGATCAACGCGAAGATGACCAGGACGCTCCAGTTGACCCCGACCGGTACGCCCGCGACCCGCCCGAGCCGAAAACTCGCCCTCATGAGCGGGTGATACCCGTGCAGCGTCCGGCCATGCCAGGGGCGAGAGTCACCGACTGGGCGGTGTGACCGCGTCCAGGTGCTGCGCGAACGTTCTGACTGGCCGACGCCGGTGCGGGGTGCCTGCTCCCGTCGGTGCTCCGCTGACTGATCCGATAGAGGCTGCTGGGGTATGGAGTGCTTGGGTAAGCTCGATCACCTTTGCTCTCTCCGAGCGTCCAATGTGGAGTAGGAAGATCGCGCGGGACGCACGAGAGGAAAGGTGACGTGAGTACCGAATACGAGATGAACCGGCGTCGGTTGATGAAACTCTTCGGGCTCGGCGCGGGTGCGAGCGCGGCGACGATGTTGGCGGCCGACCCGGTGCTCGGCGCGACGATCGGCTACGACGAAAGCGTCGGCTTCGACCCGACGACCTACCGTGCGCCGTCCGGGCTGGCGCAGGACAACCCGGCGAAGAGCACCGCACTCGGCTGGATCGGCCGGAACGCGAGCGCCATCACCGGGCTGGGCGACCAGGTCTGGCGGCACGCCGAGCTGTCGCTGCGCGAGTGGCGGTCGTCCCTGGCCCACGCCGAGCTGCTGCGCAGCCACGGTTTCACCATCGAGTGGGGTTCGGCCGGTTTCCCGGCCGCCTTCGTGGCCACGTACGGCTCCGGCGGCCCGGTCCTCGGCTTCAACGCCGAGTACGACGCGCTGCCCGGCCTGTCGCAGAAGAGTGGGGCGGTTACGCACGACCCGCTCGTCTATAACTACGACGCGTACGGGCCGACGTACGGGGCGGGGCACGGTGACGCGCACAACGCGCTCGGCGCCGGGGCGACCGGCGCGGCGATCGCCGTCAGCAAGGCGATCCGACAGCACGGGCTGCGAGCCACGGTGAAGCTTTTCGGCTCGACCGGCGAGGAACAGCTGGTCGGCAAGCCGTACGCGGTCAAGGCCGGGGTGTACGACGGCCTCGACGCCTACCTCGACTGGCACCCGTTCTCCGCCACCCTGGCGAACTGGGGCACCACCGCGGCGCTCGCCTCGGCCACCTTCACGTTCCTGGGGGCGGCCGGGCACGGCGGCACGCCGCTGGGTAACAAGAGCGGCCTGGATGGCGCGTTACTGATGGCGACCATGACGGAGTACCTGCGGGAGAAGAACGTCGCTCCGTCGGGCCGGTTCCACTACGCGATCATCAACGGAGGTGGCGCGCCCAACGTCACGCCGGACATGTGCTCGATCTGGTACTTCGTCCGTGAGGGCAGCCCGGCCCGGGTGAAGGTGCTCTACGACAAGATCGTCGAGTGCGCCAAGGCCGCGGCCCAAGCCAGCCAGACAAAGCTCTCTTTCCGGTTCAACGCGGGCACCTGGAACTCGCTGGGCAACCGGGCCGGTGCCGAACTGCTCTACGACAACATGCAGAAGATCGGCGCACCCGCCTTCACCGACGCAGACCAGCAGTTCGCCAAGTCGCTGCAGAAGGCGCTCGGCAAGCCCGAGGTCGGCCTGCCCAGCACCGTGGTGCCGCTGACCCCGCCGGCACCGACCTACCTCGGTGGCCCCTCCACGGACTCGGCCGACGTCAGTTGGCATACGCCGACCATCACCGCGCTGATCACGACCTTCCCGGCCGGCGTGCCGAACCACAACTGGGCGGTCACCGCGGGTGCGGCCGGCAACATCGGCCACCAGGCGCTGCTCTCCGCCGCAAGGTACCTCTCCGCCACGGCGGTTGATCTGATCACCCAGCCGGAGCGGCTGGCCGCGATGAAGCAGGAGTTCGCGGATCGTACGGCCGGGGTGACCTGGACCAGCATGGTGCCGGACGGCACCCAGCCGCCGATCTACGAGCCGCCGGCGGACTTCCTGGCCAAGACCGGGCAGCAGTGGCCGCCCGCCGGGATCACCTGGCCTGTGCCGCAGGTCATCGCGCGCGAGCAGCTCGGCACGACCGGCCCGGACCTGCCGCCGCAGACCTGACCCGACCCGGCTGGGCTCACCGGAGGGCCGGGAGCGTGGACGACGAGGGGATGCCGTGGCCGGCCGTCGGCCGGCATCCCCTCCCGCGGCCGGTCAGTGGTTGCGTGCGGGTGCTCTTCCGCCACGTCATGCGGGCCAGGCTGTTCTCGTTCACCGCACCCCGTCCGGTCGGCGGCTCCGGGAAGGTCAGCAGGCTGAAGGCGCTGCCCATCGAGCCGTATTCGCCGGCGCCGAAAGGGAGGACCTGAAGGGTGCGGCCGGGACGATGCGTTTCCTTCGCCGGACGCGGCAGTTGTGCCTTCAACGCCTCGGAGCAGGCGGGAGACCGAACGGATCAAGGATGCGCTGCGCCGCTGGCAGTCCGAGCTGGCCCGCGCCCGTGGTGAGCAGGGGCGGGGCCGATGAGCGAGCGTTGGGTCATTCACCTGCCGGCAGTCGCCGACGACCTGAACTCCGCCCGGCGGCTCGCCCGGGTGGTGGCGCACTGGGCGCACGCCCTGACGCAGCTCGACCCCGGCGGCACGAGTGTGTCGGCCGAGGACGACCAGAACGTACGCCACCGGGTTTTTTGCGATCGGCTCCTGCCCGGCGGCCGGCGCTGCCTGCTCTGGCCCGACCACGACGGCGAGTGCTCCCGGCGGCCGAGGCGGCGGTGACAGTCGGTCAGAGCCGGGCCGGAGTCAGCGGCGCGGGCTCTCGCTCGCGATCGTCGCCGCGCGGGGCATGGCGGCCGCGTCCAGCGCCCAGTTCAGCGCGAAGTCGGCGACCTCCTCCCAGCCCTGCTCGCCCACGGTGAAGTGGGACCGCCCGGGGAACGGGTGGTACGCGGTCAACGCCCGGGACTTCGTGTAGAGCGCGGCGTTGCTGCGGACGACCCCCGGCGGGATGACGTGATCGGCGCCCCCGGCGATCAGCAGCAGTGGGGCGCGGTCGTCGCGGCGGGTGTCCACCTCGGCGGCCGAGTGCGGGTCCAGGTTGGCGAACGCGCTCTCGAAGAGCACGTGCCCGGCGCCGGGGACGGCGTAGCGCTGCCAGGCGCGGTCGGAGTCGGCGCGGTTCATGGTGTTGCCGAACGCGTAGTGGAAGTCGTCCTGGGTGAACGGGACGGCCCGATGCCGGTTCGCCGGGTTGCGCAGGATCGAGAAGCCGGAGCGCAGGGTGCTCAGCGGCAGTTTGGCCACGCCCTTGACGGCTACGGGGTGGATGCCCACCCCGGCCGCGCCGAGGCCCCGGTCGACGAGGAGCTGGGTGATGAGCCCGCCGAACGAGTGCCCCATGATGATCGGCGGTCGGGGGAGCGCCCGGATGATCTGCTCGTAGTGGTCGACGATGTCGGCGATCCGCTGCCCCGCGATCGGCGTGGGGTCGTCGCGCAGCTGTTCGACCTCGCCCTCCATACCGGGCCAGGCGGGGGCGAGCACCCGCAGGCCGCGTGCCTGGTAGCGGTCGATCCACTGTTCCCAGCTCCGCGGAGTCATCCACAGTCCGTGGATGAGTACGACGCTGTCCACGTTCCCCTGCGGCGTGCTGCCCATCGGCGTCCCTCCCCGGTCGCGACGTGCGGACCCCGGCGGTTACCCGGTTGGCGCGGCCGGAATCCTTCCAGCCCGCAGCCCGCAGCCCGCAGCCCGCAGCCCGCAGCCCGCAGCCCGCAGCCCGCAGCCCGCGCTCAGCGGGGAGCGGCGTACTGGGCGACGCCCTGCACCAGCAGGTCGAGGCCGAACTTGAACCGCTCGTCCCCGCCGCCGGCCATCAGCTCGTCGAGGTGGGCGAGCGTGTGGGGGAAGCGGTCGGCCGGCAGGCTGAGGTAGTACTCGCGGAGCTGCCCGAGCAGCCCGGTCCAGTAACCGTCGAGGTCCTTGCCGGAGGCGCGGACCTTCTCGCCGAAGAGCGCCCCCTCGTAGGCGTCCCCGGCGATGTAGAGGAAGAGCCGGTCCAGGAACCAGGCCGCCGGCTGGGGCGGTACCCCGCCCGCGAGCAGGATGGCCAGCATCCCCTCGGTGACCCGCAGCGCGTTCGGCCCGGTGGGGATGGTGGCCAGGGAGGCGAGCGCCAGGTTGGTGTGGGCCGCGTAGACGCGGTACGCCTGCCAGGCCACCTCCTTGATCTGGTCGGCCCAGCGCTGCGGGTCCGGTTCGGGGACGGTGATGGCGGCGCTGACCCGATCCAGCAGCAGCTCCAGCAGCTCCTCCTTGCCGGAGACGTGCGCGTAGAGAGAGGCCGGACCGGTGCCCAGCTCCTGCGCGACCCGTCGCATGCTCAGTGCGCCCAGTCCCTCCCGGCCGAGGAGGGCCAGGGCGGCATCCACCACGACCTGCCGGCTCAGCGGCCGGCGCGTCGGGCGGCTGCGGGCGGGGGTACGCCACGGCGGGTCGGGCAGGTCGCTCACGGTCACCTCCGGATCGGGACCCCGACATCGTACTTGCCGGAGAACCGTGTTCGCTGTTAGAACAGTGTTCGTTAACGAACAGCGTTCGCTCATCGGTTTCAAGGAGTTCTGATGTCCCAGGTCACCGTCGGGCCGGCGGGTGACGCGCCGCCGTCCGCAGCCGAGCCCCGGCCGTACCGTTGGCGCTGGTTCGCCCTCGCCGTCATCCTCGCCGCGGAGGTCATGGACCTCCTCGACGTGCTCGTCACCAACCTCGCCGGTCCCGCCATCCGCGCCGACCTGGGCGGCTCGGCGAGCCTGATCCAGTGGCTCGGCGCCGGCTACACGCTCGCCATGGCGATCGGCCTGATCACCGGCGGGCGGCTGGGCGACCTCTACGGCCGGCGCCGGATGTTCCTGATCGGGGTGCTGGGCTTCACCGTCGCCTCGGCGCTCTGCGCCGTCTCCGTCGCGCCCGGAATGCTGGTCGCCTCCCGGGTCGCGCAGGGGCTCTTCGGCGCGGTCCTGCTCCCGCAGGGCCTCGGCATCATCAAGGAGGTCTTCCCGCCCCGGGAGCTGGCCGCCGCGTTCGGCGCGTTCGGCCCGGTCATGGGGATCTCCGCGGTCGGCGGCCCGATCCTCGCGGGATGGCTGGTCGACGCCGACCTCTGGGGCACCGGCTGGCGGGCCATCTTCCTGATCAACCTGCCGCTCGGCCTGCTCGCGACGCTCGGCGCGCTGCGCTTCCTGCCGGAGTCCCGCCCCGCCCACGCCTCCCGGCTCGACCTGCCGGGCGTCGGCCTGGTCGCGCTCGGCGCGGTGCTCCTGGTCTACCCGCTGGTGCAGGGCCGCGAGCAGGGCTGGCCGGGCTGGATGTACGCGATGCTCGTGGCCGCCGTCGCCGTCTTCGCCGTCTTCGCCCGTCACGAGGTACGCCGGCAGCGCGCCGGCCGCGATCCCCTCGTGGTGCCGGCGCTCTTCCGCCGTCGCGCGTTCAGCGGTGGTCTCGTCGCCGGGCTGGCGTTCTTCACCGCGCTCACCGGGTTCTCGCTGGTGTTCAGCCTCTACCTCCAGCTCGGCCTCGGGTACTCGCCGCTGAAGGCCGGGCTGGCCGGCGTACCGCAGGCACTCGGCATGGTGGCGGCCTTCGTGATCGCCGGTGTCGGCCTGGCCCAGCGGCTGGGCCGGACGCTCATCCACGCCGGACTGCTCGTGGTGCTGGCCGGCGTCGGCGGGATGCTGCTGACCCTGCGACTCGCCGGCGGGGAGGTCACGCCGTGGCGGCTGGTGCCCGCGCTGCTGGTGGTCGGGTTCGGGATGGGCCTGGTGATGGCCCCGTTCTTCGACATCGTGCTCTCCGGAGTGGAGCCGGCCGAGACCGGTTCGGCCTCGGGCACGCTCACCGCCGTCCAGCAACTCGGCGGCGCGCTGGGCGTGGCGGTGCTCGGCACCGTCTTCTTCGCCCGGTTCTCCGACGACGGAGCCGGCTCGGCGGTCCGGGCCACGCTCTGGCTCGAGGCGGCGCTGCTCGCCGGCACCGTCATCGCCGCGTTCCTGCTGCCCCGGCGTGCCCGCGAACCGGAACCGGGACAGCACTGACTCACCGGGCGGGGGCGCACCACCGCCCCCGCCCCTGACAAATGTCACGGTGGGAACGTGACGGGCGCTCGGGGTGCGAAGCGCCGCGGCGCACGAGCATGATTGCCATGACGAGCACGCAACCGGCCGTGGAGCTGAGCGGCCTCACCAAGACCTTCGGCGCGGTCACCGCAGTCGACGGGCTGAGCCTGCGGGTGGAGCCCGGCGAGGTGGTCGCCTTCCTCGGCCCGAACGGCGCCGGCAAGACCACCACCATCGACATGCTGCTCGGCCTGGCCCGCGCGGACGCCGGCTCGGTCCGCATCCTCGGCGGCGACCCGGCGGACGCGGTGGCGCGCGGCCGGGTCGCCGCGGTGCTGCAGACCGGCGGTCTGCTCAAGGACCTGACCGTCGGCGAGACGGTACGGCTGACCGCCAACCTCTACCGGCACAGCCGCCCCGCCGAGGAGGTGCTGGATCGGGCCGGGATCACCGGCATCGCCGACCGGGTGGTGGGCAAGTGCTCCGGCGGCCAGCAGCAGCGACTCCGCTTCGCCCTCGCCCTGCTGCCCGACCCGGACCTGATGGTGCTCGACGAGCCGACCACCGGGATGGACGTCGAGGGGCGGCGCGAGTTCTGGCAGGCGCTGCGGCGTGACGCCCGGTCCGGACGGACCGTCATCTTCGCCACCCACTACCTCGACGAGGCCGACGCGTACGCCGACCGGATCGTGCTCGTCCGGCAGGGGCGGATCGTGGCCGACGGCACCACCGCCGAGATCAAGAACCTGGCCGCCGGCCGGCTCGTCCGGGCCACCCTCCCCGGCGCCGACCAGGCCGCGCTCGCCGCGCTCCCCGGCGTCGACGCGGTGGAGGTGCGCGGCGACAGCGTGCTCGTGCGTACCGCCGACTCCGACCTGGTCGCCCGGCACCTGCTCACCCGGACCGCGGCCCGGGACGTGGAGATCACCTCCCGCAACCTCGAAGACGCCTTCCTCGCCCTCACCACCGACCACGCCGGAGCCTGACGATGACCACCTCGCTGAGCGTCCCCACCACCGACCGCGTCGCGCCCGACCGGCGGCCCCCCGCGCTGGGCGGGTTCTCCCCGGCCGTGCTCGGCATCGAGCTGCGCCGGGTGCTTCGCAACCGCCGCACCCTCGCGTTCACCCTGATCATGCCGGCGGTCTTCTTCCTCATCTTCGGCCTGCCGCAGCGGGGGCAGCAGCTCCCCAACGGCCGCGCGGTGACCGCGTACATCATGGTCAGCCTGGCCGTCTACGCCGCCATGGTCGCCACCACCAGCATCGGCGCCGCGGTCGCCACCGAGCGGGCGCTGGGCTGGAGCCGGCAGCTGCGGCTCACCCCGCTGCGCCCCGCCGCGTACGTCGCGATCAAGGCCGTCACCGCGATGGTCCTCGGCCTGATCGCGGTCTGCGTCGAGTTCGCCGTCGGCGCCGCGACCGGCGTACGGCTGCCCGCCGACGTCTGGCTCTCGACAGGTCTCGGGGCGTGGCTCGGTTCGCTGGTCTTCGCCGCCTTCGGCCTCTTCGTCGGCTACCTCTTCCCGGCGGAGAACGTCATGCAGTTCATCGGCCCGATCCTCGCCGTGCTGGCGATGTTCGGCGGGCTCTTCGTCCCGCTCGACGTGCTGCCCGACGTGCTGCGGGACGTCGCCCGGTTCACCCCGGTGTACGGCGTCGGCGAGATCGCCCGCGCCCCGCTGACCGGCGACGGGGTGAGCGTCGCCGCGCTGGCGAACCTGGTCGTCTGGACGGTCCTCTTCGCGCTCGGCGCGACCCGGCTGTTCCGCCGGGACACCGCACGGGTCTGACCGGGAACCGACCGATAGCGTGGACGCGATGGACGTGTCGACGGGTCGGCGCCAGCCGGGGAGTCGCATGTGGCGGCTCACCGGCTGGTTGCTCGCCGCGGTCTGGCTCTTCTTCCTCAACGTGCCGCTGGGCACCGCCCTGGCGCAGACCGAGCCCTGGCGCAGGTGGCTCGGGATCGGCTCGCTGGCCGCCTTCGGCGTGGCGTACGTGCTGCTCTTCGAGTGGGCCCGGGCGCACCGGCAGACGGCCCGGCCGATCCCGCGGGGCCGGGCCGCGGCCCTGCTGCTGGGGCTGCTCGCCCTCGGCCTGGCCGGCAGCCCCGGCACCGGCGCGGACTGGATGACCACGCTCGTCTTCGTGGCCACGGGCGCGGTCTTCCTGCTCCCCGGGGTGTGGGCGCTGGTCGTCGTGGTGCTCGCCGCGCTCACACCGGTGGTGGCGGGCTACCTGGTGCCCGGCTGGTCGGGGGTGAGCGGCGTCTTCTTCGCCGTGCTGCTCGCCTCGTTCGCCATGTTCGGCGTGGCCGCGCTGGCGCAGCGCAACGGCGAGCTCCGGGCGGCGCAGCAGGAGATCAGCCGCCTGGCGGTCGCCGAGGAGCGGGCCCGGACCGCGCGGGACCTGCACGACATCCTCGGGCACTCGCTCACCGTGGTCGCCATCAAGGCCGAGTTGGCCGGGCGCCTGGTGGAGGTGGACCCGCCCCGGGCGGCGGCGGAGATCGCCGAGGTGGAGCAGCTGGCCCGGGCCGCGCTGGCCGACGTACGGCGGACCGTCGGGGCGTACCGGGGCGTACGGCTGGCCGACGAGGTGGCGGGCGCCCGGTCGGCGCTGACCGCCGCGGGCATCGCGGCCGACCTGCCGGCCGAGCTGCCGGAGTTGCCGGCCGAGCGGGACCAGCTCTTCGGCTGGGCGGTACGGGAAGGGGTGACGAACGTGGTGCGGCACAGCGGGGCGCGCCACTGCGTGATCCGGGTCGGCCCGGACGCGGTGGAGATCAGTGACGACGGCCGCGGACCGACGTCGGAGCCCGCGGCGGCCGGGCACGGCCTGGTCGGGCTGCGGGAGCGGGCCCAACGGCTCGACGCGACGGTGAGCGTCGGCCGTCGCCCGCCGGGGCGCGGGTTCGTGCTCCGGGTCGACCTGCCGGGGGCCGCCCGGTGACCGAGCCGATCAAGCTGCTGCTCGCCGACGACCAGGCGCTGGTCCGGGGCGCGCTGGCGGCGCTGCTCTCCCTCGAACCGGACCTGACAGTGGTGGCCGAGGTCGGGCGGGGCGACGAGGTGGTTCGCGAGGCGCTGCGGACCGGCCCGGACGTGGCGCTGCTCGACGTGGAGATGCCCGGGCTGGACGGGATCGCCGCGACCGCGGCGCTGCGGGCGGCGCTGCCGAGCTGCCGGGTGCTGGTGGTGACGACCTTCGGCCGACCCGGCTACCTGCGCCGGGCCATGGAGGCCGGCGCGAACGGCTTCGTGGTCAAGGACACCCCGGCGCGCCAGCTCGCCGAGGCGGTCCGCCGGGTGCACGCCGGGCTGCGGGTGGTCGATCCGACGCTGGCGGCGGAGACGCTGGCCACCGGGGCGAGCCCGCTCACCGACCGGGAGACCGGCGTGCTGCGGGCGGCGCGGGACGGTGGGACGGTGGCGGACCTCGCCGCCGCGCTGCACCTGTCCGAGGGGACGGTACGCAACCACCTCTCGGCGGCCATCGGCAAGACCGGCGCCCGGAACCGGGCCGAGGCGGTCCGCATCGCGGAGCAGAACGGCTGGCTGCTCGGCGAGTGAGGCGGGACCGGTCGAGGCCCGCGCCCCCGGCGGCCGCCGGGTCAGGTGGTGGGCGGATGCCGGGCCGGCGTCCGGCTCACGCGGTCGGCGGTGGGGTGGGCAGCTCCTCGACCACCACCACGCTGCTGCCCGGGCGTACCTCGGCGAGCAGCTCGCGCTGGCCGCTGCGGGTGAGCCGGATGCACCCGTTGGTGGTGTTCTCGCCCAGCTCGCCGTCGTGGTACCAGGTGTGCACGCCGATGTGCGCGCCACGCAGGCCGGCCGGGACCGCGTCCAGGTCGTCGGGGATCGAGCCGAGGGCGTAGATGTCGACGCCGCCGTACACGTCCTCCGGGGGCGGGGTGCGACCGAGGATGAAGGTGCGGCCGAGCGGCGTCTCCTGCCCACGCTGGCCGAGGCTGACTTCCCAGGTGCGTACCGCCTTGCCGGCCCGGTACCAGGTGAGCCGGTGCACGCGACGCTCCACCACGATCTGGTCCCGCAGCGGGACGACCGTGTACCCACCGGGTGGGAGCCAGGCGAGCGTCCGGTTGGCCGAGGGGAGCAGGACAGCCGTCCACCCCGACCGCCGGTCGGCGATCGGCATGGTCACCTCGACGCCGTTGATGGTGGGAGCGAGGAACGCGAGCGGTCGGCCGCCGGGCGCGTCGTACGCGGCGATCTTCCGGGTGGGGTGCAACCCCTCGGTGAGCGGTGTGGTGTCCATGGTGGCCGGGTCGGCCGGGAACCCGCCCGGTGCGGGGTCGTACGTCACCACCGGCAGGCCGGGCGGAGCCGGCGCGGCGGGGAGCACGCTCTCCTCGGGGCTCTGGTCGACCTCGCTCGGCGTCGGCACGGTGACGGGGGCGGCCCGGTTGGCCACCGGTTCCGTACCGGGGGTCAGCGCCAGGCCGGTGAGCAGCGCGGTGACGAGCAGTGCCGGTACGCCGACACCGGCGGCGATCCAGCCCCGACGTCCGGGCGATTTCATTCCGTCAAACGGCACGAAATCACTGTACGAGGGTCCAACGCCCCAGTGGGTCGAATAACGCCAAAACAGCCGATACTCCCCGTCGGGACGCTTCCTATGTACCGGCTCGGCCGGCGGCGCACGCGTGATCCCGCTCGCCGGTTCGATCCGGCGGGAAATTTCTCCGGCGGCGGTGATCCGGCCGCCTCGTCGATCCGTACTCGATGGCGGAGTGCAGCCGGCCGGCGGTCCGCCGCCGTGGGACGATCGAGGAGCAGATGGCCCGGGTCAAGCAGAAGCAGAGGGCGACGGCCGTCCGGACCAGCACCAGCAGCCGGGGCGTGCGCGTCTCGTCCGGGTCCGCGATGACCGTACTGATCGTCTCCACCCTCGCGGCGCTCTGGGCGGCGGTGATGCTCACCGGCGCCGGCCAGCGGGCGTACGCCTACGGCTTCTTCTTCACCGAGTTCTTCGCCGGGGTGGTGACCCTCGTCGCGCTCAGCCTCACCGTGATGCTGGGCCTGCTCGCCACCGACCGGCTGGTCCTGCTGATCCGGCACCGGGTGCTGCTGCAGTCCGCGCACCGGGCCACCGGCGTCCTCGGCGTCGCCGGCCTCGGCCTCCACGTGCTGACCAAGATCGCCACCGGCCGGGCCGCGAGCACCGACGCGGTGGTGCCGTTCGTCTCCGGCGCCGGGCTCTACGTGGGGCTCGGCACGGTCGCCGCGCTGCTGATGGTGGCGGTGCTCTGGACAGGCGTCATCCGGGCCCGCTTCGCCAACGTCGGTCCGAAGTGGTTGTGGCGGGCGCTGCACTCGTTGGCGTACGCCTCCTGGCCGTTCGCCCTGGTGCACGGCCTCAACGCCGGCCGCGCGGCCAAGCCGTGGGTGACGCTGAGCTACCTCGCCTGCGTGCTGCTGGTGGTGATGGCGCTGCTCGTCCGCCTCTCCGTGACGCTGGGGCGGCGCAGCCGGGAGCAGAACCAGGCCGCCGCGAGGAACAAGGCCCTCGCCGGCCGGCCCGTGGAGGAGGGGCGCCGGCCCGTGCTCGGCCTCGGCCGCCGCGGCGAGGCCCGGCGGGCCGCCGAGGCCGCCCGGCAGCGCCGCGAGGCAGAGTGGGCGCAGGCCACCGCCGAGATGTCCGTGCCGTCCACGCGCCGGGGCGCCGACCGGTTCGCCGTGCCGGTGGTGCCCGAGCCGGCCGCCGCCGGCGAGCGGACCCGACCGCGTGGCCGTCGGCGGGACGAGGAGCCGACCCGGCGGTCGGCGCGGTACCGCGCCGAGGGGGGCGAGCCCGCGTCGCGCCGATCGCGGGACGAGGAGTTCGAGCCGGCGGGACGAGGCTCGCGCGGCGAGGAGGTGGCGCCGGTGGCGCGCCGGTCGCGGCGGCGTCGCGCGGCGGAGCCGGAGCGGACCGGCCGGGTGTCGGCATCGGCCGGGCCGCGCCGGGACCTCGACGACCACGACGAGTCCGATACCGCCGCCCGGATCCCGGTGCCCGCTCGCCGCGTCGACGAGCCGGAGGAGCCGTGGACCAGCCCGCGCCGCTGGGAGGCGGCCGAACGCCTCTCCGCCGAGCCGGTCTCCGCGCAGCCGACGAGTGGCGGCGGGCGGCACAGCGCCGAGGACGACGTGCCGGAGGAGCCCGACTACTGGCGGCCGCCGACCCGGTACGTGCCCGAGGAGGCGCCGATCGACGACACCCCCACCCTGGTCGACCTCGCGTCCCGGCGGGCCCGGCGGGCGGCCGGCGAGGGCCGGGCGAGTCGCCGCCGCCGCGCGAACGCCGAGGCGGTGGACGGCGCGTACTGGGCCGGACTGCGGGGTGAGGCCAGGTGATGCGGACGACAGTGCCTCCGGTGGCCTGTGTCGGCGAACCACGGCTGACCGCGGGCTTCGCCGAGTTCGGTCGGCTCGATCACGCCGCGCACGAGGAGGTGCACGGGCTCCTCGGCCCGCTGGAGGCGGCGGGCCTGCTGCGGCTCGCCGAAGGGATCCAGCTCAAGGGCAAGGGCGGCGCCGGTTTCCCGTTCGCCCGCAAGCTGCGTGCGGTGCTCGAATCCTGCGAACGGCAGGACCTCGGCGCCGTGGTGGTGGTGAACGCCACCGAGGGGGAACCGGCCAGCTGGAAGGACAAGGTGCTGCTCACCCGGGCCCCGCACCTCATCCTCGACGGCGCGGCGCTGGCCGCGTACGCGCTGGACGCCGAGGAGATCGTGCTCGGCGTCGCCGACGACGGGGTGGGCCGCGGCTCGCTGTTGGAGGCGCTGGCCGAGCGGCGGATGCCCGTACCCACGAGCGTCGTCACCGTTCCGCACCGGTTCATCAGCGGTGAGGGTGGGGCGCTGGTCAACGGCATCAACGGGCTGCCGCACATCCCGCCGGGGACCAAGAAGCGCTCCAGCGACTCCGGGGTGAACGGGCTGCCGACTCTGCTCTCCAACGCGGAGACGTACGCCCAACTCGCCGTCGCCGCCCGGCTCGGACCGTACGAGTACGCCTCCCTCGGCACCGACGACGAGCCCGGCACCGTGCTGCTCACGGTCACCGGCGCGGCCGCCCGACCGGCGGTGGTCGAGTGCGCGGTCGGCACTCCGCTGCGGGACATCCTCGACCTCTGCGAGGTGCCCGACGGGGTGGGCATCCTGACCGGCGGCTACCACGGAAAGTGGATCACGGCGGAGGCGGCGGACCGCGCGGAGATCTCGCGCAAGGGCCTCGCCGCGGTCGGCGGGACCCTCGGCGCCGGCATCATCATCCCGCTCGGCGCGGACACCTGCCCGCTCGGCGAGGCGGCCCAGGTGGTGCGCTACCTGGCCGGAGAGTCCGCGGGGCAGTGCGGCCCGTGCAAGCGGGGCCTGCCCGACCTGGCCCGGGCGGTGGACCTCGCGGTCGCCGGCAGTCAGCCCGCCGACGTCGTCCGGGCCGCCGCCGGCGAGGTGAAGGGGCGGGGGGCGTGCAGCCACCCCGACGGTACGGCCCGCTTCGCGCTCTCCGCGGTCGAGGTCTTCGTCGACGACCTGCGGCTGCACGCGGCCGGTGAGGGGTGCGGCCGGCGGGTGAAGGGTGTGATGGGCCTACCGGGTGCGCCCGACCCGGCCCCGCAGAAGCTGATCCTCGACTGGTCCCGCTGCGACGGGCACGGGCTCTGCGCACACGTGGTGCCGGACTTCATCCGGTTGGACGCCAACGGCTACCCGGCCTTCCCCCCGACGCCGGTGCCGACCTGGCTGCGGGAGGGTGCCACGAAGGCGGTGAAGGTCTGCCCCGAGCTGGCGCTGCGACTGACGAAGATCGAGTCGTAGCCGCCGCGGCCCGGGGTGGGGCCGGCGCGTCGGCGGGAACCGGTGGTGCCGGCTCCCGCCGACGGCGGAGAACGGTCAGCGACCCGGCGTGAGGCGGTCGGCGCCCAGCCGGTCGCGGAGCACCTCGGGCACCAGCACCGAGCCGTCGGGCTGCTGGAACTGCTCGAGGATGGCCGGGAAGAGGCGGCTGGTGGCCAGCGACGACCCGTTGAGCGTGTGCACGAACCGGGTCTGCTTGCCGCCCGGCTCGCGGTAGCGGATCGCCGCCCGGCGCGCCTGGTAGTCGCCGGCCCAGGAGACCGACGACACCTCCTTGTACTTGTCCATGCTCGGCATCCACACCTCGATGTCGAGGGTCTTGCGCATGGACGCGCTGGCGTCGCCGGCCGACAGCAGGCTGCGCTGGTAGTGCAGCCCCAGCTTCTCGACCAGGCTCTCGGCGTGGGTGACCATCTCCTCCAGCGCCGCGTCCGCCTGCTCGGGCAGCGTGAACTGGAAGATCTCCACCTTATTGAACTGGTGACCCCGCACGGTGCCGCGCTCGTCGGAGTGCGAGCCGGCCGCCTCCCGGCGGTAGCACGGCGTGTACGCGAACCGCTTCAACGGCAGCGTCGTGGTGTCCAGGATCTCGTCCTGGTACGCCCCGAGGATGGCCGTCTCCGAGGTGGGGAGCAGGAACTGGCCCCGGGGGGCGCTCTCCCGATCGAGGTGGTAGACGTCGTCGTAGAACTTCGGGAACTGCCCGGCGGCGAAGCCGGCCGTGTCGAGCAGCAGGTGCGGCGGCAGCAGGAAGTCGTAACCGGCCTTGACGTTCTCGTCGATGAGGAAGTTCAGCAGCGCCCACTCCAAGCGGGCGCCCATGCCGGTGTACATCCAGAATCCGGAGCCGCCGAGCTTGACGCCCCGCTCGTGGTCGACCAGGCCGAGCATGCGGGACAGCTCCACATGGTCGCGGACCTTCTCGATCACCGGTGCCGTACCGAAGGTCTTGACGACCCGGTTGGCTTCCTTGCCACCGGGCGGTACCTCGTCGGCGGGCAGGTTCGGCAGCTCGCTCATCGCGGTGCGCAGCCGGCCCTGCACCTCGTCCAGCTCGGACTCCAGCTCGGAGAGCTGCTTGCGACCGGCCTCCGGCGCGACGACCTCCGGCTCGCGGCCGGCCCGCTTCGCCTCCGCGTAGGCCCGCGCTTCCGCCTTGCGGCGCTGCCGGTCGGCGTCGATCTCGCCGATCAGGGCGCGGCGCTCCTGGTCGAGCCGCTGGATCTCGTCCAGCGCCCGGTTGACCTCGGCGGGATCCAGACGCTTCGCCAGCGCGGTCGCCACCGCCTCGCGATCCTTCCGGATCAACTCCATGTCGAGCATGCTGCTCCGTACGCCTCCGTCCGGGAGTCGGGTGGATCCCCAGATGCTACCGTCGCGGCCCGTCGCACCCCGGCCTGGGGAGCGCGGTGACCCCCTCGCGGGCGGGCGGTCAGAGCCGGATCGGCATCAGGATCGAGAGGGCGGCATCGTCGTCGGGGCGGCGTACGGCCAGCGGGGTGATCGGGCCGTCCAGCTCCAGCACCAGCTGCGGACCGCCCGCGGCGTCCAGCGCGTCGAGCAGGTAGTCCCCGTTCACCCCGAACCGGAGCCCGTCGCCCGGGCCGGCCTCCTCCGGTTCCAGCACCCGCAGGCCACCCCGGTCGTCGACGCCGAGCACGCTCACCGCGATCGGCACCCCGTCGTACTCGCGGGCGATCGTCGGCGCGCCGGGTCGGCGCAGCGCGGTCCGCAGCGCCACCGCGTCGACCGGGATCCGGTACGCCGGCGCGTCGCCGGCGGCCACCCGGAGCAGCCGCCGGTAGTCCGGGAAGTCGTACGGCAGCGGCGAGACGGTCACCGTGCGGTCGGCGACCGAGACCGTGATCGTGTCGTCCGCGACGCTCAGCCGGGCCTCCGGGGCGGCGTCGCCGTCGAGCAGGGCGCGTACCTCGTCGACGAACCCGGCCGGGGCGAGAACCCGCACCGCCGGCCCGGCCGGCCGGGTGGCGCCGGCCCGGGCCAGGGCCAACCGGTGCCGGTCGGTGGTGACCAGGCGGAGACCGTCCGGCGCCACGTCGAACAGGACGCCGGTGAGCGCCGGCAGCTCCGGGTCCGTGCCGACGGCGAACCGGACCGCGTCGATGGCGTACGCCAGCTCGGCGCGGGAGAGCGCGATACGGACGGTCCCGGCGGGCTTCTCGGGGCCGACCAGGGCGCGGATCCGGGAGAGCTCGCGGCGGGCGTCGGCGAGGCCGTCCTCGAGCCGGCGCAGGTGCACGTCGAGCAGCCGGTGCACGGCGGCCGGTTCGGCCCGCACCGCGGCGGCGATCTCGGCGACCGGCATGCCGATCCGGCGCAGTCCGGCCACCAGCCGGGCCGGTGCCAGCTGGTCGTCGGCGTACCAGCGGTAGCCGGTCACCGGGTCGACCAGCGCCGGCACCAGCACTCCGGCCGAGTCGTAGAACCGCAGGGCGCTGACGGTCAGCCCGCTGGCCCGGGCCAGCTCGCCGATGCTGCGCAGTTCGCTCTCCACGCCGACCGATCCTGCCGTCTCAAGCTGGTCGAGGGTCAAGCCCCCTCGGCGTCGACCGCGTCCAGCACCCGGAAGGTGATCCCGGCGCGGGTGAGCCGGGTGAGCAGCGCCTCGCCCATCGCGGTCACTGGCGTGACCTGGCCGGCGGTCGGCGGTAGGTCGTCCAGGGCCAGGCAGAGCGCCGACTCGGCGAGCATCTTCGCCGTCTCGTCGTACCCGGGGTCCCCTCCGGCCACCTCGGTGCGTACCCGCCGTCCGCCGCCCACGCCGACGAACCGGACCCGGAACCACGAGCGGGCCCGCTGGTGCGGGGCCGGCCCCTGCCCGGAGGCGAGCCGGCCGAGCAGCCAACGCCGGGTCGGCGCCAGCCGTACCAGCCCCACCGCGGCGCCCAGGCCGACCCCGGCGGCCAGCACCGTGGTCAACCGCTTCACGGCGGCGAAGTGCCGGTAGCGGAAGTCCGGACCGTACGCCGGGCAGGCCGCAGCCGACCGACGCACCACCTGGGGGTCGATGGTGGGCAGCGGTACCGCCCACATGCCCAGCCCGGCCGGGCGGGCGAGCCGTCCGCGTACCGCACGGACCCGCCGGCCCTCGGGCCGCGGCTCCACGGACCGCCGTTCCCGGGCCGCCCGGCCGGCCTGCGCCGACCGGGAGAACGCGATGAGCGCCGAGTGGTACGTGCCGGCGGAGAACCGCCCGCCGGCCCGGACGAAACCGTCGACGGTGATCGGCGCGTCGGAGGGGAGTTGCCGCACGGTGAACCAGGCACCCAGGTCGTGCGGGATCGAGTCGAACCCGCAGGCGTGCACGAGGCGTGCTCCGGTGCGTACCGCCTCGGCGTGGTGGCGCAGGTACATCAGGTCGACGAACTCCGGCTCTCCGGTGATGTCCAGGTAGTCGGTGCCGGCCGTGGCGGCGGCGGCGACCAGCGGCTCGCCGTGCCGGATGAACGGGCCGACGGTGCTGGCGACGACCCGGGTCTGCTCCGCCAGCGCGCGCAGCGAGTGGGGGTCCGTGCTGTCGGCGGTCAGCAACGGCAGCTCGGTCAGCGCCGGGTCGATCGCGGTGAGCCGGTCGCGGACCGCCGCCAGCCGGTCGCGGTCCCGGCCGGCCAGCGCCCACCGCAGCCCGGGCGGCGCGTGCCGGGCAAGGTACTCGGCGGTCAGCCCGCCGGTGAAGCCGGTCGCCCCGAAGAGCACCACGTCGTAGGCCCGCTCTCCAGCCATCCCGCGAGTGTGCCACCCGTCCTCGTGCCGTTCGAGAGGGCTGTCCGGAAGATCCGGTCAAGTCCGGGTTGCGGTCCTCGGCCCGTCCGGGGTGAACGGGCTCGCCCCGAAGGGGTGAACGGCCGCCCGCCGGGTAACCGCCCGCCGACCGGGGGGTGGAACGCGTCCGTGGGGGTGGGCCGGATGCCGGAGCAGCGAAGCGGTGCCCGAGTGGGGGCGGCGGACGGCGCGCGACCGCCCCTGCTCGCGTCCCGCCTGCACCCGCCCGCGCTGCCCGACTCGGTGCTGGCCCGCCCCCGTCTGCTGCGCCGGCTCGACGTGGGCAGCGCCGGGCCGGTGACGCTGGTCAGCGCGCCCGCCGGCTGGGGCAAGAGCACTCTGCTGGCGGCCTGGACCCGGCTCGTGGGCGGCAGCGCGGGGGAGGGCGCCGAGGTGCGCCCGGACGGCAGCGTCGCCGAGGCGGCCCGGCCGGGGCCGGCCTGGGTCTCCGTGGAGACGGGCGACGACGGTGATCGGCTCTGGTCGTACCTGGCGGCGGCGCTGCGCGCCGGCACGGGCCCCGGGTGGGACAGCGCGCCGCTGCCGGATCGGCGGCCCCGGCCGGATCAGCTGGAGCTGCTGGCCGCCGGACTGGCCGCCCGGGAGGAGCCGGTGCTGCTGGTCCTCGACGACCTGCACCGGGTCACCGACCCGGCCGCGCTGACCGGGCTGGACTTCCTGCTCCGCCACGCCGAGCAGCGGTTGCGTCTGGTGGTCGGGGCGCGGGCCGGGCTGCCGTTGGCGGTGCACCGGCTGCGGCTGGCCGGCGAGCTGACCGAAATCGGTCCGGACGACCTCGCCTTCACCGACGACGAGGTGGCCGACCTGCTGACCGCGCACGGCGTGGCGCTGACCGGGGCGGCGGTGCACCGGCTGCGGGAGCGGACCGGAGGCTGGCCGGCGGCCCTCCGCTTCGCCGCGCTGGCGCTGCGGCGGCAGCCCGACCCGTCGCGCTGGGTCGAGCAGTTCGGTGGCGACCAGCCGGACGTCGCCGGCTACCTGCACGAGGAGGTGCTCGCCGCGGTCGAGCCGGCGGCCCGCGAACTGCTGCGGCGCACCGCGCTCGCCGAGACGGTCTGCGCCGACCTGGCCGACGCGCTCACCGGCGGGTCGGACGCCGGGCGGACGCTCGCCGACCTCGCCGGCGACGGTGGCCTGCTGCGTCGCGACGAGAGCCGTCCGCCCTGGTACCGCTGCCACCCCCTGCTGGCCGACCTGCTCCGGGCGGAACTCGCCCGGCTGCCCGCCGACGAACTGCGGGAGCTGCACCTCCGGGCGGCCGGTTGGTACGCCGACAACGGCCGGCCGGCGGAGGGGCTGCGACACGCGCTAACCGGCGGCCACTGGGACCGGGCGACCGAGATCTTCGTCGCGCAGTGGCCGGAGTTGGCCCCGTACGACCCGGCCGACTTCGGGGTGCCCGCGCCGGCGCCACCACCGGCCGAGGCCGTGCGGCGCGATCCCGAGCTGGCCCTCGCCTGCGCGGCCGAGCGGGCGCACGCCGGTGACCCGCCGGCCGCCACCGCGCACCTGCACGCGGCGGTCGCGGCCGCGAACACCCTGCCCGCCCAGCGCCGGGACCGTTTCCTCCGACTCACCACGGCGGTGGAGCTCACGCTGGCCCGGCTCACCGGCGACCACGCCGAGGTACGCGCCGCGGCCGCCCGGCTGATCCGGGCGCACGGTGCTGCCCCGGCCGGGGCGCCCACCACCGGTTCGGACCCCGCCGCCGGGGCGGCACCGCTCGTCTCGCCGGTGGCCGGCGGTCCCCGCGGCAGCGCCACCGAGGACGCCGAGCTGCGGGCGTTCGCCGGTACCGCGCTCGGGCTCGTGGAACTGGCCGAGGGGCAACTGCCCTCGGCGCGGTTCGCGCGCGCGTTGGGGGCGGCCCGGGAGGCGGGCCGGCTCCGCACCGAGCTGGTCTGCGCCAGCCGGTCCGCGCTGCTGAACGCCGTGCAGGGGAGGTTGCGGGCCGCCGAGGCGTCCGCCCGGGCGGCGCTGGCCATGCCGCCCTGCCACGGCTGGGCCTGCCGGCTCGACTGCGCGTACGCCCACCTGGCGCTGGCCGTGGTGGCCCTGCACCGGGACCAGCCCGAGGAGACCGCCGGGAACCTGGCCCTCGCCGGGGCCGCGACCGGGCAGCCCGAGACGTCGGCCGGCGCCGGCACGGCAGCAGCGGAGACCACGGCCACGGCGCTCGCCGCGCTCTGCCGGGCGCAGCTGCTGCACGACCGGGGCGAGGTGGCCGCCGGTCACCGGCTGTTGGCGGAGGCGCGGCACCGGATCGCGGATCGGCCGGCCGCTCTGGAGTTGGCGCACCAGCTGCTGGCGGCGGAGGCGGACCTGCTCGGCGCGCGCGGTGACCTGGAGGCGGCCCGGGAGCTGCTGGCCGCGCCGCTGCGGGACCAGGTCGAGCCGCTCGCCCCGGTCGCGGTGGCGCTGGCCCGGGTCGAGCTGCGCGCCGGTGATCCGCGGGCCGCCGCTCGCGTCCTGCCGGACTGGTCGGCGCCGGAGGCGGCGCGGTGGCCGCTGCCGGTACGCCTGGACGCGGGGCTGCTCGACGCGGTGCTGGCCCGGCAGGGCGGGGACGAGCGCCGGGCCGGCCGCACGGTGGAGCAGGTCCTCGACCTCGCCGGCCCGGAGGGCGTCCGGCGGGTCTTCACCCGCGCCGATCCGGCCGTGCGGGATCTGCTCGCCGCGCACCTCGACACCGGCACCGCCCACTGGTCGATGGTCAGCGACCTGGTGCGGGGCGCGGACGAGCCGGCCGAGCGGGGGCCGGTCGAGCCGGGGCCGACGCTGGAGGAGCCGCTCACCGAGCGGGAGCTGACCATCCTGCGCTACCTGCAGAGCATCCTGTCCAACGTGGAGATAGCGAGTGAGTTGTCGCTGTCGGTCAACACGGTGAAGACCCACGTGCGCAACATCTACCGCAAGCTCGACGCGACCCGCCGGCGGGAGGCGGTCCGGCGGGCGCGCGAGCTGCGGTTGATCTGAGCGACTCAGGTGTCGGCCGCGGCGTCGACGGCGGCGAGCAGCTCCGGCAGGGCGTACCCGCCGTCGTGCCGGGCGCCGTTGACGAAGAGCGTCGGGGTGCCGTTGACCCCGCTGCGGATCCCGCCCACGAAGTCCCGGCGTACCCGGTCGGCGTGCGCGTGCCGCTCCACCTCGGCGTCGATGTCGTCCGGCGGCATGCCGAGCTGTTCGACACCGAGCGACAGGTGCACCGGATCGAGCTGGTCCTGGTGCTCGTAGAGCCAGTCGTGCATCTCCCAGAACCGGCCGCGGACCCCGGCCGCCTCGGCCGCCTCGGCCGCGCTCTCCGCGTACGGATGCACGTTGGCGATCGGGAAGTAGCGGTAGACGAGCCGTACCGTGCCCTCCCGCTGGCGGAGCAGCTCGTTGAGGTTCGGGTACGCGGCGCCGCAGTAGTGGCACTGGAAGTCGGCGTACTCGACGATCGTCACGGGGGCGTCGGCCGCGCCCCGGACGTGGTCGGATCCGGTCACCGGGGTTCGTAGACGGGCGGTGACCTGCAACGGGGTGGTCATCCGATCCTCACCTCCCCGCTGGTGCGCATCCGCTCCAGCGCGTCGAGGATGCCGTCCGCCCCCGGGTTGACCTCCGGCGGGTAGAGCTGGGCCCAGGCGACCGTGCCGTCCGGGTCGATCACCACGAGTGCCCGCGCGGCCTCGCCGCTGCGGGTGTAGGCGCCGTACGCGCGGGCCACCTCCCCCTTCGGCTCGAAGTCCGCCAGCAGTGGGAACTCGATGCCCTGGTCCTGGGCGAAGGCCCGGTGCGACCACAAGCTGTCCACGGAGATGCCCAGCAGGGCCGTCCCGTAGTGGTCGAACTCCGGCATGGCGGCCTGGTAGAGCGCCATCTGATCGCCGCAGACCGGACTCCAGTCGGCCGGGTAGAACGCGAGCACCACCGGCCGGCCGCGGTGCTCGCGTACGCCGGTCCGCCGCCCGTCCGGGGTGGCCGGCAGCGCGAAGTCCGGCGCCGGCCGCCCCGGTCCGATCAGCCCGTTCGGATCAGTCATGACTCCCACGCTCGCCTGCGGCCGGGTGAAGTCGGCTCACCCTGCCCGGGTGGTTCAGGGGCTGTCCGGAGAACCGGCCCCTGGGCATTCCCGACGGTCTCTCAGCGCAGCACCGGGGCGACGGCGATGTGGTTCTGCACCTCCCGGATGCCCGGCGCGGACCAGGCCACCCGCTCCACCTCGGCACGTTCGGGGATGGAGTGGACCAGCCCGGTCAGCATCACCGTGTCGCCGTGCACCCGGACGGTGACGTGCTCGGACTCGATGGCCCGGCTGCGGGCGAGGGCGTCGACGATCCGCTGGGCCAGCTCGTGACCGTCCGCGCGGACCGCCGGCCGGACGGTGATCCCGTTGCTCACCCCCCGTACCCCGGTGAGCCGGCTGACCGCCCGTTCGGCGGCTCGCCGCTGGTACTCCCACTCCACCTCGCCGTGCAGGGTCACCCAGCCGTCCGAGACGGTGACCTGCAACTGCTCGACCGGTACGAACGCGTCCCATTCCAGGGCGTGCCCGACCGCGCCGGCCACCTCCGGATCGGCCCGCTCCGCCCCGCCGGGCAGCTGCACGGTCAGGTCGTTGGCGACCGCGCGGACCCGGGGAACGCGGTGCGCCGCCCGCTCGGCGGCCCACTTCTTCGCGTAGCTGTCCACCCGGCCGGTGAGGGTGACCACGCCCTCGGCCACTGTCACCCCGATCTCGTGCGGCCGGACCCGCGGCTCCCACGTCAGCTCGTCGAGGACGTCGGACTGGATCTCCTGGTCGGTACGGGTGACGGTCTCGGTGGCCATTCGCTCCCTCCTCCTCCTCGCGTCGGGCGGCTCCCGCGGGCACGCCCTCCCGGAGGCGATGCTGCCGCCGGTCGGGGTGAGCCACCCTCGCCCGACCCGGGTGATCGCGGTCGACGATCTTGGGCGGGGCCCGCAGGTCTAGGCTCGCCGTGGTTCCACCCCCGAAGGAGGTACGACATGGCTGCGATCAGGACCGCCTACCTGACGGCCGCTCGCTCGGCCGTGCGGCTGCTGGACGACCCGGCGGTCGCCGAGGGCTGGGGTCGACCCAGCGCGCTCGCCGAGTTCGGTGTCGCCGGCCTCGCGGGGCACCTCGCCTCGCAGGTCTTCCAGGTCGAGGCGGTGCTCGCCGAGCCCGTCCCGGCCGGCGATCCGATCGGTCTGCTCGACCACTACGCCCGTGGCAGCTGGATCGGCGCGAGCGTCGACGATGACGTGAACGTGGGCATCCGCCGGGTGGGGGAGGAGATCGCGCAGGAGGGGCCGCAGGCGTTGGTCGCCCGTACGGCCGAGGCGGTGCAACGGCTCGCCGAGGCGTTGACCCGGGAACCGGCCGGGCGGGTGGTGCACCTGACCCGGGGGCCCTGGTCGCTCACCCTTGACGATTTCCTGACCACCCGCCTCATGGAACTCGCCGTGCACTCCGACGACCTGGCGGTCAGCGTCGGCGTGGCCGCTCCGGAACTGCCCGTCGACGTTCTCGAGCCGGTGCTCTCGTTGCTCGCCCGGCTGGCGGTACGCCGCCACGGGCAGCAGGCCGTGCTGCGTGCCCTGGCCCGCGCCGAACGCGCGCCGGACCGGATCAACGCCATCTGACGAGCCGATGCCGGGGTGTCGGCGAACGCCGGACACCCCGGCATCGGCGCACCCGATTCGATCGTCCGCGGGGGCCCGGCCGGAAGCGCGGCTGCTCGATCAGGTGTCGAGGCCGGCGGGGGAGTTGGGGCGGTCCACGTCCACGAAGTCGATGTCGTCGACGGCGCGGTCCTCCTGGCTGCCCGCGGCCCGGGCGGCGGTACCCGCGGCCCAACCGATCGCCGCGCCGACCAGCGCCACGCCGATCAGCAGCGTCCACGGCAGCGCCGGCCGTCGACCGGCGAGCGCGTCGAATGCGAGGGTGGCCCGGCGGCGGGCCTCGTCGGCGGCGTTGCCCACCAGGTCACCTGCTCCGTCGCTGAGCCGGTGTCCGCCGCGTTGGGCGTGGCGGGCGGTGCCTCGGACGGTGTCCCCGGCGGTGTTGACGCTGGAGACCAGGTGCTGCCACGCCTGGTCCGCGATCCGCTCGGGTCTGCTGCGGCGGTCCAGCAGGGTCGTTCCGAACATCGGGATTACCTCCTCGGGGGCGCCGGCCGCGGCGGTCGGGGTCGGCTCTCGGCCAGCCGGACCGGCGCGTCACGGTTGGCCTACCCGCCAGTGCCCCGCCCACCGGTGCCCCAAACCCGCCGAATCACCCCAGCGGGGCCGCCACCGGTACCCGTGGTGGGACTCGCCGGCCGGTCGCCCCGGACTCGCCACGCCCGGCGGCCGGCCGCGGTCACGCAGCCGGCCCGTCGCAGGGAGTGGGGGTGGTCAGCGCACCGAGACGACAGCGGCGCCCCGAGCGAAGTCGTCGTCATCGTCGTCGTCATCATCGCCTCCGCCACCGAAGCCGCAGGCCAGTACGAGGGCGAGCAGGGCACCGACGCCGGCCAGGCCGGCCAGTCTCTTGATCATTGATCATCCCCTCTGTCGTGGACTCCCGGCCGATGCTAGGTCGCCCCGGCAAACACGCCCGTGCCGTGCGGAACCGGAACGAGATCGGGATCTCGGGTCCGGAGCGTTCCCGGTCGCGTCGTTTCGGCCCGGCTGGCGTGGACCGGCTACCCTGGGCGGCGATGCGTCGGTCCGGACGGGCCGTCGAACGAACAGACGAAGAGAAGAATCCGGACAAGGGTGACGAGTCGTGCCCTGATCCGCGAATTGCTCATCCCCCGGGGGTGGCGACCGAGGCCATCGGAGGAATACTCTCGGTCGCGGCCCGCGTACTGATGAGGCGCCCGGGGGACGGGCGGGTGGAGGTGCTCGCGTGAGCCTGTCGATCGTGAAGTCGGTTCTGTCCGGTGGTGTCGTGGAGATCGCCCCACGCGGCGAGATCGACGTCGACACCGCATACGAGGTGCGCGAAGCGATCGCCGAGGTGCTGGCCAAGGGCCACCCGGCGCGCATCGAGCTCAACATGCGCCTTGTCACCTTCATCGACTCCGTCGGCATCAGCGCGATGGTCGCCGGCTTCCAGACCGCCGAGGTGAGCGGCGTCAAGCTCGTGGTCACCGAGCCGAGCCGGTTCGTGCACCGGCAGCTCTGGGTGACCGGCCTGCTCGGGCTCTTCGGCGCGCCGGAGCCCTACTACGCGGGGGCCGCCACGCCCGAGGTGCTCCCCGGCGCCTGACCGCGCCCGTCCCGAGTGAGGATCGGGTGACCGGCGACGGCGGGAGGACGGCGTGCTCAGGCGGGACTCCTTCAGCTACAGCGTCCAGGCGCGCTGCTCGCCGGCCGACGCCGCTGCTCTCCTCGGCGACCTGGGCCGGCAGGGCGAGCTGCATCCGCTGGTCGTCCGGGTTCGCCGGCTCCCACCTCGGCCCGGCGCACGGGCCAGCTACGCCATCACCGACCGGCTCGCCGCCGGGCCGCTGCGGTTCCCGGTGCGGTACCGGGCCGACGTGCTCGTCCGGGCGGCCGACGAGATCGTGACGGTGGCCCGGCAGTGGCCGGCCACCACGGTGCGCAACCGCACCCTGCTGCGGGCCGAGGCGGACGGGCTGCTGCGCATCGACGTCGAGATCACCCTCGCCGCGCCGGCGCCGCTCTTCGCGTACGCCTTCGGGCAGGCCCGCGCCGCGCACCTGGCGCTGGCGACCCGGCTCGCCGGCGCGCTCGACAGTGACCGCGAGGGCCCGGCCGCCACGTCCTGACCGACGTCGGCCGGCGGCGGTTCGACCGGTCAGCCGTCCGCGCGCCCGGCCACCGGCGAGCGCCGGCCCGTCGCGGCCGAACCGGTCCGCCGCATCCGTCCCCACGGCTTGTACGTCGAGAGCACCGTCGCAATGATCATGAGGCTGGTCGACACGGCGGGCGCGATCACCAGGTCGGCCCGGTCCCGTGCCGGCAGGCCGGCCCCGAGCTCGCCGCCGGCGCGCAGGTTCGGGGTGAGCAGGACCAGCACCAGCACGACCATCGCCGTGGTGATCAGCAGCTTCACCAGCACCCAGCGGTACCGGAAGAGCTTCCACGGGGTCAGCAGCGCGCTGACCACGCCGACCGCCCATACGGCCACCGCCAGCGGGGCGAAGAGCGTCGTACCGATCAGCGCGGCGACCGGGTAGACCACGTCCGGGTCGGCGCCGCGCAGCACCGCGACCCCGAGGGTGAGCAGTACGAGGTCGGCGCCGAGCCACCCCAGCGAGGTGACCAGGTGCAGCGTGAGCAGCGCCTTGCGGGCGGTGGGCGATGTCCGGGTCATGCCCGTGATGCTGCCCGTGCGGGGCGGCCGGATCGTCGGCCGACCGACGACATCGCGGCTACGTCCGGTGACGTACCGCCCGCGGCGGTGCGGGTGGCCGAGCGTGGCCACCCGCGGCCGCGACGTCAGTACACCGAGAGGTGCACGTGGTTGGTGTGGTCGCTGGACGGGTCTCCACCCGCCCCGCTGTACGACTTCCAACCGCTGCTGGGCAGCCAGATCTGCCGGTACCAGATCACGTAGAGGACCGCGAGCCGGTCGGCGTTGCGGATGAAGTACGCGGCCAGGTTGTTGCCGTACGTCTTGTCGGCGCCGGTGGCGTCGCCGCCGAATCCGTTCTTCTGCGCGGCGAAGTCGCACGCCCGGCCCTTGGGGTGCTCGCCGGAGCCGCCGTTGCGGTGGCACGAGACGTAGTGGGTGAAGCCGGCCGCCTTGGCCTGTTTGAGCGCGTGCAGCGTACGCGGGGTGATGCAGCCGCTCGCCGGTGTCGGGTCGTCGACGCTGCACGACTCCTTGGGCCAGGAGCCGTCGCGGTTGCGGGGCGCCGGTTCCGCGTTCGCGGTGGAGGTGCCCCGGTTGGATCCACCGGCCGTGGCGCGGACCGCGTTGGCGTTGGCCACCTCGAGGGCGCGCTCGGCCTGCTGCTTGCGCTTCGCCATGACGGCGACCTGCTTGCGCTGCTCCTTGATCTCGCCGTCCAGCGCGGCGCGGGTCCGGTTGGCCTGGTCCCGGGTCTCCGTCAGGTCGGCCAGCACCCGGTCCTCGTTGGCGGCGACGGCCTCCAGGGCGGCGGCCCGGTCCATGAAACCGTCCGGGCTGGTGCTGTTGAGCAGCGCCGAGATCGTGCCGAGCCGGCCGGTGCGGTAGGCGACCCCGGCGATCTCGCCGACCTTGCCGTTGCGCTCCGCCAGTTCGACGTCGATCGTCTTGAGCTGCCCGGTGAGCTGCTGCTGCCGCTGGACCGAGCGGGCGAGGGCCGCCTTCGCGTCGAGCCAGCCCTTGCTCGCCGCGTCGAGCTGGGCGCGGAGCGCGGGGGTTCCGCCTTCGGCGTCGTTGTGCGGAACGGCGGCGGGCAGGGCCGCCGGGGGAGCGGCCGCGGCGGCGGGGGTGACCACGACGGCGAGGGCGAGCGTCGCGGCGATCAGGGCCGCCATCCGGGCGGCGCGTCGTCGTACGGGTGCCACTACAGGCATGCACATGTCCTTCCGTCAGCCGCCGACCGGGTTAGCTGACGGGTTCGGGACGGAAGATCCCTACCGCTCGCGCGGATGCACCCCAGGAACATGGTTCCCCGGCTCGCCGAACGTCGGCGATTAGGCGACGGCCACCGCTGGCGCCGACGGGCGCCACCTGCCGGAGGCCGGAGCCGAGACTACCGGTGCCAGAGAGCCCCGCGCAGCAGATGTGACTCTCGGTGCCGCTGTGGTCACCGCCAATTCCGGCATAACCGGACAATACACGCTGAAAATTAAGGTTGTGCTCATTACCACTCACAGGACCCGCAGGCCCCAGGCGTCGCGCCGGGCTCGATCTGCAACGTCGCGTGCTCGATGTGGAAGTCCTCGTGCAGGGCGGTACGCGCGGCGGTGAGTACCGTGCCGACGTCGGCGCCGGAGGTCGTGGTGAGGTGCGCGGAGGCCACCTCCATGCCTGACGTGAGCGTCCAGACGTGCAGGTCGTGGACGCCGGCCACGCCGGGCACGGCGGCGAGCCGGTCGTGCACCGCGGTCACCTGGAGGTGCTTCGGGGCGGCCTGGACGAGGATGCGGACCGCGGCCCGACCGAGCCGCCAGGTGCGCGGCAGGATGAAGACGCCGATGGCGATCGCCACCAGCGGGTCGGCCCACCACCAGTCGGTCACCGTGATGAGCAGCGCCGCGCCGATCACGCCGAGCGAGCCGAGCAGGTCGCCGAGCACCTCGAGGTAGGCGCCCTGGAGGTTGATGCTCTCCTGGGCCCCGGGCCGCAGCAGGGCGAAGGCGACCACGTTGGCCAGCAGGCCCAGCACGGCCACCGCCAGCATCGGGCCGGCGAGCACCTCCGGCGGGTCACCGAACCGGCCGGCGGCCTCGACCACCACGTAGACCGCGACCCCGGAGAGCAGGACGGCGTTGGCGAGCGCGGCCAGCACCTCCAGGCGGTAGAGGCCGAAGGTGCGCTGCGGGTCCCGGTTGGTGTGCTGGGCGGCGGTGATGGCGGCGAGGGCCATGCCGATGCCGAGCACGTCGGTGAACATGTGCCCGGCGTCGGAGAGCAGGGCCAGCGAGCCGGTGCGGAACGCGGCCACCGCCTCGACCACCATCAGGGCGCTCAGCAGGCCGAGCGCCGCCCAGAGCCGGCCACGGTGGTGCGCGGCGGCGTTCGCCACCGACCCGTGGTGGTCATGCCCTGCGCCCACGAAACCACCCTCCGCCGACGGTTCGGACCGATCAAACATATGCTCACATCGCAATGTATGCAACCTTCGGCCGAGCGCGAGGCCCGATCGGGAACGGCCGGGCGAGCGGTCAGCCGGTCGGGTCGATCGTGCTCAGCCGCTGGGTGGCGCGGGAGAGCGCCACGTAGAGCGTCCGGACGCCCGAGCCGGGATCCGCGCGGATCTCGCTCGGCGCGACCAGCACCACCCCGTCGTACTCCATACCCTTCGCCTCCAGGCTGGTCACCACCTGGAGGCGGGAGCCGCCCAACCCGCCCAGCCAGCCCGCCACCTCGTCGCGGCGGGGGACCGGCGTGATCACGCCGACGGTCCCCTCCACGTCGTCCAGCAGGGCGGCGGCCGCCGACACCGTCGCGCGCTCCAGCTCCGCGACCGGTACGGCCAGCTCGACCGGGTCGACACCGGTGGAGCGGACCGCGGTGGGCAGGGCCAACTCCGGGTCGAGCCGCCGGATCTCGGCCGCCGCCACCGCGAAGATCTCCGCCGAGTTGCGGTAGTTGGTGGTGAGCGTGAAGTGGTGCCGGCGACGGCGGCCCAGCGCCTGGTCCCGGGCGCGGGTCAGCTCCGCCGGATCACCGGTCCACGCCGTCTGCGCCGGATCGCCCACCACGGTCCAGGACGCGAGGCGGCCGCGGCGGCCGATCATCCGCCACTGCATCGGCGACACGTCCTGCGCCTCGTCCACCACCACGTGCGCATACTCCCGGTAGTCGACCGGACGCTCCCGGGCCGCGTCCCGGGCGGCCCGCTGCCGGTCGGCGTACGTGCTCAGCTCACGTACCCCGCCGGCCAGCTGGAACGGATCCCGCTTCGCCCGCGCCGGGCGCACCGGCTTACCCAGCAGCGCGTCCAGCTCGTCGAGGAGCGCGATGTCGGCGACCGTCAGCCCGACCGGGTCCAGGGTCCGGTACGCCTCCGTCAGCAACCGGATCTCCGCCCCGGAGAGGATGCCGCCGGCGTACCGGCGCAGCCGCTCGGGGCGCGCCAGCCAGCCCAGTACGTGCCGGGGGTGCAGCCGCGGCCACCACGCCTTGAGGAACTCCCGGAACTCCGGCCGGTCGGCGATCTCGTCCTCGAAGGCGCGCTGCTCCGGCAGCCGGCCGATGTTCAGCCGGCGAGCCTGCGCCCAGAGCGCCGCGAAGACACCGTCAAAGCCGGCTCGGCGCACCTCGTTGCGGCGGGCGCCCCGCGGCAGCGCGCGATCCCGGATCCCGTCCAGCTCCCGCCGCTCCAGCCGCAGCAGCTCCCCCCGGTAGAGCAGGCGCAGCTCCGTCGGGCCGTCCGGTACGGCGTCCCGGACCGCGCGCTCCAGCACCCGGCGCATGCGCAGCGAGCCCTTCACCGCGGCGACCTCGGGCGGGTCGGTCCGGGTCGCGCCCATCCCGGGGAAGAGCGTGCCCAGGGAGTGCAGAGTGGCGGTCTCCTCGCCGAGGGAGGGCAGCACCGAGGCGATGTACTCGACGAAGACCGAGGAGGGGCCGACGACCAGGATGCCGCCGCCGGCGTACCGGCTGCGGTCGGAGTAGAGCAGGTAGGCCGCCCGGTGCAGGGCGACGGCCGTCTTGCCGGTGCCGGGACCGCCGGAGACGATCGTGACTCCGGAGCCGGGGGAGCGGATCGCCTCGTCCTGCTCCCGCTGGATGGTGGCCACGATGTCCCGCATGCCCCGGCCGGTGGCCCGGGAGAGCGTGGCCAGCAGCGCGCCGTCGCCGACCACCGCCAGCTCCGGCGGCGCGGCGCCCGGGTCGAGCAGGTCGTCCTCGATCCGTACGACCCGCTCCCCGCTCGACTGGATCGTCCGGCGGCGCACCACGCCCTGCGGCTGGGCCGGCGTCGCCTGGTAGAAGGCGGCGGCGGCAGGCGCCCGCCAGTCGACCACGAGGCTCGCCGCGTGCTCGTCCCGGATGCCGAGCCGACCGATGTGCAGCACCTGGTGGTCACGCAGGTCGAGCCGGCCGAAGACCAGCCCCTCGTGCTCGGCGTCGAGGGCGTGGCGCCGCTGGGCGGCGTGGAAGACCATGGCGTCCCGCTCGACCAGCGCGCCGAAGTTCCCGACCCGGGCGAGCCGGTAGCCGTCCCGTTCGGCGCGGACCGCCGACCGCCGCAGCTCGGCGAGTCGGGCGTACACCCGGTCGAGATGCCGCTGCTCGACGGCGATCTCCTGCTCCAGGGTGGTCTGGTCGGTCACGCTCGCTCCTGATCCCTCGCCGGCGGCGGGCACCGTGGTAGACCACGGGCCGCACGCCGGGCCAACCGAACGAGGGTACGGCCCCGACCGGTGGCGCCGCGTCGCCAGGTGCGCCGTCGCCCCTCGTCAGGCCGGGGTGGCGGGCGCGAGTCGCCCGGCGGGCCGCGGCCCGCCCAGTACCTGGCGGACCACCCCGAGCAGCGCGGCGTTCACCTCGTCGGGGCGCTCCATCATCAGCATGTGCCCGGCACCGGGGCAGACGGTCAGCTCGGTGTTCGGCAGCACGGCCGCGATCGACTCGGCGCACGGGGGCGGGGTGAGCCGGTCCCGGTCCCCGACGAGGGCGGCTGCCGGCAGGTGGGCCAGTTGGGCGAGGGTGTCCAGGCGGTGCTGTGCCCCGATGGAGGCGCGGAACCCGCCGATCGAGCGGAGCGTGGCGCGCGCCACCGACGAGGTGACCAGCCGGATGTCGGCCGGGTCGCACTCCTCGCCGAAGAGCAGCCACCGGATGCTCGGGCGCAGCGCCCGCAGCAGCGGCAGTGGCGGCCGCCACGATCCGCAGCGGGCCAGTACGCCGGCGCCGGTGGTCTCGGCGAGCCGGATGAGCCGGGCGATGCGGGACGAGAGTCCGTAGACGGTGTGCGTGTGCCCCTCGGCGGTGGTCGAGACGAAGGCGAGGCCGGCCGTACGCGCCGCGAAGTGCTCGGGATGCCGGTGCGCGTACTCCATGATCGTCATCCCGCCCATCGAGTGCCCGACCAGGACGACGCGACCGGTCGGGGCGGTCGCCTCGATCACCGCGGCGAGGTCGTCACCGAGCTGGGCCAGGGTGGCCGTACGCAGCGGCATGCAGCTGGAGCGGCCGTGGCCGCGCGCGTCGTACGCGACCAGCCGTACCGCCGTGCCGACCGCCTCGTCCAGCGCGGTGAGCTGCCGATGCCAGCTCCGGGCGTCCAGCGTCCAGCCGTGCAGCAGGATCACCGTGACCTCGGCATCGGCCGGCCCGGACGTCTCGACGTGCAGGCGCACGCCGTCGGTCAGGCGCACCTCGGACTGCTCCGGCATCGCCGCCTCCCCGGGCCGCGTGGATCCCGCCACCGGGGTACCCGGTGGTAACACCGGCTACCCGCCATGACACCACGCCAACCCTCGGGGCGGGAAGATCCGGCGGCCGGCGGCCGGCGCCTGTCGAGCAGGAGGCTGCCGGTGGCCCGGTGGGGACGGGGCCGGCCGGGGCCGCAGACGCAGAACCGCCCGCCGGGAAGTCCCGGCGGGCGGTCACGTGTTGCGCGGCGGGAGGGCTCAGCCCTCGAAGACGCCGGCCTCGACCAGGCGCTTCTCGGTCGCGTCCCAGCCGTCACCGGGGTGCGCCTCGGCCAGCATGTTCAGCTCGGCGCGGATCTTGGTGGCGTGGCCCGCGGCCGCCAGCGTCCGGATCTCCTCGACGAAGGCCTCGGAGTCGGTACGCAGGTGGGCGGTCTTGCCGTTGGTCAGGTTCCGCACGTAGGCGTGCTTGCCGCCGTTGAGCGGGATGAGGTACTTGAACTCGCCCAGCACGCTGAGGGCGCCACCCTGGCCAGCCTGGCCGGCCCGGACGGACGCGCGCGCGGTCTTAGAGGTGTTGCTCGCCACGGAGGTACTCCTTGCAAGACGTACGGGAGGACTGGAACGTCCGGGGGCTGTGCGGACGACTCCGGATGGATGGGCCCGCAGAAGACGTGCGCGGCACAAGCCGCCGATGGAACTGTACACGACCACGATCCCTGGCTGGTCATCGCGGCGTCGTGGGTTCCAACGGCCACCACCCTTGCGGCTATTCCGGCGGCTCTTCCCGGTGAATTTTCCGATTCCCTGGCGCACCATGCGTCACAGGAGTCATCATGTGTCGCAGGAACCACTCGGGTGGTCGAGGTCGTAGGGGAAGACGCACCTCGCTCTCCGGGAGGTCACCGTGCCAACGCGTGGCGTCGTATACGTCCACTCGACCCCGCTCGCCGTGTGCTCGCACGTCGAGTGGGCGATCGCGCGCGTCCTAGCCGCGCCGGTCGACCTGCAGTGGACCGCACAGCCCGTCGATCCCGGCGCCCGCCGGGCCGAGTGCGGGTGGACCGGCCGTCCGGGGACGGGCGCCGAACTGGCTGCTGCCCTCCGGCAGTGGCCCATGATCCGTTTCGAGGTGACCGAGGAGCCGAGTCCCGGCACCGACGGTGAGCGCTTCATGCACGTGCCGGGGCGGGGCCTCTTCCGCGCCACGGTCGGTGCGGCCGGCGACATCCAGTTGGGCGAGGACCGGCTGCGCAGCATCCTGGCCACCGCCCGTGCGCCGGAGGCGATCACGCACGCGATCGAGAAGGCGCTCGGCACGGCGTGGGACGCGGAGCTGGAGCCCTACCGCTACGCCGGCGACGGCGCGCCGGTGACCCTGCTCACCCGGGTCGGCTGACGGGCCGCTGCGGCGCGTACCTCCTGGTGCCGGCGGCGGTCGGTGCGGGTCGGCGGCGGCTGGGCCGAGTTGCCCCGATACGCGGTGAACTGGTGGGATAGGCGGCGTGTCCATTCGCCCCCACCGCGCCGTCGTCGCCGCCACAGCCCTGACCGCCCTGCTCCTCGCCGGTTGCTCGGGGTCCGCGGAGCGCCCGTCCTCCCCTGCGGCCCCGTCGGCCCCGTCGACGCCGCAGGCCAGCGACCCGGCGGCCCGCGCCACCGCCCTGGCCGTGACCCTGGCGGACGAGGACCTCGTCGGGCAGGTGCTGATGCCGTACGCCTACGGCAACGCGGCCACCGAGGTCTCGGCCGGCTCGGCCGCCGGCAACCAGGGGCTCGCCGGGGTGGACACCCCCGCCGAGATGATCGCCAAGTACCGCCTCGGCGGGCTGATCCTGGTCGGCTTCAGCGCCGACGACCCGACCCAGGGCAACCAGGAGACCACCAACGTCGACAGCGCGGACCAGGTCCGGAAGCTGACCACGGGGCTGCGCGACGCGGCGGCCGGGCTGCCCACCGGCGCCGCGCCGTTCCTGATCGGCACCGACCAGGAGTACGGCGTGGTGACCCGGATCACCGACCGGGTGACCGCGCTGCCCAGCGCCCTGGCCGCCGGGGCGGCGGGTGACCCGGCGCTGACCGAGGCGGCCTGGCGGGCCGCCGGCAGCGAACTGGCCGCGCTCGGCATCAACCTGGACTTCGCGCCCGTCGCCGACGTGCTCGCCACCCGCAGCACCGTGATCGGATCCCGCTCGTTCGGCGCCGACCAGGAGCGCGTCTCGCCGCAGGTGGGCGCCGCCGTCCGGGGCCTGCAGAGCGCGGGGGTGGCGGCCACCCTGAAGCACTTCCCCGGGCACGGGCACAGCGCCGACGACTCCCACAAGGAGCTGCCGGTGCTCACCCAGCCGCGGGCGAAGCTGGAGGCCGAGGCGTGGCCGCCCTTCAAGGCGGGCATCGACGCGGGCACCATGGCGGTGATGTCCGCCCACCTCGACGCCCGGTCGGTCGACCCCGGCACGCCGGCGACCTTCTCGCACAAGCTCCTCACCGACGTGCTCCGCGGCCAGCTCGGTTTCCAGGGTGTCGTGATCACCGACGGCATGAACATGGCGCCGGCCAAGCGCTGGTCACCCGGGGAGGCCGCCGTGCGTGCCCTCAACGCCGGCAACGACCTCATCCTGATGACCCCGAACGTCGGCCAGGCGTACGACGGGCTGCTCGCCGCGCTGCGCGACGGATCGCTGCCCCGGGCCCGGCTCCTCGACGCGGTGACCCGGGTGCTGACCATGAAGTTCCGGCTGGCCGGTACGGCGGCGCCCGACATGTCGACGCTCGACGACCCGGCGCACCGCGCGGCGGCCGACGCGCTCGCCGCCGCGGCGGTGACGGTCCTGCGGGGCTCCTGCGGCACCACCCCGGTCACCGGGCCGGTCACCGTCACCTCCTCCGACGGTCGGGACCACACCCGGGCGCTGCTGACCGACGCGCTGAAGGCGGCCGGGGTGCGGGTGGTGCCCGAGGGCGGCACCGTGGTGCACCTGGTCGGCTACGGCGACGGCACCGGCGACCTGCGCGCCGACGCCGCCGTGACGGTCGCCATGGACACCCCGTACGTGCTGGCCAAGGCCACGTCGCCGACGTTGCTGGCGACCTACTCGTCCAGCCGGGCGGCCATGAACGGGCTGGCGGCGGTGCTCGCCGGCAAGGCCCGCCCCGGCGGTCGTTCCCCGGTCAAGGTGACCGGCCTACCCGCCACCACCTGCGACAGCTGACCCGCTCAGGGCTCCGTACGGCCCGGGGCGTCCGGATCGGGGTGCTCCGCCGGTCGGCCCGGGGCCCGCGCGGCGAGCAGGCGCAACGGCGGCGGCTCGACCAGCGCGGGCGGGTCGGCGCTCGGTACCGCCCGGGGGAGCAGCGCGGCGAGACCGGCCCGGGTCGCCACCACGACGAGCCGGTCGGTGCGGACCAGCGGGCGTCGTCCCGGCAACGACCAGATGGTCTGCCCGGCCCGGCCGGTACGCATCGCGATCACCCGGACCTCGCCGGGCCGCGAGAGGTCGGGGCAGAACCGGCCCTCCAGATCTGAGCCCGCGCCGACCGGGAGTTCGGCGACGAGCAGCAGATGGCGGCCGATCGAGATGGTGTCGATCACCTCCCGACCCATCATGGCGGCCGCGAACGCCGGTGCCGCGAGGTACGACACGCTGCGCGAGTGGGTCAGGCCGAAGCTCCGCTGCACCCGCTGGGCGAAGCCGTCGTCGAAGAGCCGGAGCACCACCCGCGGCGATCCGCCCGGGCGACCGGTGGCGGCCCGGGCCGCGGCGTGCGCCGAGCGACCCGACAGCGCGGTCTCCAGGTTCGTCACGTCGTCACTGGTGAGCACCACCAGCGCCCGGCAGGTCTGCACCGACGCGGCGCGCAGCGTCTCCGGACTCGTCGCGTCCCCGATGATCACGGGCAGCCCCAGCTCGCGCCCGACGGCCACCCCGCGCGCCGACTCCGCCCGGTCGACGCCGACCACCGGCAGGCCCGACGAGTGCAGCTCCTGGAGCACCCGGGTGCCGATGTTGCCCAGGCCGACCACGATCACGTGCCCGGCGACCGCGTCGACGAGCCCGCCCGCGGCCACCTTGAGCCGGGCGTGCACGAGCGCGTCGACGACCAGCGCGGTGACCGTGGGGACGATGGCGACACCCGCGATCACCAGTACGACGGCGGTCACCTTCTCGGCGAGCGGGGCCGCCGGATCGGCCTCGGCGCCGCCGAGCGCGGTGAGCAGCACGACGTAGGCCGCCTCGGCCGGGGCCAGACCACGGGCGTACGCGAGCACCGCGCCGGCGGCCGCGAAGAGCAGGGCCATACCGGCCAGGGCCAACCGCAGGTTGCGCCCGAGGACCAGCGCGGTGCTGCGCAGCAGACGTGGCCGGCGTCGCGGTGGCGGCTCGGCGCGGGGCCGCCCGTACGTCCGGACGAGGACCAGGTCCGCCTCGGCCTCGTCCGCCGGCAGCCGCACCGGCTCCGGCCCACCGGTGTACGCCAGCCCGCAGACGATCTCGGCGGCCTCGTCGAGGGTGCGCCGATCGGCCACCCGGACGAGCTCGTCGTCGGGCAGTCGCAGGTACGCCGGGGCCTCGTCGCCCAGCGTGGCGGCCACGAACGCCGGGGCGGCGATCTCGGAGCCGGAGAGGACGGCGCAGTCGCCCAGCATGGTGGCGACACCCTCGCCGAGCACCGGGTTGAACAGCCGGACCACCAACCGTACGTCCGGGTTCAGCTCACGGACGATCATCGCGCCGTCCACGTTGGTGACGTCGTCGTCGGCGACCAACGCCACCGCCGCCGCCTGTGCCACCCCGGCGCGTTGCAGCACCTCCACGGTCAGCCGCCGGGCCACCAGGACCTCCGGCCGCAGCTCAGGCCGGCCGGTCTGCGGCCCGAACTCCGCGATGTCGGGGGCGTGGTTGTCGTTCAGCGACGGCAGCACCACCGTGACCCGCACCCCGTACCGGTCGACGAGCTCCCCGACCAGACGGCGGGCCAGGGCGCCGTCGCCGCACACCACGAACCGCTGTCCGCTGGGCTCGGACGCCGGTCTGGTGTCGTCGGACACGCCGGCATCGTAGCCATTCGATTCGACGCCTGAGCAACGGGAAGGCGAACCGCCGGCGGCGCGTCCGCCGGGCCGTCAACGCGGCGTGCGCAGCGCCGCGATCAGCCACTCCACCGGCGGTACGGCGGGCGGGAACTGCTCCCGGCCGTTGAGCACCCCGATCAGCTGCCAGTACCGCTCGACGCGCCGGTCGGTGAAGGTGGCGAGAGCGTCGGCCAGCTCCCGCCGCCCCTGCGGGGTGAGCGACGGGTCCACCAGCTCGTCGAGCACCGCCTGCCCCTCCGGCGAGGCCGGCTCGATCCCGGCCGTCAGGGCCGCCCGGGCCAGTTCGAGTCTCGTCATCGGCTCCGGCGGTGGCGGCGGCTCGTCGGTCGTCCCGGCCACCGCCATCTCGCGTACCCGGCGGCGGAAGTCCGGGTCGGCGACCAGTTCGGCCAGCTCCAGCCAGGCGTCCACCTCCTCGTCGGTGGGCTCGTCGGGCAGTTCCGCGGGGAGTGCCCGCATGGCCTGCGCCAGCCCGGCCGGGGGGCCGTCCACGTCGGCGAACACCTCGGCCACGAAGTCGTCGATGATCTGCTGCCGCTCCCGCGCGGAGAGCCGGGCCAGGTCGTTCATGAGTCTCAACTCCTCGGTCGTACTGCCACGTCGGGTGACCGACCGCAGCACCGCCCGGCGCAGTCGCAGCGTACGGATTTCCGCGTCCGTCGCCCGCAGGTGCGCCCGCGCCACGTCCTGCACGCTCGCCTGCCGGTCCAGGATCCGGCGCACGTCGTCCAGACCGATGCCCAGTTCCCGCAGGCTGCTCAGCAGCTCCAGCCGGGCCACCGCGGCCGCGTCGTAGCGCCGGTAGCCGGCTGCCGAACGGGCGGTCGGCGGCAGCAGCCCCAGGTCGGACCAGAACCGGATGGTCCGGACGGTGAGACCGGTCCGGCGGGCGAGTTCCCCGATGCCGAGCAGGTCGGTGCGGTCGTTCACAGCGGTCAGCCTCCCGTCTCCAGCCACTGGAGAGTCAACCCGACCGGCGGAGAATCGGGTCGCGCCCTCCGGGGTGTCCTGGCACCCTCACCGGATGGCGCAGGCGCAGGGATTCCGGTACGTCGAACGGGCCGACGGCACCGTGGTGATCTGGCACCACGGGCGGGCCGCCGCCACCCTGCGCGGCGGTCGGGCCGCGAGGTTCCTCGCCGAGGTCGGCGACGACCCGCAGCCGGTGATGGCGCGGTGGACCGGCAACTACCGTCGAGGCAACGAGCGGACCGCGCGGCGACACCCGCGCAACCAGGGCTGACGACGGGAGAGGGCCCGCGCTCACTGAGCGCGGGCCCTCGACGGGTACCAGTCGTTACCGGGGGTGTCGCGGTGGGCGCTTGGCGCCCGGACTCTGCTCAGGCCCGCGTGAAGACGAGCGCCACGTTGTGTCCACCGAAGCCGAACGCGTTGTTCAGCGCGGCGGGGATCTCCATGGTGCGCGCCTTGTGCGCGGCCACGTCCAGGGTGAGGGCCTCGTCCGGGTCGTCGAGGTTGATCGTCGGCGGGACGACACCGTCGCGGATGGCGAGAATGGTGGCGATCGACTCGAGCGCGCCGGCCGCGCCGAGCAGGTGCCCGGTCATCGACTTGGTCGCGGAGAGCACCGGGTGGTCGCCGAGCGCCTTGCGCAGCGCGCCGATCTCCAGCATGTCGCCGATCGGGGTCGACGTGGCGTGCGCGTTGACGTGCACGATGTCCTGCTTGGCGACACCCGAGTCGGCGATCGCCTTCGAGATCGCCCGGATCGCGCCCTCGCCCTCGTTGTGCGGCTGGACGATGTCGAACGCGTCGGAGGTGATGCCGGCGCCGGCCACCCGGGCGTACACGCGGGCCCCACGGGCAGCCGCGTGATCGGCCCGCTCCAGGACGAGGACACCCGCGCCCTCGCCGAGGACGAAGCCGTCCCGACCCTTGTCCCACGGCCGGGAGGCCTTCTCCGGCTCGTCGTTGCGGGTGGACATCGCCCGCATGGAGGCGAAGCCGGCGATCGGCAGCGGATGGACGACGGCCTCGGTGCCACCGGCGACCACCACGTCGGCCCGGCCGGACCGGATGATGTCCAGGCCGAGCGCGATCGCCTCCGCACCGGTCGCGCAGGCGCTGGCCATCGAGTGCACGCCGGCCTTGGCGCCGACCTCGATCCCGACCCAGGCGGCCGGGCCGTTCGGCATCAGCATCGGCACGGTGTGCGGAGACACCCGGCGCGGGCCGGACGCCTCGAGGATGTCGTCCTGGGCGAGCAGGGTGGTCGCGCCACCGATGCCGGAGCCGACGCTCACCGCCAGCCGCTCCGGGTCCAGCCCGGAGTCGGCCAGCCCGGCGTCCGCCCAGGCCTGCTGCGCCGCGATGAGGGCGATCGCCTCGGAGCGGTCCAGCCGGCGCAGCCGGACGCGGTCCAGCACCTCCGAGGGCTCGACGGCGAGCTGCGCGGCGATCTGGACCGGCAGTTGCGCCGCCCACTCCTGGGTGAGCGGGCTCACCCCGGAGCGGCCGGCGACCATGGCGTCCCAGGTCGACGCGACGTCCCCGCCGAGCGGGGTCGTCGCGCCGAGCCCGGTGACGACGACGTCGGGGCGAGTCATGATCAGGACTGCGCCTCGATGTAGCTGACCGCGTCACCGACGGTCTTGAGGTTCTGCACCTCGTTGTCCGGGATCTTGACGCCGAACTTCTCCTCGGCCGCCACCACGACCTCCACCATGGAGAGCGAGTCGACGTCCAGGTCGTCGGTGAAGGACTTCCCCTCGGCCACGTCGTCCGGGTTCACCCCGGCAACCTCCTCGAGGATCTCGGCGAGGCCGGCGGTGATCTCTTCACGGGTCATTACTGTCGGTTCCTCTCATCGGGTTGATCTCGTCGGGCGGCCTCGCCGCCGACGTTTCGCCTCGACGCTGCGCGCCGAGTCGGGTCTCAAGGGCAGCGGACGACCTGACCCGCGTAGGTCAGGCCACCGCCGAAGCCGAAGAGCAGCACCGGGGCCCCGGACGGGATCTCCCGTCGCTCGACGAGCTTGGAGAGGGCCAGCGGCACGCTCGCCGCCGAGGTGTTGCCGGACTCGACGATGTCCTTCGCGATGATCGCGTCGGGGATGTCGAGCCGCTTCGCGATGCCGTCGATGATCCGGGCGTTCGCCTGGTGCGGCACGAACGCGGCCAGCTCCGACGGGGCCACCCCGGCCCGCTCGCAGGCCTGCAGCGCCAGCGGGGCGAGCGCGGTCGTCGCCCAGCGGAAGACCGTCTGGCCCTCCTGCTGCACGTACGCGCGCCAGCCCTCGATCCGGACCGCGTCGCTCTTCTCGGGCACGGAGCCCCAGAGCACCGGGCCGACTCCGGTGGGCTCGTCGTCACCGGTGGCGGTCACGACCGCGGCGCCCGCGCCGTCGCCGAAGATGATGCAGGTCGAGCGGTCGGTCCAGTCGGTGAAGTCGGAGAGCTTCTCCGCGCCGATGACGATCGCGTTGCGCGCCGCACCGGCCCGGATCGCGTGGTCGACGGTGCCCAGCGCGTACGAGAAGCCCGAGCAGGCGGTGTTGATGTCGTACGCCCCGGGCGCGTTGACGCCGAGCTTGGCGGCGACCCGGCAGGCCACGTTCGGGCTGCGGTCGACCGACGTGCAGGTGGCGACCACGACCAGGTCGATGTCGGCGGCGGTGAGGCCGGAGTTCGCCAGCGCCTTGCCGGCGGCGGCGGCGGCCATGTCGGCCACCGTCTCGTCACCGGCGATCCGTCGGGTGGCGATGCCGACCCGGTCGCGGATCCACTCGTCGCTCGTGTCGACCATCTGGGCGAGCTCGTCGTTGGTGACGACCCGCGAGGGCTGGTAGTGCCCCAGGGCGACGATCCGGCTTCCGGCCATCAGTTCCTGCCTTTCGTTCGCGACTGCGGGGCCCGCGGGATCGTCTCATTCCTCGCGCTCGCCGTGGTGTCGTTCGTTCGGGACCGCGGGATCCGCGGTCCCGGCTCGTTGCTCGCGCTCACCGCTCCCCGCCGACCCGCGCGATCAGGTCGCGCGCGGCGGGCAGGTCGTCCGGGGTGTTCAGCGTGACGATCTCCGGCGCGTTGCCGCCCTTGAACTCCCGCTTGATCAGCCCGGCCAGCGTGCCGGCCGGCGGCAGTTCGATAACCCCGGTGACGCCGAGGTCGGCGAGCGTACGCATGCAGAGGTCCCAGCGGACCGGGGCGGTGACCTGGCGGACCAGGCGCTGCACCAGCTCCCCGCCGTGCGCGACGGCGGTGCCGTCGAGGTTGGAGAGCAGGACGCGGGCCGGGTCGGCCGGAGTGATCCCGCCGGCCACCGCGGCGAGCGCGTTCTCCGCTGGCGCCATGTACGGGGTGTGGAACGCGCCGGCCACCTGGAGGCGGATGATCCGGGCCTTCGCGGGCGGCTCGGCGGCGAGCTTGTCGAGGTTCTCCAGCGCCCCGGCGGCGACGATCTGGCCGGTGCCGTTGCGGTTGGCGGGGTAGAGCTGGTGCGCCTCGATCGCGGCGACCACCCCGTCGGGGTCCCCGCCCAGCACGGCGGCCATCCCGGTCGGCTCCAGCGCGCAGGCGGCGGCCATCTCCCGGCCGCGTACGCCGGCCAGCGTGATCGCGGCCTCGGCGGAGAGCACGCCGGCGAGGGCGGCGGCGCCGAGCTCGCCGACGCTGTGCCCGGCGGTGACCCGCACGTCCTGCATCGGCAGGTGCTCGGCGGCGAGCAGCGCGGCCGCCACCAGCAGCGGCTGGGTACGGGCGGTGTCCTTGATCTCGTCGGCGTCGGCCGCCGTGCCGAGGTGCACCAGGTCGACGCCGGTGAGCGCGGAGAACCAGCGCAGTCGCGCCTCAGCGCCGGGCAGGTCCAACCAGGGGGTCAGGAAGCCGGGCTTCTGGGAACCCTGCCCGGGGGAAAGTACGGCCAGCACGACTACGACTCTTCCGGATACGCGCGGGTAGCGCTGTGCCGCCCCCGACCAAACCACACTAGAACCTTTGGCGGGATCCTACAAAGATCGGCGGTGATCATCACCTGTCTGTGAGGTTTTGCCGGAAGTTGAGCCCATTGTCTGAGTTGGGACTGGCGGGGCCACCGGGTCGAGCCGGCCGACCGTCAACGCCACCTGGAGCGCGAAGGCGTCCCGTGCGGTGAGCGGCGACAACCCGGTCACCTCGGCGATCCGGCGCAGCCGGTACCGCACGGTGTTCGGGTGCACGAAGAGCGCCCGCGCGGCACTCTCCAACGTGCCACCGGCGGCGAAGAAGGCGTCCAACGTCTCCAGCAGCTCGCCGCCGGCGCGGATCAGCACCCCGTACACGTCGTGCCGCAGTCGCCGGCGGGCCTCCGCGTCCCCCGCGAGGGCCCGCTCCGGCAGCAGTTCGGTGGCGGCCACCGGCCGGGGAGCGCCCGGCCAGGCCGGAGCCGCCCGGAAGCCGGCCAGCGCGGCCCGGGCCGACTCGGCCGCCGCGTCGAGGCTCGGCACCGCCGGGCCGACCACCACCGGCCCCTCACCGAACGCGCTCAGCAGCTTCCGGGTGGCCGCCAGCGGATCGTCGGCGCCGCCGAGCACGACGACCAGCCGGTCCCCGTGCACGCCCCCGATCACCTCGGCCCCGATCCGGCGGGCCTGCCGGTAGACGGTGTGCAGCACGGCGGAGACCTCTCCGCCCGGGGAACGTCCGACCGCCACCGCGACCGGCGGGGCGTCCGCCCAGCCCAACGCGGCCGCGCGACTGGCCAAGACGTCCGGCGAGTCCCCCCGCAGCAGCGCGTCCACCAGCAGCGCCTGCAACCGGGCGTCCCAGGCGCCGCGCGACTCGGCGGCCCGGGCGTACACCCGGGCCGCGGCGAAGGCGATCTCCCGGGAGAAACGCAGCACCGCGTCGTGGAGCTGCTGCTGCTCGCCCTCCGCGGCGAGGTGGGGCACCTGCTCCTCCACGACGTCGATGGTCACCTTGATCAGTGCCACCGTCTGCTGGAGAGTGATCGAGCGCGCCAGCGCCTGCGGGGCGGCCGCGAAGACCTCGTCGGAGACCTCCTGGGTGCTGTCGGCGCTGCCACCGCCGGAGCCGAGCCACTGCACCAGGGAGCGGACACCCGCCTGGGCGACAAGCATGACCCAGGAACGCTGGTCGGCCGGGAGGGCGCGGAACCAGGGCAGCGTCTCGTCCATCCGGGCGACGCTCGCCGTGGCGAGCGCGCCCGCCGCCCGCTCGATGCGGCGCAGCGTGGCCGTCAAGTCTCCGTCGCCCGGCTCGTTCCCCACCACACCAGCCTGACACACGGCCTGACCAGCGCCGCCCCGGCGGGTGGGCCGGAGGTCGCCGCTCGGGCGGGCCGACCGGCGCGGCACCGGCCGGGGGGGGTCAGCCGGTCGGGGGCTCCGGCAGCCCCAACTCCTGGGCCAGGATGGCCGCCTGTACCCGGCTGCGCAGCTCCAGCTTGGCCAGGATCCGGCTCACGTGGGTCTTGGCGGTGCTCTCCGCCATCGCCAGCCGGTCGGCGATCTGCTGGTTGGACAGGCCGAGGCCGAGGCAGGACAGGACGTCCCGCTCCCGCCGGGTGAGCCCGTCCACGACCGTCCGGCTCGCGGCCGGGGCGGTGGCGGCGAAGGCCCGGATCAGCCGCCGGGTCACCGCCGGCGCGATCACACCCTCGCCCCGGGCCACCGCCCGCACCGCCGCCAGCAGACCGGCCGCGTCGGTGTCCTTGAGCAGGAAGCCGGCGGCCCCGGCGCGCAGCGCGCCGAAGACGTACTCGTCGAGGTCGAAGGTGGTGAGCACCAGCACGTCGGCGAGCCCCCCGGCGACGATCTCCCGGGTCGCCGCGACGCCGTCCCGGCGCGGCATGCGGATGTCGAGCACCGCGACGTCCGGGCGCAACTCGCGGCAGAGCCGTACGGCCTCGTCACCGTCACCGGCCTCGCCGACGACGTCGATGTCCGCAGCGGCGGTCAGGATCAGCCGCAGTCCCGCCCGGACCGCCGGCTGGTCGTCGGCGAGCACCACCCGCGCGGTCGTGGCGGTCGACGCCGTCGGCGGGCCGCTGCCCTCGCTCGCCGCCTCCCCGGCCGGGCCCCTCCGCAGCTCGCCCGGCGGCTCGTCGGCCGGTGCCGGAGGGGCGCCGTGGCCGGTCACGACGGCTGCCGGGCGGCCGGCAGGGCGGCCTGGACCCGCCAGCGACCGTCCTGCGGGCCGGCGGCGAACCGGCCCTCCAGCAGCACCGCCCGTTCCCGCATGCCGATCAGGCCGGCGCCCGCCCCGGGCAGGCCGCCGCGACCGGTGCGGACCGGGTTCTCGACCGTGACCACCACCTCCGCAGGCCGGTACGTGATCTCCAGATCGGCCTCACCGCTGCCGTGCTTGAGCGCGTTGGTCAGCGACTCCTGCACGATCCGGTACGCGGCGAGGTCGACGCCGACCGGCAGACCGTGCGGCTCTCCCGTCGTGCTGACCCGGACGGCCAGCCCCGCGGCCCGGGCCCGCTCGACCAGCCGGTCCAACTCGCCGAGCCGGGCCGGGACGGTTCCGTCGGGGTCGCCGCCGTCGGTCGCGGGCGGCTCCGCCGGAGCGCGCAGCACACCGATCATCTGCCGCATCTCGGTCAACCCCTGCACGCTATTCTCCCGGATCACCCGCAGCGCCGAGTCGACCTGCGTCCGGTCGAGCCCCGGCACGGAGAGGGCGGCCGTCGCGTGGATGGCCACCGCGCTCAGGTGGTTGGCGATCACGTCGTGCAGCTCGCGGGCCATCCGTGCGCGCTCCGCGGCGACCGCCTGCCGCCGGTCCAGTTCGACCAGGCGCGCGGTCTGCTCGGCCCGGGTCCGTTCGGCCGCCGCCTGGTCGCGGTACTGCCGCACGCTGATCCCGGTGAGCACGGGCATCACCCCGGCGATCACGAACGGCGTACCGAAGCCCACACCGCGCCAGTTGCCGACCAGCAGCACGCCGAGCGCCGTGCTCAGCACACTCAGCCCGACGGTGATGCGCAGCAGCCACCGCCAGGTGCGCCGCGAGCCGTACACGCAGGAGTCGTAGAGGACCTGGGTGTAGACGAGCACCGTGCCCAGGGAGGCGCCGAGCAGCAGGTCGGCCACGACCGCGACGGTGCCGATCGCCAGGCTGGCCCGGGTGGCGACGCGGCGCAGGCCGACCGCCACACAGGCCGCGACCAGGGGCGGCAGGAACAGCGCGTCGGGCAGGCCGGGGTCCCAGGAGATCTGTCGTTGGATGCCCAGGGCGAACAGGACCAGCCCGCCGGCGAGCGATGCACCGGCCAGGGCGAGGTCCCGGCCGCGGGTGCCGGAGCGGAGCCACGGGGGCAGTCGCATGGCCCGATCCCACCACATCCACAGCCGCCCACCCTCCGCCCACGGGAGGAGTCCGGAGCTGGTCCGGCTCCGCCGAAGGTGGTACGCGGGGCAGGTCCACGTGGCGGGGGACCCCGGTACGCCCCCGCGCAGCCGTCGGGGGCGGCCAGTACGGTGGCAGGGCACCTCGGCGCTACCGCCGAGGTGCGATCGCGAGTGTGAGGAGACCGGGATGGCGCAGGGGGAGGCCGATCACGGCTGCGCCCAGGGGGAGCCGTGCCGGCCGGGCTACGACCAGCAGGCGGCCGCGAAGCACCGCCGCCTGGGCGGTGCCTCGCCCTCGTTCCCGGCGGACCCGGCGGCGGGGCGGTCGGGGCTGACCGAGCCGGCGCCGGCGCGAGGTGCCGACCGGCCCGAGGAGGATGCCGCCGTGCCGCGGCAGCGGGCCGACGAGCCGGCCCCGCCCGTCGAGCCGGAGCAGGTGCCGTCCCGCTCGGGGTGCCGGAGCGACCTTCCCGGTTGGGCCGGTGCGCACCGGCACGGGGCGGTCCGTCCGCCGCTGCGCGGCACCCGTCAGGAACGCCCGCCGCGCCGCTGGTGCTGACCTGCCGTGATCTTCGACGGCCACCGATCCCGCCGCCGCTCGCGGGAACGGTCGGCGGGCACGGTGATGGTCAGCGGGTGCGGCGGCGGATCAGCAGCGCGATCCCGGCGAGGCCGGAGGTGATGACGAGCACCACCGCCACGTTCACGAGCAGCAGGCGCTGAAGGTCGCCGAGCGCCTGGTCGATGTCCCGGGCGGGGTTGAGCGCGTCCTCGGGGATGACCCGCTCACCGCCGCCCACCCCGCCGCTGACCGTGTCGAACTCCCGCTCCAGCGGGACGCCCGCGTTGCGCAGCGTCTCGGACATGGAGAGCCGGCCGAGGAACCAGCCGGCTTTGGTCTTGCGGGAGTCGGGCTGCTTGGCCGGGCGGTAGATCCTCGGCCCGCCGACGGCCTTCGGGTACAGGTCGTACGTCTGCTTCGGGGTGTTCCCGGCGAGCACGACGATTGTGTACTTCGGACCGAGGTCGGCCGGCTTCGGCCCGGTGGCCGCGCCGGTGCGGCCGAGGAAGTTGACCTGATCGATCACGGCGGTCACGTGCGCCGACTGGCCGTTCGGGCGCAGCCGCAACGGTTCCGTGAGGCCCGCCCCGGTGACGTCCACTCCGGGCGGTGGCGGCGGTTTCGGCGCGGCGTGCGCCGGGCCGGCCAAGCCGACGGACAGGGCGGCTGTGAGCGCGCCGGCCAGCATGGCGAGCATTCGCCTCACCTGTCGGACCATCGCCGCCTCCTCGCCCCGTTCGATGGCTGGCCTCGCTGCGTCGGACACCTCGTCAGCGGTGGCGAGCAGGTCCGATGACCGGACGCCACCCTTCAAGACTCCGTGAGATGTCGATTGGTTGCAGCTCGTGGAACAGTAATTGGAACTATCTGCGATCCCGGCTCGACCAACGAACAGCCGTTGATCAGCGGGCGGATCGTACCTTTACGGAGGTCTCCATGGGGGGCAGGGTCGCACGGGTGGCACGCCTCGTGCTAGCGGTATCCGGCGTGGCGCTCGGTGTGTCGTTGGCTCTGCCGGCGGCGCCGGCGGCCGCGCACAACTCGTTGACCGGCAGCGATCCGCGCGACGGCGCCCGGATCGCGGCCGCGCCGGCCCGGGTCGAGCTCCGGTTCCTGTCCCGACTGGATCCGGCTACGACGAAGATCACAGTCACCGGTCCGGACAATGTGGTCGCCGCGGGCGGCGAGCCGCGTTTCTCCGGCAGCCGGGTGAGCGTGCCGTTCAGGCCGGGCCGGGCAGGGCTCTACATCGTCGGCTACCGGGTGGCGTCCGGCGACGGGCACCCGATCTCCGGCGAGGTGCGGTTCACCCTCACCACCGGCACGCCGGCCGACCCGTCGGCGTCTCCGGCCGACCCGTCCGCCACCCCGTCGACGACCGGCGGCGCACCGGCCTCGCCCGCCACTCCCACGTCCGGGCCGGCGCTGACGGCGGGACCGGACGCCGCCAGCCCGAGCGCGGCCACCGTGCCCACGGCCGGCGAGAGTGACGACGTCAGCGGTTGGCTCTGGGCGCTCGGCGCGCTGGTGCTGCTCGCCGCCCTGGCGGCCGGTCTCCTGTTCCGCCGACGTTCCGCCCGCGGCCGGCGGTGAGCCGCCCGACCGCCGCACGCTGATCGCCGGCCACCCGCGACCTTTACACACCGGACGCGGAGCGTGGCTGGTGGTGTCACCCGCAGGGGCGGGTCGGGATCAGACCAGGCGGACCCGGGCGGCACGCAGTCGGGTGAGGGCGCGCTCCCGGCCGAGAACCTCCAGCGACTCGAAGAGCGGCAGGCCCACGCTCCGGCCGGTCACCGCGACACGTACCGGCGCCTGTGCCTTGCCGAGCTTGAGCCCGCGCTCGGCGCCGACCGCCTCCAGGGTGGCCTTGATCGCCTCGGCCTTCCACGACGGCAGCGCCTCGAACGCCGAGATCGCGGCGTCGAGCAGGTCCGCCGAGCCCTCCTTCATCGCCTTGGTCCAGGCGGCCTCGTCGATCGTCGGGGCCGCCAGGAACAGGAAGTCGACGTTCGGCACGATCTCGCTGAGCACCGCGATGCGGGTCTGGGCCAGCGGGGCGACCGCGGCGAAGGCGGCCGGGTCGAACTCGTCCGGCTGCCAGGGCGGCGGCGCGATTGTGCCGGTGCCGGTGAGCCACGGCTGGCAGGCCGCGACGAAGTCGTCCACCGACAGCGCCCGGATGTAATCGCCGTTGAACGCGCGCAGCTTCTTCTCGTCGAAGAACGCGGGCGACGGGTTGACCTCCTCGAGCCGGAACTCCTCCTCGATCACGGACCACGGGACGATCTCCCGGTCGCCGCTGGGCGCCCAGCCGAGGAGCATGAGGTAGTTGCGCATCGCGTCGGCGAGGTAGCCCTCGTCGCGGTACGCCTCCAGGGCGACCTTGTCCCGCCGCTTGGAGAGCTTCTGCCGCTTCTCGTTGACCACCACCGGCACGTGCGCCCAGATCGGCGGCTCGGCCCCCAGCGCGGCCCAGAGCAGCTGCTGCTTCGGGGTGTTCGGCAGGTGCTCCTCGGCGCGGATCACGTGGGTGATCCCCATGACCATGTCGTCCACGACGTTGGCCAGCAGGAAGACCGGCGAGCCGTCGCCGCGGGCGATGACGAAGTCCTCGATCAGCTTGTTCTCGAAGGTCGGCTCGCCCCGGATCAGGTCGACCACCACGGTCTCGCCCTCGTCGGGCGTACGGAAGCGCAGCGCCCGCCCCTCGCCCGGACCGAGCCCTCGGTCCCGGTGGTAGCCGTCGTAACCGGCGTACTGCGAGCCGGTGCGCGCCTGGACGTCCTCCCGGGTGCAGTCGCAGTAGTACGCCCGGCCCGACTCGTAGAGCCGCTGCGCGGCCGCCCGGTGCTCGTGGGCGTTCTCCGACTGGAAGTGCGGGCCCTCGTAGCTGGTGCGTTCGATGCCGATCCAGTCCAGCGCGGAGAGGATGCCCTCGGTCCACTCGGGCTTGTTCCGGGCCGCGTCGGTGTCCTCGATGCGGAGCACGAACACCCCGCCCTGCTGCTTGGCGTAGATCCAGTTCTGCAGGGCCGAGCGGGCGCCGCCGACGTGGAACATACCGGTCGGGGAAGGGGCGAAGCGTACACGTACCGTCACGCCCCCAGCCTACGGCGCTGCGCGAGCCTATTAGGCCAGGGGTCCGGTCAGGGCACCGAGCGGATCTTCACGACCAGCGCGCTGCCGAGCAGGGTGACGGCCGCGGTCACGGCGTAGAGCGTCGGGTATCCGCCCAGGTGCACGACGAGCGGCGCGGAGAGCGCCGGGCCGAGCACCTGCGGCGCCGAGTTCGCGATGTTGATCACCCCGAGGTCCTTGGCCCGATCGGTGGCGCGGGGGAGCACCTGGGTGATGAGCGCCGCGTCGACCGAGAGGTAGACGCCGTAGCCGGCGCCGAGCAGCAGCGCGGCGACGACGGCCATCGGCCAGACCGGCGCGACCGCGAGCAGCAGCGCCGCCACCGTCATGATCAACCCGGAGGCGATCACGAAGACCTTGCGCCGCCCGGAACGGTCGGAGAGCCGGCCGGCGACGACCGCGGTGAGCATCATGCCGAGCGTGTAGAGCAGGATGAGCACCAGCAGCGACCCCTCCGGGTCCGCGACCCGCACCCCGTCGGTGAGGAAGTAGAGCAGGTAGAGGGTGCCCAGGGCGTTGCCGGTCTGGACGAGGAACCGGGTGAACCACGCCCAGGCGAAGTCCGGGTGCCGGCGTGGGCTGACCCACATCGAGGCCAGCAGGGCGCGCGACCGCAGCGCCGGCCGGTGCGCCCGGGGCAGCGGGTCGTCGGCGGTGAGCAGCGCGAAGGGCAGTGCCAGCACCAGCATCGCGACAGCGATGGCCAGGTAACCGGCGGCGTTGCCCGTGACCACCGCGGTGACCAGCACCGCGCCGACCACGAGCCCGAGCGCCTGCGGGATGCCCACCCAGCCGGAGACACCGCCGCGCTGGGCCACGGGCACCCGGTCCGGGACGGCCGCGGTGAGGCTGGCCAGCATGGCGTTGAGGCAGACCTGGGTGGCGACCCAGCCGAGCGTCACGCCCAGCACGGTGCGCTGCCGGGCGAGCAGCACCAGGGCGAGCGCGCCGAGCACGGCCCCGCCGACGGTCCAGACGTGCCGGCGGCCGAACTCGCGTCCGCCCAGACGCAGGCAGGTCCGGTCGGAGAGGGCGCCGGCCAGTGGGTTCGCGAGCACCGCGGCGACGGCGCCCAGCCCGGTGACCACGGCCAGCAGCTCCTCCTTGCCGCCCGGTGAGATCCGCTCGACCTGCTGCGGCAGCAGCACCTGGATCGGGGTGAAGAAGGCCATCCAGACGCCGAGGTTGGCGGCGAAGACCAGCGCGATCCAGCCCCGCCGGACCGGGACCGTCGGCTCGGCCAACGCCGCCGGCAGGGCGGCGCGCGTCGGGTCGACGGCGGTCACCGGGCCGACTGCCGGCGCGCGGCCGCGATGACGTCCCGCAGCCAGGCGTACGAGGACTTCGGCGTACGCGACTGGGTGCGGTAGTCGACGTGCACCAGGCCGAAGCGTTTGGTGAAGCCCTCGGCCCACTCCCAGTTGTCCAGCAGTGACCAGACGAAGTACCCGCGTACGTCGACCCCGTCGTCGAGCGCGGCCCGTACGGCGCGTAGGTGCCCGTCCAGGTACGCGACGCGCTCCGGATCGTGCACCCGCCCGTCGGCGTCGGGCACGTCGTCGTACGCGCAGCCGCTCTCGGTGATCTCGACGGGCGGAAGCGCCGCTCCGTACGTGCGGTGCAGCCAGCCGAGCAGCTCGTGCAGCCCGTCCGGGGCGACCGGCCAGTCGAACGCCGTCCTCGGGTAGCCGTCCAGCGGGACCAGCTCGAACGGCAGCGGGGAACCCTCCTGCGGCGCGCGTACCCCGGTCGGGTTGTAGTAGTTGACTCCCAGCACGTCGAGTGGGGCGGCGATGACGGCGAGATCCCCGTCGCGCACCACCGACGGGTCGCCGGCGGTTCCGTCCGGGTAGCCCCGCCCGAGCAGCGGGTCGGTGAAGAGGCGGTTGTGCAGCGCCTCGTACGCGGCGGCGGCGGTCCGGTCCGCGTCGGTCCCGCCGAGGGTCCGCACCGGCGAGTAGTTGTTGGCGATCGCGATCGGGCTGCCGCTGCGGGCTCGCAGCGCGGCGACCGCCAGGCCGTGCCCGAGCAGCTGGTGGTGGGCGGCCGGGAAGGCGTCGAAGAGCAGCGTCCGCCCGGGCGCGTGTTCGCCCGTGCCGTAGCCGAGGCTCATGTGGACGAACGGCTCGTTCAGGGTGATCCAGAGCGTGACCCGGTCGCCGAGGCGGGCGGCGACGAGGTCGGCGTACGCGGCGAAGCGGGCCGCGGTGTCCCGGGCGAGCCAGCCGCCGGCGTCCTCCAAGGGTTGGGGCAGGTCCCAGTGGTAGAGGGTGGCCACCGGGTCGATCTCGTGGGCGAGCAGGTCGTCGACGAGCCGGTCGTAGAAGTCCAGCCCGGTGGGGTGGGCCGGCCCGGCGCCGGTGGGCTGGACCCGCGGCCAGGCGACGGAGAAGCGGTAGGCGGTGACGCCCAGTCCGGCGAGGAGCCCGATGTCCTCCCGGTGGCGGTGGTAGTGGTCGCAGGCGACGTCGCCGGTGCTGCCGTCGGCGATGCGGCCGGGGGAGTGGGCGAAGGTGTCCCAGATGGACGCGCCGCGGCCGTCCGCGCCGACCGCGCCCTCGATCTGGTACGCCGACGTCGAAACGCCCCAGCGGAAGTCGGCGGGGAACTGCGGCAGCGGTGCGGTCGGCATGACGCCCTCCCGATCAACGCGAAACGTGTTCGGGACTCTAGGACGCGAGCCGGGATTGCGCTATAGGCCGTCATGACTGTCCGCGCAATGCTTTTCGGCGTGTCTTTTTCCGAACCCGTCCCAGTACGTCCGAATTTGCGCATAGAGTGCGGAATATCGCGGATGTCCTCACTGGAGGAAGACGGAAATGATCCTCGTGGAACGCAGTGCGCACGTGGCGGCGCCGGTGGAAGCGGTCTGGGACGTCGTACAGCGGGCCGAGCAGCTGCCGGCCTGGCTGGCGGGGGTTCGCGCGGCCGAAGTGCTCTCGGGTGAGGGCTTCGGACGGCGGCAACGGGTCCAGGCCGGGCGCGGCTCGGCACACGAAGCCGAGGTGATCGCCTTTCAGGAGCCGACCCTGATCGGGTGGCGCGAGCGCGCCAAGGGTGCCGGCGCCCGAGCGGAGGCGCGCACCGAGATCTACGTACAGCTCACTCCCGACGAGGAGGAGGGCGGCACCGTCGTACGGCTGATCGTCGTACGGTGGCCGGCCGGTCCGGTCAAGGCCGCCCTGCTCCGGCTCGGCCTGCGTCGGGTCGGCGCCGATCTGGAGGAGTCGTTGGCCCGGCTCACCGACCTGGCCGCCGTCGGCTGACCAGGCTCGCCCCCGGCGTCACCCGCGATGGTGGTGGCCCGGCGCTCCCGCCAGGGGCACCGGGCCATCGCTTGCTGTTCCACCGGCCACCCGCGCCGACCACGTCGGTCCCCGGTGGACGGCAGCACGAGTACCCGTTCGACGGGCCCTGGACCGGCCCGGCAACGGCGAAGGGCCCGCGCGGTGCGCGGGCCCTTCGTGCGGACGGATGCGGCTAGCTGTCGCCGCCGGTCTCGCCGACCGGCGCCGCGCTCACGTCGTCGATCGCGTACTTCTTCGCGGCCTCGCCCGGCACGTTGGCCGGCACCGCGCCACGCAGCGCGAGCTGTCGCAGCGTGGCGACCGCCACCGACTCGGCGTCGACGTGGAAGTGCCGGCGCAGGGCGTGCCGGGTGTCCGACATGCCGAACCCGTCGGTGCCCAGCGAGGTGTAGTCGCCCGGAACCCACCGGGCGATCAGGTCCGGCACGGCGCGCATGAAGTCGCTGACCGCGACCTTCGGCCCGTCCGCGTCGGCCAGCTTCCGCGCCACGTACGGCACCCGCTGCTCGGCGCCCGGGTTGAGGAGGTTGTACTCCTCGCACTCGACCGCGTCGCGGCGCAGCTCGGTCCAGGAGGTCACGGACCACACGTCGGCGGCGACCCCCCAGTCCTGGGCCAGCAGCTGCTGCGCCTTGAGCGCCCACTGCATGCCCGTGCCGGAGGCCAGGATGTTCGCCTTCGGCGCGCCGCCGTCCAGCTTCGGCGCGGCGGCGTAGCGGTAAACGCCCTTGACGATGCCCTCGACGTCCACGCCCTCCGGCTCGACCGGCTGGAAGATCGGCTCGTTGTAGACGGTCAGGTAGTAAAAGATGTTCTCCTGCGCCTCGCCGTACATCCGGTGCAGGCCGTTCTCGACGATGTGCGCGATCTCGAACGCGAACGCCGGGTCGTACGCGGCCACCGCCGGGTTGGTGGCGGCGATCAGGTGCGAGTGGCCGTCCTCGTGCTGGAGACCCTCACCGTTGAGCGTGGTCCGCCCGGCGGTCGCGCCGAGCAGGAAGCCCCGCGCCATCTGGTCGGCCGCCGCCCAGAGCCCGTCCGCGGTGCGCTGGAACCCGAACATCGAGTAGAAGATGTACATCGGGATCATCGGCTCGTCGTGCGTCGCGTACGACGAGCCGGCGGCGGTGAACGACGCGACCGAGCCGGCCTCGTTGATGCCCTCGTGCAGGATCTGCCCGGCGGTCGCCTCCTTGTAGGACAGGAACAGCTCCCGGTCCACGGAGGTGTAGCGCTGGCCGTGCGGCGAGTAGATCTTCGCCGTCGGGAAGAGCGAGTCCATGCCGAAGGTACGGGCCTCGTCCGGGATGATCGGCACCCAGCGCTTGCCGAACTCCTTGTCCTTCATCAGGTCCTTGAGCAGGCGGACGAAGGCCATCGTGGTGGCCACCTTCTGCTTGCCCGAACCCCGCTTGACGTCGGCGAAGCGCTCCGGCCCGGGGATGACCAGCCGCTTCGAGCTGGTTCGCCGCGACGGCAGGTAGCCGCCGAGCTGCTGGCGCCGCTCGTGCAGGTACGCGACCTCGTCGGACTTCTCACCGGGGTGGTAGTACGGCGGCAGGTAGGGGTTCTCCTCCAGCGCCGAGTCCGGGATGTCCAGGTAGAGCCGGTCGCGGAAGGTCTTGAGGTCCTCCAGCGTCAGCTTCTTCATCTGGTGGGTCGCGTTGCGGGCCTCGAAGTGCGAGCCGAGCGTCCAACCCTTGATCGTCTTGGCGAGGATCACGGTCGGCTGGCCGGTGTGCTCCGTCGCCGCCTTGTAGGCCGCGTAGAGCTTGCGGTAGTCGTGGCCGCCCCGCTTGAGGTTCCAGATCTCGTCGTCGCTGAGGTGCTCGACCATCTTGCGGGTGCGCGGGTCGCGCCCGAAGAAGTGCTCCCGGATGTACGCGCCGGACTCCGCCTTGTAGGTCTGGTAGTCGCCGTCCGGGGTGGTGTTCATCAGGTTCACCAGCGCGCCGTCGGTGTCCGCGGCGAGCAGCGGGTCCCACTCGCGGCCCCAGACGACCTTGATGACGTTCCACCCGGCGCCCCGGAAGAACGCCTCCAGCTCCTGCATGACCTTGCCGTTGCCCCGGACCGGGCCGTCCAGCCGCTGGAGGTTGCAGTTGATCACGAAGGTGAGGTTGTCCAGCTCCTCGCGGGCGGCCACACCTATCGCGCCGAGCGTCTCGGGCTCGTCCATCTCGCCGTCACCGAGGAAGGCCCAGACCCGCTGGTCCGAGGTGTCCTTGATGCCCCGGTGGTGCAGGTAGCGGTTGAACCGCGCCTGGTAGATGGCGTTCAGGCCGCCGAGCCCCATCGAGACCGTCGGGAACTCCCAGAAGTCCGGCATCAGCCGCGGGTGCGGGTACGACGGCAGCGCGCCGCCCGGGTGGGAGAGCTCCTGGCGGAACCCGTCGAGCTGGTTGTCGCTCAGCCGCCCCTCCAGGAACGCCCGGGCGTACATGCCGGGGGAGGCGTGACCCTGGTAGAAGATGTGGTCGCCACCGCCCGGGTGGTTCTTGCCACGGAAGAAGTGGTTGAAGCCCACCTCGTAGAGCGACGCCGAGCTGGCGAAGGTGGAGATGTGGCCACCGACGCCGATCTCGGGGCGCTGCGCCCGGTGCACGAGCATCGCCGCGTTCCACCGGATGTAGGCCCGGATCCGCCGTTCGATGTGCTCGTCACCCGGGAACCACGGCTCCCGCTCGGGGGTGATGGTGTTGATGTAGTCCGTGGTGGTCAGGGACGGAACCCCGACCTGGCGCTCCCGCGCGCGCTCGAGCAGGCGCAGCATCACGTAACGAGCGCGCTTGGTTCCGCGCTCGTCGATGACCCCGTCGAGCGACTCGACCCATTCGCTGGTTTCGTCCGGGTCGATGTCCGGGAGCTGGCTCGGCAGGCCGGCGGTGATCACCGGGCGCTTGCGTTCCGTAGCCACAGGCGGTCCCTCGGTTGTGTGTGGGATAGGTCTCTAGCGCCATCCTGCCCTCTGCTGGCACCCGCCGTCACGTCTAGGTCCCCCTGACGCGACGCTCAACACACGTACCGGCCGGTAACTTCGGGTGCCCGGCGGCAGGTCCCTGCCTGCTTGTCCGTTCTCAATACCATGCCGACATGAATGGGCGGCGAACGGTGTCGGGTGGGCTCCTCATCGTGGCCGGCGCGCTCCTGGCGCTTCCGGCGGTGCCCGTGCTGCTGGTCGGTGACCCCGCCGCGCTGCCGGTGGCGCTCGTCGCCGGCCTCGGCGTGGTTCTCGGCACGATCCTGCTCGTCCGCGGGGTGCGGGCGCCGGCGCGACGACGGCCCGCCGGGATCCCGGCGCCGCGTCGACGGCACGCCGACACCGCCATCCCGAACCAGGGCCCGCCCGACTCGTACTCGTGGTGGGACTCGACCCACCACCGGTGGGGCGATGGCTGGTCCGGCGGCGGCGACTCCGGTGGTGGCGGAGGC
>NZ_SMKG01000079.1 GCF_004348525.1 Micromonospora sp. 15K316 | reverse complement strand
GGGCAGGGGCATTCGGGGGCGTCGCCGTCGTACGGGCGGAGGCCAGGCGACCCCATGCCGCGAGCCACGCCGACAGGCGGTCGTCCGGCAGGTCGCACGCCCGCAGCAGGGCCGTCACCACATCGCGGCGGGGAAGTGTCGCCCGGCCGAGCATCGTCGCCAAGGTGCTCGCCGGCAGCACGTCCCCGTTGCGGTGCGCGCGCCGGGCGATCTCGCGGTAGGCGAGGCCGGACTGGTCGCGGACGCGACGCAGCAACGTGACGTACTGCTCGGGGCTGGTCGCGGTGGTCGGGTCGACGCCGAAGTCGGCGGCCGTCATGCGCGCCCTCACGTCAGGTGTAGGCGCCCGGAAGCGGGGGAGTGCCGGGCGGTCTGCCAGGGTGCGCCAAACGGTACAGGCCGAAGCGAACGATGAATACCTCATCCTCCACTATGGATGGATAGTGATCGGCCGCCGCCTGAGACGTGCCGTCGGGAGTTTCGTCCCTTGTGGATCATTCCCCAATTCCGCAGCGAAACGGGACGTTACGTCGACCGCCGCGCCCACTTTCGCTACTGATCTTCTAACTATCCGCGATCCTGGCATGACTTTTGGTTGACCCTTGCATAAGTCGCCGATACCGTCGACGCATGTCTATGGCCGATCTGGCAACGGCGTCCGATGGGCTCGAAACCAAGCAGCAGACCCTGCGTGTCGCAATCGTCGGCGCGGGATTCATGGGGCAGGTGCACGCGGAGGCCGCCCGGCGTGCCGGAGCGAGCGTCGTGGCCGCCGTCGCGTCGCGTCCCGACCGGGCCGCCGCGGCCGCTCGCGCCATCGGCGCGCAGGGTGGCTACCCCGACCTGGCGGCGCTGCTCGACGACGTCGAGATCGACGTGCTGCACGTGTGCACGCCCAACACGTCACACGCCCCCGTCGCCGCCGCCGCGCTCACCGCCGGCGTGCACGTCATCTGCGAGAAACCGTTGGCGACGGGGAGCACCGAAGCCGCTGCCCTCGTGGCGGCCGCCGCCGACCGGGTGGCGACGGTCCCCTTCGTCTACCGCTTCCACCCGATGGTCCGCGAGCTGCGGGCCCGGTTGGCGGCCGGCGAGGCCGGCGCCCTGTCCAGCGTGACCGGTAGCTACCTGCAGGACTGGCTCTCCCGCCCGTCCGACGACGACTGGCGGGTCGACGCCGCTCTCGGCGGGCCCTCCCGCGCCTTCGCCGACATCGGCTCACACTGGTGCGACCTGTTCGAGTTCGCCACCGGCGACCGGATCGCCCGGCTCTCCGCCCGCACCGCCGTCGTGCACGAACGGGTCCGTGCGGACGGTAGCCCGACCGAGGACGTGGCCTCCGTGCACTTCCTCACCACCGCCGGGATGGTCGGCACGCTGGTGGTCTCGCAGGTCGCCGCCGGGCGCAAGAACCGGTTGCAGCTGGAACTCTCCGGCGCCGACGCGAGCTTCGGCTTCGACCAGGAGGACCCGGAGCGGCTCTGGGTCGGCCGGCGCGACGGCGGCCAGACGCTGCTGCGGGACCCCGCGACCCTGCACTCCTCCGCCGCCCGCTACGTCCGGCTGCCCGCCGGGCACGCGCAGGGCTACCAGGACTGCTTCGACGCGTTCGTCGCCGACACCTATCGGGCGGTGCGCGGCGAGGTCCCCGACGGTCTGCCCACCTTCACCGACGGCCTTCGCGCCGTCCGGATCACCGACGCGGTGCTGACCTCCGCGGCCTCCGACGGCGCCTGGACGCAGGTACCGGCATGACTGACGTGACGCCCCGCGTACGGCTGACCGGGATCACCAAGTCCTTCCTCGGTGTGCCGGTGCTGCACGGGGTGGACCTGGACCTGCGCGGCGGCGAGGTGCACGCCGTGATGGGTGAGAACGGCGCCGGCAAGTCCACACTGCTCAAGGTGCTCGCCGGGGTGCACCGGCCGGACGGCGGCACCATCGAGGTCGACGGCGCCCCGGCGTCGTTCGCCGGCCCGACCGACGCGCAGCGTGCCGGCATCGCGATCATCCACCAGGAGTTCACCCTGCTGCCGCACCGCAGCGTCGCCGAGAACGTCTACCTCGGCCGCGAACCCGTGCGGCGGATGCAGGTCGACCGGCGGCGCATGGTGGCCGACACCCGCGACCTGCTCGACTGGCTCGGTGAGGACGGCATCGACCCGACCGACGCCGTCTCGTCGCTCTCGGTCGCCCAGCGTCAGGTCGTGGAGATCGTCAAGGCGCTCTCGACCGACGCGCGGGTGCTCGGCATGGACGAGCCGACCGCCGCGCTCGCCGACCACGAGGTCGAGCTCCTCTACGACCTGGTGCGCCGGCTCCGCGAGCGGGGGATCGCCATCCTCTACGTCTCGCACCGCATGCGCGAGGTTTTCGACCTCTCCGACCGGATCACCGTGCTGAAGGACGGCCGGCTCGTCACCTGCGCCCCGACCGGCGAGCTGACGCCGGAGGACCTCGTCCGGTACATGGTGGGCCGCGATCTGGGCGAGTACTACCCGGACCGGGCGGCCCCCGGGGATCTGGGGCCCGTGCGCCTCGCGCTACGCGGCGCCGGCAACGCCCGGGTACGCGACCTCGACCTCGAGGTACGCGCCGGAGAGATCGTCGGGCTGGCCGGGCTGCAGGGCTCCGGCCGCTCCGCGCTCGCCCGCGCGGTCTTCGGCGTCGAGCCGTTCACCACCGGCGGGTTGGAGGTGGACGGGGCGGTGCGGCGGGTGACCCGGCCCCGCACCGCCGTGCGCCTCGGCATCGCGCTGGTCACCGAGGACCGCAAGGGAGACGGTCTGGCGCTTCGCCAGTCCGTACGCGACAACACGCTGCTGGTGCGTCGCGCCGCACTGGGCGGTCGGCGTGCCCGCGCCCGCTCCGACGTGTCGAGGTTGCTCGACCTGGTCACCGTGGTGGCCCGTGGTGAGCACCAGGAGGTGCGCTTCCTCTCCGGCGGCAACCAGCAGAAGGTCGTCCTCGCCAAGTGGCTCGCCGTCGAACCGAGGGTGCTGCTCGTCGACGAACCGACCCGCGGCATCGACGTCGGCGCGAAGCGGGCCGTGCACGAGTTGCTGCGTGACCTCGCGAAGCGCGGCGTCGCGGTACTGATGATCTCCTCGGAGCTTCCCGAGCTGATCGGAATGAGCGACCGGATCCTCGTCATGCACGACGGCGCCCTCGCCGGTGAACTGCCCGCCGGCGCCAGCGAGGGAGACGTGATGGCACTCGCCACCGGGCACACGGCCGGGGCGGCGGCATGAGCATCCTCCAGCAGCACACCACGGCCCGGCACACGGTCCGCCGACCCGCGCTACGCCGGCGGTTCACCCCGGTCGTCGTCGTCTACCTCGCGCTCGTCGCGCTGCTCGTCATCGGCAGCGTCCTCGTCGGTGTGCGCGGCGAGGTCCTGCTCGACCAGGCCGGAATCCTCAACATCCTCACCCGGTCCACCGCGCTCGGCCTCGTCGCGATCGGGCAGACGATGGTGATCCTCACCGGCTCGCTCGACCTCTCCGTCGCCTACCTGATCGGCCTCACCTCGCTGATCGCCGCGGAGACGATGGCCGGGCAGGACGGCATGGTCGTCCCCGGAGTGCTGCTCGCGCTCGCCGTGGCCGCCGCCGTCGGACTCGTCAACGGGCTGGTCATCACCGTGCTCAAGGCCAACGCGTTCATCGCCACCCTCGGCGTCGCGCTGATCCTGCGGGGCTACCTCGAGGACAACTACACCGGGCCGGCCGGTGACGTCCCGCGCGGCTTCCAGCACCTCGGCTACGACCGGATCGGCCCGCTGCCCGTCGCGGCACTGCTCATGCTCGCCGTCGCCGCCCTGGCCTGGTGGTACCTCTCGCGGACCCGCCCCGGCTACCACATCTACGCCGTCGGCGGCGACATCGAGGTGGCCCGGCTCTCCGGCGTGCCGACCCGCCGGGTCGTCGTCACCGCGCACGTGCTCTGCTCGCTCGCCGCCGGCCTCACCGGAATCTACCTGGCGAGCCGGCTCGGGTCGGGCGCCCCGTACGTCGGCACCGACGCCGGCTACGACCTGGAATCCATCGCCGCCGTCGTGCTCGGCGGAACCCTGCTCGCCGGCGGTCGCGGCGGCGTCGTCGGCACCATCGGCGGTGTCCTCATCCTCGCCACCCTCGACACGATCTTCGACGACCTCGCCGTCGACCCGTTCTTCAAGGACGTCGTGCGCGGCGTCGTGCTCGTGACCGCGGTGGCGCTCTACGCCCGCCGCATGATGGCCGATCGCACCCGCGGGAGGTTGGCGTGACCTGGCGTCCCCGCCTCGCCGAGGGCACCGCGCCGGTGCTCGTCGTCCTGCTCCTGCTCCTCGTCGGCCTCGCGCTCGCCGGCCCCGCCTACGACGAACCATCCGGGTACCTCGCGCTGCTCAAGCGTGCCGCGCCGCTGATGATCCTCGCCATCGGCCAGTACTTCGTCATCGTCTCCGGTGGATTCGATCTCTCGGTCGGCGCCCTGGTCACCGCCGGGGTGGTCATCGCCGCCCGGCTCATCGACGGCGACGAGTCGGCGACCACCCCGGTCATCCTGCTGGTTCTCGGGTTCGGTCTGCTGGTCGGCCTGGTCAACGGGCTGATCACGACGAAGCTGCTGGTGCCCTCGTTCATCGTCACCCTCGGCATGCTGCTCGTCCTCGACGGCGCGACCTTCCTCTGGACCGACGGCGCGCCGCGCGGCGCGCTCTCCGCCGCGTTCCGGACCTTCGGACGCGGCGCGCTGGACGTCCCGCTGCTCGGCGAGATCCCCTGGTCGGTGCTCATCCTGCTGGCGATCCTGGTGGCCGCGGCACTGTTCATGCGCAGCGGCACCGGCCGGGCGCTCGTCGCGGCCGGCGACAACGAGGCCGCCGTGCGGATGTCCGGCGGTCAGGTCGACCGCCTCCGGCTGCTCGGGTTCGTCCTCTCCGGGCTGCTCGCCGCGGTCGCCGCGATCCTGCTGGGCGGGTTCGCCGGCGTCTCCGCGCAGGTCGGCAACGGCCTGGAGTTCCGGGCGATCACCGCCGTCGTACTCGGCGGTGTGCTCCTCGGCGGTGGGCGCGGGTCGGTGGTCGCGGCCGCCGCCGGCGCGCTCTCCCTGGAGGCCCTGTTCACGCTGCTGAACCTGCTCGGCGTCAGCGGCGCCCTCGAATCGGCCGTGCAGGGCCTGATCATCATCGCCGCCGTCGCCTACGCCTCGCTCGGCGGCGGCCTGCGGCAACGGCTGCGGACACGGCCGAAGCAGCGCAACACCGTGCAACCCGCACCCTCCTGAAGTCCCTCGACTGGTAAGGAGAAGACGAATAATGACCAAGAGATGGGCCGTGGTGGCCGTGGCGGGCGTGCTCGCCCTCGCCGGCTGCTCCAGTGATCTGCCCGAGGAGACGAACCCCGGCGGCGGTTCGTCCGGCTCCGACACCCGCAAGTCCGAGTTCTTCGACCAGGCCGAGTACGACCGGCAGCTCGCGTTCCGCAACGCCACCCCGCAGGGCCCCGAGGGCAAGCCGTGGGAGCAGATGCTCGAACCGGAGATGGTGGACACCACGAAGTTCGCCAAGACCGGCGGCAAGTACACGCTCTGCTTCTCCAATGCCGCCGTGGACAACCCGTGGCGACAGGTGGGCTTCAAGACCATGCAGCAGGAGGTGAAGCTGCACCCCGAGATCAGCGACTTCGTGGTGCTGGACGCGGAGGCCAAGGACGACAAGCAGATCAGCGACATCCAGTCGCTGACCGGCCGGAACTGCTCCGCGATCATCATCTCGCCGAACACCACCGCCACCCTGACCCCGGCCGTCGAGCAGGCGTGCGGGACCGGCGTGCCGGTGATCGTCTTCGACCGCGGCGTCAACACCAGCTGCCCGGTCACCTTCATCCACCCCATCGGCGGCTTCGCGTTCGGCGCGAACGGCGCCGAGTTCCTGAAGGAGAAGGTCAAGCCGGGCGGCAAGGTCCTCGCCCTGCGCATCCTGCCCGGCGTGGACGTGCTCGAGCAGCGGTGGGCCGCCGCCAACGAGATCTTCACCGGCAGCGAGCTCGACGTTGTCGGCGTGGAGTTCACCGACGGCGACGCGGCCAAGACCAAGAGCATCGTGGCCGACTACATCCAGCGCGAGGGTGAGATCAACGGCGTGTGGATGGACGCCGGCGCGACCGCCGTCGCCGCCGTCGAGGCGTTCCAGGACGCCGGCGTCGAGGTGCCCGCGTTCGTCGGCGAGGACCAGCAGGACTTCCTGCGGCTCTGGGTCGACGAGGGCCTGAACGCCGTCGCGCCGACCTACCCCACCTACCAGTGGCGCACCCCGATCATCGCCGCGCTGAAGATCCTCAAGGGCGAGCAGGTGCCGAGGGAGTGGGTGCTGCCGCAGCCGCGGATCACCGGCGAGAACGTCCGGCAGTACGTCCAGCAGGACATGCCGCCGCTGCACTACGCGATGTGCGGCTGCGAGGGCATGCCCGGCTACCCGGGGCCGTGGAAGTGACCGGACATCCACTCGGGGTCAACACCTGGGTGTGGGCCTCACCGCTGACCGACGCGACCCTGGCCGCCCTCGCGGCCAAGGTCGCGGGGTGGGGCTTCGACGTGCTCGAACTCCCGGTCGAGAACCCGGACGACTGGGATCCGCGCCGCGCCTCACAGGTGCTCGCCGATCACGGCCTCGGCGCCACCGTGTGCCTCGTCATGCCACCCGGCCGGGAACTCGTCGCCGCGGACCCGGCCGCTGTCCGGTCCACCCAGGACTACCTGCGCCGGGTGGTGGACGCCGCCGCGACCGTCGGCTCCCCGGTGATCGCCGGGCCGGCGTACGCCTCGGTCGGCCGCACCTGGCGGCTCTCGCCCACCGAGCGGGCGGCGGCGTACGCCCAGCTGCGGGAGAGCCTCGCCCCCGTCCTCGACCACGCCGGCGCGGCCGGCGTCACGGTGGCCGTCGAGCCACTGAACCGCTACGAGACGAGCCTGCTCAACACCGTCGGCCAGACCCTCGAAGCGATCGGGGAGCTGCCGCACTGCGGTGTCGCGCTCGACCTCTACCACCAGAACATCGAGGAGACCGACGTCCCGGCGGCGATCCGGGCGGCCGCCGGCCGGGTCGCGCACGTCCAGGTCTGCGGCAACGACCGCGGCACGCCCGGCACCGACCACCTGGACTGGCCGGCCATCCTCACCGCGGTCGACGACGCGGGCTACACCGGCCCGTTCTGCATCGAGTCGTTCACCGCGGAGAACGCGACGATCGCCACCGCCGCCTCCATCTGGCGGCCACTGGCCCCGAGCCAGGACGCGATCGCCGTGGACGGCCTGAAGTTCCTGAGGACGGTGATGCCCTAGCCCCACCAGCTCCACAGCAGCCCGACGGCGCCGGCACGCCGCACGGTCACGACCGCGACAGAACCTCACGTCCCAGGGAGGAACCACCCCATGAACGTGACCTGGCGTCCCCGGTGGGGACGACTACTCGCGATGCCGGTCGCCGCCGCGCTCGCGATCTCCATGCTCAGCACCGCGCCGGCCGCCGCCCATCCGGGCGCGCACGGCGACGCCCACGTGCTGATCTTCACCAAGACCACCCAGTACCGGCACGCGGAGGCGATCGAGCAGGGCGTGCCCGTGCTCCAGGCCGCCTTCGCCGACGCCGGGATCACCTCGGAACACACCGAGGACTCGTCGGTCTTCAACGACGAGGACCTCGCCCACTTCGACGCCCTGGTGATGTTCCAGGCCTCCGGCGACCCGTGGACCGCCGACCAGAAGGCCGCCATGGAACGCTACATGCAGGCCGGCCACGGCATCGTCGCCATCCACAACGCCACCGACATGCGCGGCAACTACACGTGGTGGGACACCATGATCGGCTCGCTGATGCCCGGCCACGCCGCCACCGGCAGCAGCCCCGGCCTCCCGGGCACCGTCCGCGTCGAGGACCACACCCACCCGTCGACCAGCCACCTGCCGCAGCGGTGGAACCGGGCCGACGAGTGGTACAACTACGCGCTCAACGTCCGCGGCGACGCACACGTGCTCGCCACCATGGACGAGACGACGTACGACCCCGGCGGCAACGCGATGGGCTACGACCACCCGATCTCCTGGTGCAAGCCGTATGACGGCGGCCGCGCCTGGATGACCGGGATGGGCCACTTCGGCGCGCACTACACCGGCGAGCCGCAGCTCGTGCAGCACATCGTCGGCGGCGTGAAGTGGGCGGCCGGCCTGGTCGAGGGCGACTGCGGCGCGACCACCTGGGACAAGTTCGAGCGGGTGCCGCTGGACCAGAACACCAGCGCGCCGTACGCGATGGACGTCGCACCCGACGGCCGGGTCTTCTACACCGAGCTGGTGCGCGGCGAGATCCGCGTGTACGACCCGCGCACCCGAACCACCTCCACCGCGATCACCATCCCGGTCTACTCCGGCGGTGAGGACGGCCTCCTGGGCATCGCCCTCGACCCGGCCTTCGCCACCAACGGCCACCTCTACGTCTACTACTCCCCGGCCAGCAGCGACGACACGAACCCGGAGAACTTCGTCAACCGGCTCTCCCGGCTCACCGTCGGCGAGGGCTCGCAGATCGACCGGGCCAGCGAGAAGGTGCTGCTGGAGGTGCCCGCACGGCGGCTCCCCGACGAACCGGGGCACACCGGCGGCGGGCTGGCCTTCGGCCTGAACGGCAACCTGTACCTCGGTGTGGGCGACGACGTGAACCCGCACTCCGAGCCGTCCGGCGGCTACGCGCCACTGTCGGAACGCGACAACACCTTCCACGACGCGCGGGCCACCTCGGCCAACACCAACGACCTGCGCGGCAAGATCCTGCGGATCCACCCGGAGCCGGACGGTACGTACACCATTCCGGAGGGGAACATGTTCCCGCCGGGCACCGCCAAGACCCGCCCGGAGATCTACGCGATGGGCTTCCGCAACCCGTTCCGCTTCTCGGTGGACCCGCGGACCGGCGCGCTGGGCATGGCCGACTACTCGCCGGACAACGGCAACGACAACCCCGACCGCGGCCCGGCGGGCATCGCCGAGTGGAACCTGATCAGCGAACCCGGCTTCTACGGCTGGCCGCTGTGCATGGGCGACAACGAACCGTTCCGGGACGTCGACTACCGAACCAACCCGGTCACCGTCGGCGCGTACTTCGACTGCGCCGCCCCGGTGAACGACTCGATCCGCAACACCGGACTCACCCAGCTGCCGGCCGCGAAGCCGGCGAAGATGTGGTACGGCTACAAGCGCTCCTCGGTGCCGGAGGTCATCCCGCAGGGCGGCGGCCTCGCCCCGATGGGCGGGCCGTTCTACCAGTACGACCCGGCGCTGGAGTCGGACACCAAGTTCCCGGCCTACTACGACGGCAAGCCGTTCTTCTACGAGTGGTCCCGCAACAAGATGTACTCCGTCATCCCCGACGGCGACGGGAACGTGGAGAAGGTCAACCCGTTCCTGCCGCAGGAGCAGTTCCTCGCGCCGATCGACTCGAGCTTCGGCCCGGAGGGCTCGCTGTACGTGCTTGACTGGGGCGGCGGCTTCGGCCGGGACAACCCGAACTCGGGCCTGTACCGCATCGACTACATCTCCGGCTCGCGCTCCCCGGAGGCGAAGGCCACCGCCGCACCGGACTCCGGGCACGCGCCGCTGGAGGTGCGGTTCGACGGCGCGCCGTCGTCCGACCCGGAGGGCGAGCAGCTGACCTACACGTGGGACTTCGACGGCAACGGCACCGTCGACTCGACCGACCGGGCGCCGACCCACACGTACACCGACAACGGCGTCTACGACGCCCGGCTCACGGTGACCGACCCGCACGGCAAGACCGGCACCACCACCGTGCCCATCACGGTCGGCAACAAGCGGCCCGAGGTGCGCTTCGAGCTGCCCCCCAACGGCGGGTTCTTCGACTTCGGTGACGAGATCAGCTGGAACCTGTCGGTCACCGACGCCGAGGACACCCAGATCGACGACGCCGACGTGGTGATCCAACCGGCGCTCGGCCACGACGAGCACGCACACCCCGCCGACCCGCTGCACGGGCGGACCGGCACGGTGGCCACGTCGCTGGGCGGCGGGCACAGCGACGACATGAACGTCTTCTACGCCCTCGACGGCCGCTACACCGACGCCGGTGGCGCGGGCGGAACTCCGCCGCTCACCGGCTCGGACACCACCCTGCTCTTCCCGAAGCAGCGGGAGGCGGAGTTCTTCGACGCCTCCCACGGCGTCACGGTGGTGCCGGCGCGGGACGTGGAGGGGCACGCCAACGCCATCACCGGCCAGGACGGCGGATGGGCGTCGTACGACCCGGTGCACCTGCACGGCGTGGACAGGCTGGTCCTGCGGGCCGGCGCGGCCAGCGCGGGCACCGTCGAGCTGCGCCGCGGCGCACCGGACGGTCCGCTGCTGGGCACCGCGCAGGTCCCCGCGACACCGGCCGGCCGCTACGTCGACGTACCGGTCGACGTCACCGACCCGGGGGAGACGTTCACCCTCTACGCGGTCTTCCCCGGGGCGGGGGAGCGGCGGCTGAACTTCATCGAGGCCGACGGCAAGGGTGTCTCACCGACGAGCAAGCCGAAGGTCGCGGTGACCGCCCCGAGCGGGGACGACGACCTGGAGCCGGGCCCGATCCAGGTCACCGCCGACGCGAGTGACGCGGAGAACACGATCACCACTGTGGAGTTCTTCGTCGGCGACACCTCGATCGGCACCGACAGCACGGCCCCGTACGCGGTGACGTGGAACGCCACCACCGAGCAGCGCTACCAGCTGACCGCGGTGGCCACCAACGACAAGGGCGCCGCCACCACCTCCCGCATCGTCGAGGTGGAGGTCGGCGACCTGTACGGCGACTGGCAGAGCTTCACCAACACCAACGCCACGTTCGACAGGCCGGACACCGACACCTGGGTGATCAACTCCGGCGGCGCGAACATGTGGCAGGGCACCGACCAGTACGGCTCGGTGTACCTCCCGGCCGCCGCGGGCGACGAGTGGACGGCCACGGTGAAGGTCGAGCGGCAGGGCAACTCCAACCCGTCCGCCAAGGCCGGCATCATCGTCCGCAACGACGTCACCCAACCCGGCACGTCACCCGGGTATGCGGCGATGACGCTGCGGGCGGGCCTCGGGTTCGAGTGGCTGCGCGACACCGACGGCAACGGGCAGCTCGACGCCAGCACCGGTGCCAGCACGACCAGCTATCCGTCGTGGGTGCGGATCGTGCGTGACGGCAACCAGTACTACGGCTACTGGAGCAAGGACGGCGTGACCTTCACCCGGGCCGGTGACCCGGTGACGCTCGCCGGCGCGACCACCCCGCAGGACATCGGCCTCGCGGTGACCGCGCACAGCACGTCGGCCACGAGCGAGGTGGAGTTCTCCGGGTTCAGTCTGGTGGACGAGGCCATCCACCCCGGAGCGGACCCCGATCCCGAACCGGGACCGGGCTGCGACCCGAACGACGGCGGTGAGCGCGCGCCGAGCGACGAGTTCGCCGGCGACGAGCTCGACGGCTGCCGGTGGAACGCGGTGGTGCGCTACGACTCGTCGAAGGTCGCGATGGCCGACGGGCAGTTGCGGATCCAGACGCAGCCGGGCGACATCAACGGCGACAACAACGACTCACCGCGCAACTTCGTCCTCCAGGACCTGCCGGACGGGGACTGGACGATCCAGACCCGGCTGACACCGACGATGCTGCACCGCTGGCAGCTGGCCGGGTTCCTGGTGTACGCCGACGACGACGACTACGTGAAGTTCGACGTGGTTGCGACGAACCCCAACGGCTCGCCGACCGATCTGCGCGCCGAGCTGGTGTCGGAGCGCAACGGTCAGTTCGGCAACGGCGGCAACCGGTCTATCGACGTCGCGGAGACGACCGAGAGCGGCTGGTACGACCTGCGGCTGAAGCGGACCGGCAACACCTACTCGGCCGAGATCAGCGACGGCGGGGTCAACTGGACCTCGCTGGGTGAGCCGGTGACCAACGACGCCGCGATGACCTCGTTCGGTCTGATGGCGCTCGGCCCGGAGCAGGTGTCGCCGGTGACTGTGGCGTTCGACTACTTCCGGGTGGTCGACCTGACCCCGCCGACGGTGTCGGTGACTGTCGATCCGGCGACGCCGAACGGCGACGACGGCTGGTACGTCTCGCCGGTCACCGTGACCGCCACCGGGGCCGACGACAGCGGTGGCCCGGTGCGGATCTCCTACCGCGTGGGCGACGGCGAGTGGACCGACTACCGCGAGCCGGTGGCCGTAACCGGGGACGGCACCCGCGAACTGCGCTTCCGGTCTGTCGACGAGGCCGGCAACGTCTCGACGGAGGCGGCCGTGTCGCTACGGGTCGACGCCACGGACCCGACCGTGACGTTCGGCGGGATCAAGGACGGCGGCTCCTACCAGCTGGGCAAGGCGTTGCCGATCACGGCGTCGGCGGTGGACCCGGCGTCGGGCGTGGCGTCGGTGGTCGTGACGCTGGACGGCGAGCCGGTCAGCGGGGCGGTCGCGCCGACGGCGGGCACCCACCGGGTGACCGCGGTCGCCACCGACAAGGCCGGCAACGTGGTCGAGTCGACGGCGTCGTTCGAGGTGGTGGCGACGTTCACCAACACCCGGGCGCTGCTGGAGCGCTACCGGAAGGAGGGGTCGGTCCCGCCGGCTCGCGCGGTCGTCCTGACGGCCCAGCTCAAGGTCGCCGAGGCGATGGCCAAGGCCGGGCTGAAGGCTCAGGCCCGGGCCGCGCTCGACCGGTTCACGGCCTTCGCCGACACCGTTCCCGACGCGCAGGCCCGGGCCCAGCTCGTCGCGGCCGGCGCCTACCTGAGGGCCCACCTGTGAGGTGATGACGGCGAGCCGGTGCCGGCCGGCTCCCGACCGGTGCCGGAGCACGCCCAGGCGTGCTCCGGCACCCGGTCCTCCGGGTCGACTCCGCATCGTCGTCCGGCCCGCCTGGGTGCGACGCCGCGTGCTCGCTGCTCCGCACCGGTCCCCGCGACCACACGGCCGGGATTCGACCTAGCGGTCAGTTGCCGCGCGCGGCCTTGACCAGCACCGCGAACCAACCCGCCAGGACGATGACGAGGGCGGCCGACGCGAAGATCGCGTAGTACGGCACGTGAACCGCCAGGATCGACGCGGCCAGAGCCGCGCAGAGGCAGCCGAGGACGACGTTCGACCGGCGGCGTCGCACGCTAGCCCCTCCGCGCGTCCGTTCGGACCTGTGCCCGGCGACCGACAAAAAATAAGGCAAGGAGTGCGTCACTCCCTGCCACTATAAACATATACCACATAGGGGGCCTTGCGGCAAGACCCGGGTCATGGCGCAGAATCGTCGGCCGTAGCCGGAACCTGCGGAATTCAGGTACTCGCGCAGTACGTGCGCTTTGCGCGGACTGCGCGCAGCGGCCGGCCGACAAACTATGGGGGCTCTCGTGACTGACGTGATCATCTCCGGCGGTGGTCCGACCGGCTTGATGCTGGCCGCCGAGCTGCGGCTGCACGGCGTGCAGGTGCTCGTACTGGAGAAGGACGAGGAGCCGACCCCGTTCGTTCGCGCGCTCGGTCTGCACGTGCGCAGCATCGAGGTGATGGATCAGCGGGGTCTGCTGCAGCGGTTCCTCGCGCACGGCAAGCAGTTCGCGGTCGGCGGCTTCTTCGCCGGCATGGACAAGCCCTGGCCCGACCGGCTGGACACCGCGCACCCGTACGTCCTCGGCATCCCGCAGACCGTCATCGATCGTCTGCTGGAGGAGCACGCCGTCGAGTTGGGCGCCGAGATCCGGCGCGGCTGCGAACTGGTGGGGCTCAGCCAGGACGAGCACGGGGTGACAGTCGAGCTGGCCGACGGCAGCCATCTGCGCTCGCGCTACCTCGTCGGCTGCGACGGCGGTCGCAGCACCGTACGCAAGCTGCTCGGCGTCGGGTTTCCCGGCGAGCCCACCCGGGTCGAGACCCTGCTGGGCGAGATGGAGGTGACCGCGCCGCCGGAGACCGTGACCGCAGTGGTGACCGAGATCCGCAAGACCCAGAAGCGGTTCGGCCTCGGCCCCCTCGGGAGCGGGGTGTACCGGGTCATCGTGCCCGCCGAGGGCGTGGCCGAGAACCGCGACGTCCCACCGACCCTCGAGGAGTTCAAGCAGCAGCTGCGGGTGGTGGCCGGCACCGACTTCGGCGTGCACTCGCCGCGTTGGCTCTCCCGCTTCGGTGACGCCACCCGGCTGGCCGAGCGTTACCGGGTCGGCCGCGTGCTGCTGGCCGGCGACGCGGCGCACATCCACCCGCCGACCGGCGGGCAGGGCCTCAACCTCGGCGTCCAGGACGCCTTCAACCTGGGCTGGAAGTTGGCCGCCGAGGTCGACGGCTGGGCGCCCGCGGGGCTGCTGGACAGCTACCACACCGAGCGGCATCCGGTCGCCGCCGACGTGCTGGACAACACCCGCGCGCAGATGGAGCTGCTCTCCACCGAACCGGGCCCGCAGGCGGTACGCCGCCTGGTGTCCCAGCTGATGGACTTCGAAGACGTCAACCGGTACCTGATCGAGAAGATCACCGCCATCTCCGTCCGCTACGACTTCGGCGACGGGCATGAACTGCTCGGCCGGCGGATGCGGGACGTGGGGCTGAAGCGGGGCCGCCTCTACGAGCTGACGCACCGCGGCCGTGGACTGCTGCTGGACCAGACCGGCCGGCTCTCCGCGGCGGGCTGGGCGGATCGGGTCGACCACGTCGTCGACGTCAGCGAGGAGTTGGACGTGCCCGCCGTGCTGCTCCGACCGGACGGGCACGTGGCCTGGGCCGGCGATGACCAGCAGGAGCTGCTCACCCAGCTGCCGAGGTGGTTCGGCGCGCCCGCCCACTGAGCGAGCAGCCGGTGGCCGCCGGACGCGATCGACGTCCGGCGGCCACCGCTGTCTCACCTCCGCCGGAACACGCCGTGCAGGCGGCCCTCCGGCGTCGACCCCGTCCGGCAGGCCGAGATTGGATCGAGGACGACGTCGTAGGTCGACGTCACCCCTTCGCTCACCGTCTGCCGCTTCACCCTCGGCGTCCACCCGTCCTTGGCGACGGTGACCTGGTACCTACCGGCCGGCAGCCAGTAGACGTACCGGCCCTGGGCGTCGGCGACGACCGTGTAGCCCGTCTCGCCGCCGCTGCCGACGAGGTCGAGGCGTACCGTCGCGCCGACGCCCGACACGCTCCCGTCGCAGCTCCTACCGGTGACCGTGCCCTGGATCTTGCCCCAGTCGGCGGGGGCGGCGACCCCGGCCTCGACGTCGACCGCCGGCACCGGGTACGGGGTGTCGGTCGTGAACCCGAACTCCGCCCGGTACGTGCCGGGCTGGGCGATGCCGGTGGCGGGGGTCGCCGTCACCGTCACGGTGACCTTCTTCGAGGCGCCGGGAGCCAGGGTGAACTCGCCCGGCGCGACGTCGAGCCACGGCACGCCGCTCGCGTCGCACTCGCCGAGACCGCTCAGCCGCTCGGCCTCGGCGGTCACCAGGTCACTGCCGCCCCCGATCTTGTACACACCGCACGCCATCGCGCCGCGGTAGACGGCGACCTGGGTGTTCGGCAGGTCCCGCCAGGCCCTGGCGGTCGGGTCGTACGCCACCGTGCGGTTGGTGACCATGGAGTCGGCGGACATCCCACCGGCGAGGATCAGCAGCCCGCCGGCGACCGTGTTCGGCGAACCCCACAGGTCGATCGGCAGGTCGGGCAGGCGGGTCCACCCGTCGGTTGCCGGGTCGTAGCCGTACGTGTCGCGGTACGGCTTCGTGTCGACCCCGCCGGCGCAGTAGACGCCACCGCCGATGGCCCCGCAGGGCAGGTACGCCACCGGTACCGGGTAGTCGGCCCAGGTGGCGAAGGTACGGCTCCGCGGGTCGAAGGCGACGACGCTCCTGGTGCCCGCGCAGTTTCCGTCCGCGCAACCGCCCACGACGACGATCCGGCCGTCGACGACCGCGGTGCCGGCCGCCGCGCGGGGTGCCGGGTTGGAGACTCCGACGAGGGTGTTCCACGTGTGCGTCGCCGGGTCGAAGACGTCCACCGTCGGCACCGGCGCACCGCTCGCGTTCCAGCCGCCGAGGACGTAGATCTTGCCGTCGACGACCGCCGCCGAGGGCGCGCTGCGGCCCCGGGGCATCTGCGGCAGGCTGGTCCACAGGTTCGTCACCGGGTCGTAGACCCAGGTCGAACGCTCCGTCCCGGTGCCGGCGCCGCCACCGACCGAGTAGACCTTGCCGCCGATGGTGACGGCGGCATTGTCGTAGACCTGCGCGGGCGCGTCGGCGATCCGGCTCCAGGCCAGGTCACCCGTCGCCGCCGCCGTCCGGGCGTTGGTGTCGCGGCCGGCCGCGATCCCGCTCATGGCCTTGGTGACGCCGGTGACCTTCCGCTCGGCCAGCGGCGCCCCCTTGCGGCCGAGGACCTCGAACTGGCCGGCCCGGGCCAGGGTCTCGACCGTCGCCGGGGCGCTGCCGGTGTTCTTGAGCGTCAGCGTGGTGCTGCGGGTGGCGCCGTACGGCTGGTTCACCTCGATGTTCGTCTGGCTGACGGTGAGCCGGCCCGCCGCGAGGGCGAAGTTCGCCTTGTTCAGCCGGTCCGCGGCGACCTCGACGTCCTTGGCGAGCGGCTGGTACGGCCGCTGACTCGCCCGGAACGGGTGGGTCCCGGTCAGGGTGGAGAGGAACCAGTAGAACCCGTCGGAGATGTTCGGGTCCTCCGGCGTCGCCTCGGTCTGCGTCTGCTCGGTGGGCGCGTCCGGGCTGACGACTGTGACGCCGTCGAGGCCCTCCCCGGTGTTCTTGTCGGTGACGAAGCCGGCGACGAGGCCCGCGGGGGTCGGGGTGCAGACCCGGTCGACCAGCTCGACGTCGTCGATCGCCCACCACCAGCCGAAGCCCGCGCTGTAGCGGAACCGCACCTGGACGTTGGCCTTGCCGGCGGCCGGCTCCAGCGCGACCAGCTCCTGTGTGGGACCGCGTCGCCAGTCGTCGCCGTGCCAGACGTTGGTCCAGGTCCTGCCGCCGTCGGTGGTGACATCGATGTCGCCGACGTCGTCTCCCGCGGTGGCGTAGAGGTCACTGTGGAAACGCAGGTACGGCGCCCGGGCCGACCGCAGATCGAAGGCGGGGGAGACGAGGTCGGTGTCCTGCCGCGCGTCGAGCCCCTGGACGAAGCTGTCGACGATCGCGAAGTTGCCGCTGCCGCCCGTCTGGTTGCCCCGGCGTCCCGGGTCGTTGAAGGTCCACCCCGGGGACTGCGTCCGGTTCACCACCGACCAGCCCTGGGGCGCGTCGGCGCCGTCGAAGGTCTCCGTACCGAACAGCGGCGCGGAGAAGCTTCCCGAGTAGCCGCCGGTGGTGCAGGCGTGGTCGGCCGGAACCTTGATGTTGACGGTCTTGGCCGCGTCGGCCACCTGCACGCTGCGGGTCACCTTCTGGTAGCCCGGGTAACGCGCGGTGGTCTCCACCGTGTACGTGCCGCCGGCCGGCACCGTGAAGGAGTACTTACCGGTGATCGGGTCGGTGAAGACCGGCCCACCGGGTCGGCCCGGCACCTCGATCTCGGCGTACAGGGGCCAGCCGTGGCCCGAACCGTCGGTGACCCGCCCGGACACGGTCACCATCGACGGCGGGTCCAGCGCGAAGTTCGCCGTGACCGCGCCCGTCGCGGGAACGGTCACCGAGACACTCTTGCTCCCGTAGCCGTACGCGCCGGCGGTCACCGTGTGCTCGCCGATCGGCAGCACCAGCGTGTAGTCGCCACCCTCGCCGGTGACCACCTGCGTCTCACCGGAGCTGATCCGCACACCGCTCAGCGGCCCGCCGGTCGCCGAGTCGGTGACCCGGCCGGTCACCCGTCCGACCGTTCCGCGCGGCGCCTTCAGCACCGCCTGGTAGGCGTTGAGCCGCCCCTCGCCGAAGACGTTGTTGTCGGCGGCGGTGCCACCGCACTCGGTCGCGTCGACGTCGATCGCGGTCTCGTCGAGCAGCCTCTCGGTGGCGGCGAGGTCACGGCGCAGGTTCGGCGCGGCGGACCAGAGCAACGCCACCGCCCCGGAGACGTGCGGTGCGGCCATCGACGTGCCGCTGATCGTCGCGTAACCGCCGCCGGGCCAGGTCGACCGTACGTCCTCACCGGGCGCGGAGATGTTCGGCTTGATCCCGCCGTCCACCCCCGAGCTGCCCCGGCTCGAGTACTGGTAGACCTGGTTGGCGGAGTTGTAGCCACCGACCGCGTACGACTGCGGGTAGTCGCCCGGGGTGTTCGCGGTGTCGCAGGCCGGGCCCGAGTTACCCGCGGAGAAGACCGGGAAGATCCCGGCCGCCCGCCAGGCGTCGACAGTCTGCTTGTACCAGAGATTGCCCTGGCCGCCGCCCCACGAGTTGTTGACGATGTCCGGCCGCAGGTCCGGGCGGGGGTTCTGCCCGTTGCGGTCGGTCGGGGCGATGATCCACTGGCCGGCGAGGAGCAGGGAGGCGTCCGAGCACCACTCCCGCTCGCAGCCCTTGGCGGCGATCCAGGTGGCCCCGGGGGCGACACCGACCTGGTTGCCGGCGCCGCCGTCACCGACCATGGTGCCCATCGTGTGGGTGCCGTGGCCGCCGGTGTCGCACGGCTTGAATTCCTGGCAGACGTTGGTCGGGTCGTACCAGTTGTAGTCGTGCGAGAAGGTGCCGTCGCCGTTGGTGCCCCGGTAGGTGCCGACCAGGGCCGGGTGGTCGTACTGGACGCCGCCGTCGATGTTGGCGACCACGATGCCCTCACCGCGGTCACCGAACTCGTCCCAGACCCGGGGCGCCTCGATGCTGGCCACGCCCCACTCGGCGGCGGCCGTGCCGGCCTTCGTGCCGATCTGCGCGGGCGTCGGCTCGACCATGCGGTACGACCGCACCGGGTCGATCCGGGCCACCTCGGGACGGGCGGCGATCGTGTCCAGCAGGGCCTCGTCACCCTCGACCCGCAGGGCGTTGGCGATCCAGTACGACGTGTACCGCGCCTTCCGCTGCGTGAGGACGCCGCGCAGCCCCGCCTGGGTGCGGTCGGCGGTGCTGGTGAGCTGCTGGCGTACCTCGGCGGCGCGGGCGTCGCCGCGCAGCTTCGCCGCCGAGTCCAGCTTCGCCTGCTCCTTGAGGTAGACCAGGAAAGTGGTGCTGTCCTTGGCCGACAGTTCCTTGAGCACCTGGCCGTCCACGGCGGCGCGAGCCGGCGCTGCGCTCGCGACCGCCGGTTGTGCGGTCAGGCCGAGGACGACGGCCGCCGCGGCGGCGACCATGGGCCGGATGGTGAACCGGCGCCGGCCTCGACCTCTTCGTCTTTCTGACAACGTTCCTCCACTCCAGCGACACCGTTCGGTTTCCGGTGCCGGCGAGCGGACTCGCGGGTCCTCCCGAGTTCGCCCGACCCGTGCGGAACGCGCCGCACCCGACGGCGCCTCGACACGAATTTGATCATTGTCCGGTGAGGACAGAGCATGATCAACAAACGGAGTTGGGCAGGATCCGAGCAGTCGGTACGCAATTCGTGGGCAACGCTGTCGGAGGTGGGCAGCAGACCGGCGCGGTCAGCCCGAGCTGGCGGGCCAGTCCCTGCCGTGCCGGTCGCCGCCGCCCCCGAGGGCGTCCCGGTCGCGTCCCGGACGGCAGCAGTCAGCCGGACCAGGCGATGGCGCGGCTGACCCGCTCGTAATGCCGAGCCAGCTCCGTGTCGATTCGTTCGTTCCGGGCCTCGGTGACCGTCAGCCGCGAGTCCTGCCAGGCGCACGCGGTCAGCATGCGATGTCGCAGACCGTGCGGCGGGTGAGAGGCGAACAGTGATGCCTGCTCACGGACGGACAACTGACGCAGCAGCGGGAGCACGTGAGCGGCGGACGTCGAGGACCGGCCGACACCGGCCCGCCAGGCCGCCGGCCGGGCCGAGCCCCGGCGACTCCAGAGCGCGGTCGACCAGGGACGCGTACTGCTGGCGAGTCAGACGACCGGCGAGCCGGTGGGTGCGCCGGTCGATCCAGGCCCAGCCGAACTCGGGCGCCTGCCGCGCGCGCTCGTGCGAACCGTCAGGTGGTGCCGGGCTCGGGCTATGCGCAGCCGTCCGGGGCGCAGACGCCGTCGGCGCCGGCGACGACCGGCAGCGACCGGGAGGTGGGGTGACTCTCGTCCCACGCCTTGATGATCACCGCCAGCAGGTCGTCGGTGCCGATGGCCCCGGGGACGGCGAAGCGGCCGTCGAAGACGAGGAACGGCGCGCCGCGGGCGCCGAGGCCCTGCGCCTCACGCTGGTCGGCCGCCACCCGGGCGCGGTAACGGTGGCTGCGCAGCACCTCGGCTGCCTCCGCGCGGTCCAGGCCCACCTCGGCGGCGAAGTCGAGGACCTCCTCGGCGGTCCACAGCTTGCGGGCCTGCCCGAAGTGGGCACGGAACATCGCCGTCCAGATCTCGTTGCCCCGGCCCTGGTCCGCCGCGTAGGCGAGCAGCTCGTGGGCCAGGTCGGTCGGGCCGAGCGTGCGGTCGACCGCGTGGTAGGGCGTCAGGCCCTCCGCCTCGGCGGCCCGCTCGATGGGCCGCAGGACCTGGTTCACGGTCGACGCGGGCGCCCCGGCCATCTCGATCAGCTTCCGCTGGGTGACGCCCGACCGCGGCAGGTCCGGGTGCAGCTGGAACGACCGGTGGATCACCCGCACCTGGTCGCCGTGGGCGAACCGGTCCAGGGCCAGGTGCAGCCGATGGTCCATCAGCCCGCAGTACGGGCAGACGACGTCCGACCAGAATTCGATCTTCATGGCGCCTACTCCTAATTCATACTTCCTGTTCGTAGCCTCATCATGCATTAGAATTTGAGAGCCACAAAAGGCACATTCATGTGCGTAGCGACCGAGTGACGTAGTGGACGGAGACGATGAGGGCAGAGGATCTGCGGCGGACCCGAACCAACGTCCGGGCGAACGTCCGGAACGTCCCAGGGCCATGCGCGCGCTGGAACGATGAGGACGCCGACTTCATCCGCGAGGTTCTGGATCTTGTCGGCGACAAGTGGAGTGTGCTGATCATCGGCACCCTCGCCGACCGTCCCGTCCGCTACTCGGATCTGGCCGACGCGATCCCCGGCATCTCCCAGCGCATGCTCACGCTGACCCTGAAGCACCTGCAGCGCACCGGGCTGGTCAGCCGGACCTCCTACCCCGAGGTCCCGCCCCGGGTCGAGTACGCCCTCACCGAACTCGGCAGGTCGCTGCTCTCCACGGTCCTGGCCCTGGCGGCGTGGTCCGCCGACCATCACGCCGAGATCCGTCGCCACCAGACCGAGTACGACAGCGCCGACGAAACGTAGCGGCGCGGCGACGGAGCCTCGGCGACCGACTGTTTCTGATCGGTTGGTGTTCGAATCTGGTGGGATCATGTTGACTTGAGATCGATGATGATGGTTGATTGTTACCCATCGATCATTGGCGGGTGTCCACCCGATCAAGCTGGCCCGCGCCGGCCTGCGTCCCGGTTCTCCGGCCCGCCTCACGTCCGTCGTGCGAAAGGGACCCTGACGCATGAAGGTATTCACCGCGCTGCTGGCCGCCGCCCTCGTGGCCACCAGCGCCCCCACCGCCGCGCGTGCCGACACCACCTGGCAGCCCGGCACACCACCGATCGCCACCCCGTGGACCGACGAGGTCTCCGCCGACAACGCGCTACCCGAGTACCCCCGTCCCCAGCTCGTCCGCGCGCGTTGGCAGAGCCTCAACGGCGTGTGGCAGTTCGCCGGCGCGACCGAAGGCGAGGCGCCGCCGTTCGGCGCGCAACTCGGCGAGCGGGTGCTGGTGCCGTACCCGATCGAATCCGCGCTCTCCGGGATCCAGCGACACGAGGACCGGATGTGGTATCGGCGCACGTTCCAGGTGCCCAGGAACTGGCAGGTCGGGGAGCACGGCGCCCGGTTGCGGCTCAACTTCGGCGCCGTCGACTACGAGGCGACGGTCTGGGTCAACGGGGTCGAGGTCGCGACCCACCGCGGCGGCTTCGACGGCTTCAGCGTCGACGTGACCGACGCGCTGCGCGGCCGGGGCGCCCAGGAACTGGTGGTGGGGGTCACCGACCGCACCGACCAGACGTGGCAGCCGGTCGGCAAGCAGCGCAACGTCCCGGACCGCGGCATCTTCTACACCTCGGCCTCCGGCATCTGGCAGAGCGTCTGGATGGAGCCGGTGTCGGCGAGCCACGTCGAGCGGCTGCAGATGACGCCGGACCTCGACGACAAGAGCCTGCGACTGACCCCGCACGTCACCGCCGGCAGCGGCCGGACCGTCGAGGCCGTCGCGTACGACGGCAAGCGGGTCGTCGGCCGCGCCTCCGGCCCGGCCGGATCCGAACTCCGGGTTCCGGTGTCGAAGCCGAAACTCTGGTCGCCCGACTCCCCGTTCCTGTACGACCTGAAGGTGCGGGTACGCCAGGGTGGAAAGGTGATCGACCAGGTCGATTCGTACTTCGGGATGCGCGAGGTGGGCAAGGCCAAGGGCGCCGACGGCAAGCTCTACCTCACCCTCAACGGCAAGATCTTGTTCAACATGTCCACCCTGGACCAGGGGTACTGGCCCGACGGCATCTACACCGCCCCCACGGACGAGGCGCTGCGGTTCGACATCGCCGAGACCAAGCGGCTCGGGTTCAACACGATCCGCAAGCACATCAAGGTCGAGCCCGACCGCTGGTACTACTGGGCCGACCGGCTCGGTCTCATGGTGTGGCAGGACATGCCCTCCATGCGTACCGGCGGCACCCCGCCCGCCGACGCGCGGCAGGAGTTCGAGCGGCAGCTGCGGGAGATCGTGACGGAACACCAGAGCTGGACCTCCATCACCACCTGGGTGCCGTTCAACGAGGGCTGGGGCGAGTGGGACCGTGCGGAGACCGGACGCATCGCCGACGAGCTCCGCGTCCAGGATCCGAGCCGGCTGGTCAACGCCCACAGCGGCGTGAACTGCTGCGCCTCCCGGGGCGACTCCGGCCGCGGCGACATGATCGACTTCCATCAGTACGTCGGCCCGGCGTCGCCCGCGCCCACCGCCGACCGGGTCGCCGTGGACGGCGAGCACGGCGGGTTCGGCCTGGAAGTCGACGGCCACATGTGGTTCGGCGAGGGCCATGCCTACGAGATGACCCCGGACAGCGCCACCCTCACCCGCCGCTACGTGGAGAACCAGCAGGACCTGCTGACCGTGGCCAACCGATGCGGGCTCTCCGGCGGCGTCTACACCCAGACGACCGACGTCGAGCACGAGGTCAACGGCTTCTACACGTACGACCGTCAGGTCAAGAAGATGGACTTCGGCCGGGTACGGGACATCAACCGGGCCATCATCCGCTCCGTCGACGGCACCGGCGCGGACCTGCCGCCGCCGGGGGCCGGCACGCCCGGGCTGACCGGCGTGGGCTACTGGCCGCTGGACGAGGGGACCGGCACGGTCGCCGAGGACCTGGCCGGCGACCACGACGGGACGCTGGTCAACGGCGCGGGCTGGACGGCGGGCAGGACCGGCGGCGCGGTGCAGCTCAACGGCGTCAACCAGTACGTCGACACCGGCGCGGCGATCCTCGACACGACCGGCAGCTACACCGCGTCGGCCTGGGTGCGGCTGGACAGCCTCGGCGGCTTCGCCACCGCGGTCAGCCAGGACGGCAACACGAACAGCGCCTTCTTCCTCCAGTACTCCGGCGCGGACAACCGGTTCGCGTTCAGCTTCGCCGGGGTGCGGGCGTTGGCGCCGACCGCGCCGGAGACCGGGCGCTGGTACCACCTGACGGGCGTGCGGGACGCAGCCACCGGCTCCCTCACGCTCTACGTGGACGGCCAGCCGGCGGGCACGGCGAGCGCCTGCGTCGGCGACGCGTCCAGCGGCCACACCGTGATCGGCCGCGCCAAGTTCAACGGCAACCCCGTCGACTACTGGCGTGGCGCCGTCGACCAGGTGCACGTCTACGACCGGGCGCTCTCGGCGGCCGAGGTGGCCCAGCTGCACGCCGCCGGTCAGTGACGCGAACGGCCACGACGTAACCGCGACGGGGCGGCGGCCCTCGGTCACGCCCGCACGCGGACGACGAAGGCGCCGACCGCCGGCTCGCGAAGGGTGGGTCCGGACGACACGTCCGGACCCACCCTGCGTTCGGCGATGAGACCGTCCGCACGGCCCTGTGCCTGTGGCGTTGTCAGGCGAAGCCGGCGTCGTGGACGAGGAGCGCTATCTGGGTGCGGTTGTCGAGGTCGAGCTTGGTCAGGATGTGCGACATGTTCTCGTCGGTGTCGAACGTCGTCAGCACGATGACCTCGGGCGGCCGTCGGCGGGCCCGCAGCCGGCGGGTGGCGGCTATGCCGTCGAGCGGAACGGCGTGCCCGCAACAGGAAAGATTCCTCGCCGTCGCAAACGATCTAGATACTACGATGTGCCGTCATCTGTTGATCAAGTTGAGGAATCCCCTTGCTGCTCTCGCATCGTCGCGGGCGTGGGCTGACAGCGCTGGGCACGGCTCTCGCGCTGCTCGCCCCGTCACCCGC
>NZ_SMKG01000078.1 GCF_004348525.1 Micromonospora sp. 15K316 | reverse complement strand
GGGCCGTACGCCCGGGGGAGCGCTACACTTGACGTGTAGGTGCCCATCAGGGGTGCGCAGGCGGGACAGACCCCGACGGCCGCGGCGGCGTGGTTCGGCGGACCACTCCGTTTTGACCTGGGCGGCTGTGGTAGGTACCCTTTCCCCTTGTGCCCGGGCCAGCCCGGGCAACTCGTGCGTGCGCCGGAGCCGGTGTCCCCGGAGATCGAGCGGTGGCGCGACACAAGCCCAAGACCCGGCATCGGGGCGACCCGCGTGCCGGTGACAGACCCCGGTAGCGCGCGAGAGCCCGCGCCGGGACCGCGAACCGGGCGACACGCCCGACCGCGGGTGCTGGGGCCCCATCAGGCGGCCCCGGTTGGAAGGTAGGAGAGCCGTCCATCAGGCCGGCTAACGAGCAGACGGCGCGGTCGCCTCGCAGCGGCCGAAGGGAGCGGAGAAACCCGGTGCCCACCATTCAGCAGTTGGTCCGAAAGGGCCGCCAGGCCAAGACGACCAAGACCAAGACCCCTGCGCTCAAGGGGTCTCCCCAGCGGCGCGGCGTGTGCACCCGCGTGTACACCACCACCCCCAAGAAGCCGAACTCGGCGCTGCGCAAGGTCGCTCGTGTCAAGCTCAGCAGCCAGATCGAGGTGACCGCCTACATCCCGGGCGTCGGTCACAACCTGCAGGAGCACTCGATCGTGCTGGTTCGCGGCGGTCGTGTGAAGGACCTCCCCGGCGTGCGTTACAAGATCGTCCGCGGCTCGCTGGACACCCAGGGCGTCCGTAACCGTAAGCAGGCGCGCAGCCGTTACGGCGCGAAGAAGGAGAAGAGCTGACATGCCGCGTAAGGGACCCGCTCCGCGGCGGCCGCTGGTCGCTGACCCGGTGTACAACTCGCCGCTGGTCACCCAGCTGGTGAACAAGATCCTGCTGCGCGGCAAGCGGCAGCTCGCCGAGAGCATCGTGTACGCGGCCCTGGAGGGCTGCCGCGAGAAGTCCGGCACCGACCCCGTCGTGACGCTCAAGCGGGCGATGGACAACGTCAAGCCGACCCTCGAGGTCCGCAGCCGCCGTGTCGGTGGCGCGACCTACCAGGTTCCGGTCGAGGTCCGGCCGGCCCGCGCGACCACCCTCGGTCTGCGCTGGCTGGTGACCTACTCTCGCGCCCGCCGCGAGAAGACCATGGTCGAGCGGCTGATGAACGAGCTGCTGGACGCGAGCAACGGCCTCGGTGCCGCCGTCAAGCGGCGCGAGGACACGCACAAGATGGCCGAGTCCAACAAGGCCTTCGCGCACTACCGCTGGTAACACCCTGGTTCCGGCGCCCACCAGGCGCCGGAACCGCCACCAGTTGAGTCGAGACGACGATAAGTAGGGATTGAAGTGGCCGCCGCAGACGCGCTCGCCAACGTACGCAACATCGGCATCATGGCGCACATCGATGCCGGTAAGACCACTACCACCGAGCGGATCCTGTTCTACACCGGTATCACCTACAAGATCGGTGAGGTCCACGAGGGCGCTGCCGTCATGGACTGGATGGAGCAGGAGCAGGAGCGCGGTATCACCATCACTTCCGCCGCCACCAAGGCGGAGTGGAAGGGCCACACGATCCAGATCATCGACACGCCCGGTCACGTCGACTTCACGGTCGAGGTGGAGCGGTCGCTGCGGGTGCTGGACGGTGCGGTCGCCGTGTACGACGGCGTCGCCGGTGTGGAGCCGCAGACCGAGAACGTCTGGCGTCAGGCGGACAAGTACAACGTCCCCCGGATGTGCTTCGTCAACAAGCTCGACCGGACCGGCGCCGACTTCTTCCGCTGCGTGCAGATGATGATCGACCGGCTGAACGCCACCCCGCTGGTGCTCCAGATCCCGATCGGTACCGAGGCCGAGCACATCGGCGTCGTCGACCTGATCGGCATGCGCGCCCTCACCTGGCGCGGAGAGACCAAGAAGGGTGAGGACTACGCGGTCGAGGAGATCCCGGCCGAGCTGGCCGACTCCGCCGCCGAGTGGCGCGAGAAGCTGATGGAGACCCTGGCCGACGTCGACGACTCGGTGATGGAGCGGTACCTGGAGGGCGAGGAGATCGCCGTCGAGGACATCAAGGCCGCCGTCCGGCGCGCCACGATCGCCGGCAAGGCCAACCCGGTGCTCTGCGGTTCGGCGTTCAAGAACAAGGGCATCCAGCCGATGCTGGACGCCGTGGTCGACTACCTGCCGTCGCCGCTGGACGTTCCGGCGATCGAGGGCACCGCGACCGACGGTGAGACCCCGATGCAGCGCAAGCCCTCCACCTCGGAGCCGTTCTCCGCGCTGGCGTTCAAGATCCAGACCGACAAGCACCTCGGCAAGCTGACCTACGTCCGGGTCTACTCCGGTGTGATCGAGTCCGGCGCTCAGGTGGTCAACTCCACCAAGGACCGCAAGGAGCGGATCGGCAAGATCTACCAGATGCACGCCAACAAGCGGGAGGAGCGCAGCTCCGCCAAGGCTGGCGACATCATCGCGGTCCAGGGTCTGAAGCAGACCACCACCGGTGACACCCTCTGCGACCCGGCGAACCCGGTCATCCTCGAGTCGATGACCTTCCCGGAGCCGGTCATCGAGGTCGCCATCGAGCCGAAGACCAAGGCCGACCAGGAGAAGCTCAGCACCGCCATCCAGCGGCTGGCCGAGGAGGACCCGACCTTCCGCGTCAAGCTGGACGACGAGACCGGCCAGACGGTCATCTCCGGCATGGGCGAGCTGCACCTGGACATCCTGGTCGACCGGATGCGCCGCGAGTTCAACGTCGAGGCGAACATCGGTAAGCCGCAGGTGGCGTACCGCGAGACCATCCGCCGGACGGTGGAGAAGGTCGAGTACACCCACAAGAAGCAGACCGGTGGTTCCGGCCAGTACGCGCGGGTCATCATCAGCGTCGAGCCGCTGCCGCTGGACAACGACTCGCCGACCTACGAGTTCGCGAACGCCGTCACCGGTGGCCGTATCCCCCGGGAGTTCATCCCCTCGGTGGACGCGGGCGCCCAGGACGCCATGCAGTACGGCATCCTCGCCGGCTTCCCGCTGGTGGGTGTCAAGCTGACCCTGGTGGACGGTCAGTACCACGAGGTCGACTCGTCCGAGATGGCGTTCAAGATCGCCGGTTCGATGGCGCTGAAGGAGGCGGCCCGCAAGGCCGACCCGGCGCTGCTCGAGCCGATGATGGCCGTTGAGGTCACCACTCCTGAGGAGAACATGGGTGACGTCATCGGTGACCTCAACTCCCGTCGTGGCATCATCCAGGCGATGGAGGAGCGCGGGGGTGCCCGCGTCGTCCGTGCCCTGGTGCCGTTGTCGGAGATGTTCGGCTACGTCGGCGACCTGCGGTCGAAGACCCAGGGCCGGGCTAGCTACAGCATGCAGTTCGACTCCTACGCCGAGGTTCCGACCAACGTGGCGAAGGAGATCATCGCCAAGGCCACGGGTGAGTGACGCTCACCTGAGCTGATGAGACGTCGGTGGTCGCGGGAGGATCCTTCCGCCCGCGACCACCACGGGCGAGCTGTGTGAGACCGGGCCTGTAGGCTTCACCGCCGCAGAACCCACTAAAAGCTCTCCGGCCGGAAGGCCGGAAAGGCTGTCGACAGAGTCCTAAGCGCCGAACGGCGCGCCGGGCGTACGAACCAAACAGTCCACAGGAGGACACCAGTGGCGAAGGCGAAGTTCGAGCGGACTAAGCCGCACGTCAACATCGGCACCATTGGTCACATCGACCACGGTAAGACGACGCTGACGGCGGCCATCACCAAGGTCCTGCACGACCAGTACCCGGACCTGAACCCGTACACGCCGTTCGACGAGATCGACAAGGCGCCGGAGGAGAAGGCCCGCGGCATCACGATCTCGATCGCGCACGTCGAGTACCAGACCGAGGCGCGGCACTACGCGCACGTCGACTGCCCCGGTCACGCCGACTACATCAAGAACATGATCACCGGTGCCGCCCAGATGGACGGCGCGATCCTGGTGGTCGCGGCGACCGACGGCCCGATGCCGCAGACCCGCGAGCACGTGCTGCTGGCCCGTCAGGTCGGTGTGCCGTACATCGTCGTGGCGCTCAACAAGAGCGACATGGTCGACGACGAGGAGCTCCTGGAGCTCGTCGAGCTCGAGGTCCGCGAGCTGCTCTCCTCGCAGGAGTACCCGGGTGACGACCTGCCGGTCGTCCGGGTCTCGGCGCTGAAGGCCCTCGAGGGTGACCCGGAGTGGACCCAGCGTCTCCTGGACCTGATGACCGCGGTCGACACCGCGATCCCGCAGCCGGAGCGCGAGACCGAGAAGCCGTTCCTCATGCCGATCGAGGACGTCTTCACGATCACCGGTCGTGGCACCGTGGTCACCGGCCGCGCCGAGCGTGGCGTGCTCAAGCCGAACGAGGAGGTGGAGATCGTCGGTATCCGCGAGAAGTCGACGAAGACGGTCGTCACCGGTATCGAGATGTTCCGCAAGCTGCTCGACGAGGCCCGCGCGGGTGAGAACGTCGGTCTGCTGCTGCGTGGCATCAAGCGCGAGGACGTCGAGCGCGGCATGGTGGTCATCAAGCCGGGCACCACGACCCCGCACACCGAGTTCGAGGCGACCGTCTACATCCTCTCCAAGGAGGAGGGTGGCCGGCACACGCCGTTCTTCCAGAACTACCGTCCGCAGTTCTACTTCCGGACCACGGACGTCACCGGTGTCGTCACCCTCCCCGAGGGCACCGAGATGGTCATGCCGGGTGACAACACCTCGATGACGGTGAAGCTGATCCAGCCCATCGCCATGGAGGAGAACCTCAAGTTCGCGATCCGCGAGGGTGGCCGCACCGTCGGCGCCGGGTTCGTCACCAAGATCATCAAGTGAACTAGGTAACCCCGATTAGACCGGCCGCAGGCCATGCGGCATACTAGTCAGGTTGCGTAACGGCAGTTCGCCGTCCGTGTTCGGCTGACCCGAACCTCCGGACGGTGGGACAGTCGAGCGTGGGGTGGTTGGCGGCCCGTCCGCCAACCACCCTCGCACGGCGTTCGGGTTGCGATATCGCGCCCGGCGTCATGACCCACCGCGTGGTCGGACCGCTCCGGACTCCGGGGCGGAGCCTGACCCGAGGGCGCGACACGCCCGACCGCGGGGGTCGGCGAAGTGGGCCTGTACCGGCCGGTGCAGGCGCCCGCAACACAGCGGCATCGAGAGAAGGAACAGAAGCCACCATGGCGGGACAGAAGATCCGCATCCGGCTCAAGGCCTATGACCACGAGGTCGTCGACTCCTCGGCTCGGAAGATCGTCGAGACGGTGACGCGTACCGGGGCGCAGGTCGCGGGCCCGGTGCCGCTGCCCACGGAGATCAACCGTTTCTGCGTCATCCGCTCGCCGCACAAGTACAAGGACTCGCGCGAGCACTTTGAGATGCGTACGCACAAGCGGCTGATCGACATCATCGACCCGACCCCCAAGACGGTCGACTCGCTCATGCGCCTCGACCTGCCGGCTGGCGTCGACATCGAGATCAAGCTGTAGGGACCGGACAAATGGACAGGCAAGTTAAGGGGATCCTGGGCGCCAAGCTCGGCATGACCCAGGTCTGGGACAACAACCGCGTTGTTCCGGTGACCGTGGTCGAGGCCGGCCCGTGCGTCATCAGCCAGGTTCGTAGCGCCGAGAAGGACGGTTACTCCGCGGTCCAGCTCGCCTACGGCACGATCGACCCGCGCAAGGTCAAGAAGCCGATCAGCGGCCACTACGCCAAGGCCGAGGTCGCGCCGCGCCGGCACATCGTCGAGCTGCGCACCAGCGACGCCGCCGACTACTCGCTGGGCCAGGAGGTCACGGTCGAGGAGTTCCCGGCGGGTGTCTCGATCGACGTGACCGGCCGTACCAAGGGCAAGGGCTACGCCGGCCCGATGAAGCGGCACGGCTTCCACGGTCTGCGCGCGAGCCACGGTGTCGAGCGCAAGCACCGCTCGCCCGGCTCGATCGGCGCCTGCGCCACCCCGGGGCGTGTCTTCAAGGGCACCCGGATGGCCGGCCGGATGGGTGGCGTGCGCTACACCGTCCAGAACCTGACCGTCCAGGCGGTCGACACCGAGAACAACCTGCTGCTGGTCCGTGGTGCCATCCCCGGTCCCAAGGGCGCGGTGGTTCTGGTCCGTACCGCGGCCAAGACCAAGGCGAAGAAGGGCGGTGTGGCCAAGTGACCACCGTTGACGTCCTCAACGTCGAAGGCGCCAAGAGCGGCTCCGTCGAGCTGCCGGCCGACATCTTCGACGTGCAGGCCAACGTCGCGCTGATGCACCAGGTCGTGGTGGCACAGCTGGCGGCGGCCCGGCAGGGCACGCACAAGACCAAGACCCGCGGCGAGGTCGCCGGCGGCGGCAAGAAGCCCTACAAGCAGAAGGGCACCGGTCGTGCCCGCCAGGGCTCGATCCGCGCGCCGCAGTTCGCCGGCGGTGGCGTGGTGCACGGTCCCGTGCCGCGCGACTACAGCCAGCGCACCCCGAAGAAGATGAAGGCCGCCGCCCTGCGTGGCGCCCTCTCCGACCGGGCGCGCGCCGGCCAGGTGCACGTCGTCGAGGCGTTCGTCACGGGCGAGAAGCCGTCGACCAAGGCGGCCCTGGCCACGCTGGCCAAGCTGACCGAGGCCCGGCGGGTCCTGGTCGTGCTGAGCAGCACCGACGAGCTGAACTGGGTGTCGCTGCGCAACGAGCCGCGGGTGCACCTGATCGAGGCCGGCCAGCTGAACACGTACGACGTGCTGGTGGCCGACGACGTGGTCTTCACCAAGGACGCCCTGGACGAGTTCCTCGGCGTTCCCGCCGAGACCACCGAGGAGGGTGGCAAGTGAGCACGATCGCCGACCCGCGCGACATCATCGTGGCGCCGGTCGTCTCGGAGAAGAGCTACAGCGAGCTGAACCGCAACTGGTACACCTTCCTGGTGCACCCGGACGCGAACAAGACCGAGATCAAGATCGCTATCCAGCAGATCTTCAACGTCCGTGTCCTGACGGTCAACACGCTCAACCGCGAGGGCAAGCGCAAGCGCACCCGTACGGGGTTCGGTAAGCGCAAGGACACCAAGCGGGCGATGGTGAAGCTGGCTGACGGTGACCGTATCGAGGCCTTCGGCGGCCCGGTCAGCTGAGGGGTGTAGACAATGGCTATCCGTAAGTACAAGCCGACGACGCCGGGCCGGCGTGGCTCCAGCGTCGCCGACTTCGCCGAGATCACCCGGTCGACGCCCGAGAAGTCGCTGCTGGCTCCGCTGCCGAAGAAGGGCGGTCGCAACGCCCACGGTCGGATCACCACGCGGCACCACGGTGGCGGCCACAAGCGCCAGTACCGTCTGATCGACTTCAAGCGGGTCGACAAGGACGGCGTGCCGGCGAAGGTCGCGCACATCGAGTACGACCCGAACCGCACCGCGCGCATCGCGCTGCTGCACTACGCCGACGGCGAGAAGCGCTACATCCTCGCGCCGAAGGACCTGAAGCAGGGCGACGTCGTCGAGTCGGGTCCGAGCGCCGACATCAAGCCGGGCAACAACCTGCCGCTGCGCAACATCCCGGTCGGTACGACCGTCCACAACGTGGAGCTGCGTCCGGGCGGTGGCGCCAAGCTGGCCCGTTCGGCCGGCGTCGGCATCCAGCTGCTCGGCCGCGAGGGCGCGTACGCGACCCTGCGCATGCCCTCCGGTGAGATCCGGCGGGTCGACGTGCGCTGCCGGGCGAGCGTCGGCGAGATCGGCAACGCCGACCAGTCGAACATCAACTGGGGTAAGGCCGGCCGTATGCGGTGGAAGGGCAAGCGCCCGACCGTCCGTGGTGTCGCCATGAACCCGGTCGACCACCCGCACGGTGGTGGTGAGGGTAAGACCTCCGGTGGTCGCCACCCGGTCAACCCGCAGGGTAAGCCCGAGGGCCGCACCCGCCGTAAGGGCCAGCCGAGTGACCGGCTGATCGTCCGCCGCCGCTACGCCACCCGCAAGCGCGGCTAACAGGAGAGCTGACTTATGCCTCGCAGCGTGAAGAAGGGCCCGTTCGTCGACGACCACCTGTTGAAGAAGGTGGAGACGCAGAACGACAAGGGCACGAAGAACGTCATCAAGACCTGGTCGCGCCGCTCGACGATCATCCCGGAGATGCTCGGGCACACGATCGCCGTGCACGACGGACGCAAGCACGTCCCGGTGTTCGTGACCGAGGCGATGGTCGGGCACAAGCTCGGCGAGTTCGCTTTGACCCGCACGTTCAAGGGTCACGAGAAGGACGACCGGAAGAGCCGTCGGCGCTGACGCCGCGGGCATACGGATAGAGGATCAAGGGGTTACAGCGATGCCAGGAAAGGGCGACGCTCCGGTGCTTCCGGGCGCGCGGGCGGTTGCGCGGCACGTGCGCATCTCGCCGATGAAGGCGCGCCGGGTGGTCAACCTCGTCCGCGGCCTGCCCGCGAAGGAGGCGCTCACGGTGCTGCAGTTCGCGCCGCAGGCTGCGAGCGAGCAGGTGTACAAGGTGCTCGCTAGCGCGATCGCCAACGCGGAGAACAACGAGCGGCTGGACCCCGACGCGCTGCTCGTCAGCGAGGCGTACGTGGACGAGGGCCCGACGATGAAGCGGTTCCAGCCGCGGGCGCAGGGTCGGGCGTACCGGATCCGCAAGCGCACCTGCCACATCACGGTGGCGGTCGAGGCCGTCGCGCCGGCCACGCCGCGTAAGGCCGCGAAGAAGACGGCTCCGGCGAAGAAGGCCGCGCCGGCCGAGACGCAGAGCAACACGGAGGGCGCGGAGTAATGGGTCAGAAGGTTCACCCGCACGGGTTCCGACTCGGTATCTCGACCGACTGGAAGTCCCGCTGGTTCGCGGACAAGCTCTACAAGGACTACATCGGCGAGGACGTCAAGATCCGCCGGATGATGTCCCAGGGCCTCGAGCGCGCCGGGATCTCCAAGGTCGACATCGAGCGCACCCGGGACCGGGTCCGGGTCGACATCCACACCGCCCGGCCGGGCATCGTCATCGGCCGTAAGGGTGCGGAGGCCGACAAGATCCGGGGCCGGCTCGAGAAGCTGACCGGCAAGCAGGTCCAGCTGAACATCATCGAGGTGAAGAACCCCGAGTCGGACGCGCAGCTCGTCGCGCAGGGCGTGGCCGAGCAGCTCTCCAGCCGGGTCAGCTTCCGTCGGGCGATGCGCAAGGCCATGCAGTCGGCCATGAAGAACCCGGTCTGCAAGGGCATCCGGGTGCAGGTCTCGGGTCGCCTCGGCGGCGCCGAGATGAGCCGGACGGAGTTCTACCGCGAGGGCCGGGTTCCGCTGCACACGCTGCGGGCCAACATCGAGTACGGCTTCTTCGAGGCCCGTACCACGTTCGGCCGGATCGGTGTGAAGGTCTGGATCTACAAGGGCGACGCGGTCCCGGGCCGGGAGGCCCCGGCCGAGGCCGGTCCGTCCCGCCCGCGCCGTGACCGTGGCGACCGGCCCGAGCGGCCGCGCCGTGGTCGGTCGGGTTCGTCCGGCACCACTGCCGGCGGTACCGAGGCCGGCCGGGCTGCCGCGACCACGCTCGCGCAGCAGGCCGAGACGCCGAGTGGTGACGCGGTGGATCCCGCCGCCGTCGCCGCCGCGGCAGAAACGCAGCAGGAGGGCTGACAGATGCTGATGCCGCGCAAGCCCCCGAAGGGCTTCCGCAAGCCGCACCACCCGGACCGCCACGGCGCGTCCAAGGGTGGCAACCGGGTGGTGTTCGGCGAGTTCGGGATCCAGGCTCTCGAGCCGGCGTACGTGACCAACCGGCAGATCGAGTCGGCGCGTATCGCGATGACCCGTCACATCAAGCGTGGCGGCAAGGTCTGGATCACGATCTTCCCGGACCAGGCCCTGACCAAGAAGCCGGCCGAAACCCGGATGGGTTCCGGTAAGGGCTCGCCCGAGTGGTGGGTCTCCAACGTCAAGCCGGGACGGATTCTCTTCGAGATGTCCTTCCCGAACGAGCAGATCGCGCGAGAGGCGATGCGTCGTGCGATCCACAAGCTCCCGATGAAGTGCCGCATTGTGACGCGCGAAGTGGGTGAGTCCTGATGGCAGCGGGCGTTAAGGCCGCCGAGCTGCGTGAGCTCTCCGAGGAGGAGCTGGTCACGAAGCTGCGGGAGGCCAAGGCGGAGCTGTTCAACCTCCGCGTGCAGGCCGCAACCGGTCAGCTGGACAACAACCGGCGGCTGCAGGTCATCCGTCGGGAGATCGCCCGGATCTACACGATCATGCGCGAGCGCGAGCTGGGGCTCTCGGCCGCGCCGACTGAGGTGACTGCAGGATGAGCGAGAACACCACCACCGCCGCCACTCGGGGCCGCCGCAAGGTCCGCGAGGGTCTGGTGGTCAGCGACAAGATGGACAAGACCGTCGTCGTCGAGGTCGAGGACCGCGTCAAGCACGCGCTGTACGGCAAGATCATGCGCCGTACCAGCAAGCTCAAGGCGCACGACGAGCAGAACAGCGCCGGCATCGGCGACCGGGTCCTGATCATGGAGACCCGGCCGCTCTCCGCCACCAAGCGCTGGCGGCTCGTGGAGATCCTGGAAAAGGCCAAGTAGCGAAGGCTTCGAGCTCGCCCGACGTCGCGTCGGGCGCGGGTTCCGCCAGGCTCCGGCCGCTGCGGCGGCCGGAGAACCGGCAGACATAGGAGATAGACGTGATTCAGCAGGAGTCGCGACTGCGCGTCGCCGACAACACGGGTGCCCGGGAGATCCTGTGCATCCGGGTTCTCGGTGGCTCCGGTCGGCGCTACGCGAGCATCGGCGACGTCATCGTGGCCACCGTCAAGGACGCGATCCCGGGTGCCGGTGTGAAGAAGGGCGACGTCGTCAAGGCGGTCGTCGTTCGCACCGTCAAGGAGAAGCGGCGTCCGGACGGGTCGTACATCCGCTTCGACGAGAACGCCGCCGTCATCATCAAGGACGGTGGCGACCCGCGCGGTACCCGTATCTTCGGCCCGGTCGGTCGGGAGCTGCGGGACAAGCGGTTCATGAAGATCATTTCCCTCGCGCCGGAGGTGTTGTGACCGTGAAGGTCAAGAAGGGCGACACGGTCGTCGTCATCGCCGGCAAGGACAAGGGTGCCAAGGGCAAGGTCATCGCGGCCTACCCGCGGCAGGACAAGGTCCTGGTCGAGGGCGTGAACCGGGTCAAGAAGCACACCCGCATCAGCACCACCCAGCGCGGCGCCAAGACTGGTGGCATCGTCACCCAGGAGGCCCCGATCAACGTCTCGAACGTGATGGTCCTGGACTCCGACGGCAAGCCGACCCGTGTCGGCTACCGGATCGACGAGAACGGCCAGAAGGTCCGCATCGCGCGTAGCACCGGTAAGGACCTCTGATGACCACGGCTACCGAAACCAACACCATTCCGCGCCTCAAGGAGCGGTACCGCAACGAGATCGTGGCCAAGCTGCGCGAGCAGTACGACTACGGCAACCCGATGCAGGTGCCGCGGCTGGTCAAGATCGTCGTCAACATGGGTGTCGGCGAGGCCGCTCGGGACGCCAAGCTGATCGACGGCGCCGTCCGCGACCTGGCCACCATCACCGGCCAGAAGCCGCAGGTGCGGCGGGCGACGAAGTCCATCGCGCAGTTCAAGCTCCGCGAGGGCATGCCGATCGGCGCGAAGGTGACCCTCCGCGGCGACCGGATGTGGGAGTTCCTGGACCGGCTGCTCTCGATCGCGCTGCCGCGTATCCGTGACTTCCGCGGTCTCGACGGCCGCAAGCTCGACGGGCACGGCAACTACACGTTCGGCCTGACCGAGCAGTCGGTGTTCCACGAGATCGACCAGGACAAGATCGATCGCCAGCGGGGCATGGACATCACGGTGGTCACCACCGCCACGACCGACGACGAGGGCCGGGCGCTGCTCAAGCTCCTGGGCTTCCCGTTCAAGGAGAACTGAGATGGCCAAGAAGGCGCTGATCCTCAAGGCGGCCGCGAAGCCGAAGTTCTCGGTTCGCGCGTACACCCGCTGCCAGCGGTGCGGGCGTCCGAAGGCGGTCTACCGCAAGTTCGGTCTCTGCCGGGTGTGCATCCGGGAGATGGCCCACCGCGGTGAGCTGCCCGGCGTGTCCAAGGCTTCCTGGTAATAGCCCGGCGCGCTCCGCGCGTCAGCTGCACTGTCTCTTCGCCGTAGGCCTGCGGCCGATTCGCGGGAACCCCGGCGAGAAAGGTTGACGAAATCCATGACGATGACCGACCCGATCGCAGACATGCTCACGCGTCTGCGTAACGCCAACCAGGCGTACCACGACCGGGTGACGATGCCCTACTCCAAGATCAAGGCGAACATCGCCGAGGTCCTGAAGGCCGAGGGCTACATCGCCACCTGGTCGGTCGAGGAGCCCGAGGAGGGCGCCGTCGGCAAGCGACTGGCCGTCGAGCTGAAGTACGGCCAGAACCGGGAGCGGAGCCTGGCCGGGATCAAGCGGGTGTCCAAGCCCGGGCTGCGGGTGTACGCCAAGTCGGGCGAGCTCCCTCGGGTGCTCGGCGGACTGGGCGTGGCGATCATTTCGACGTCCCAGGGGCTGCTCACTGACCGGCAGGCCCGCAAGCGGAGCGTTGGCGGGGAAGTCCTCGCCTTCGTCTGGTAACGGGAGACAGGTAGAAATGTCGCGTATTGGACGTAAGTCGATCCCGGTGCCGTCCGGCGTCGACGTCACGATCGACGGGCGGACCGTCAAGGTCAAGGGCCCGAAGGGCGAGCTGGCGCACACCCTGGCCGAGCCGATCAGCGTCGAGCGGAGCGAGGACGGCCAGCTCTCCGTCAACCGCCCCGACGACGAGCGCAAGTCGAAGGAACTGCACGGCCTCAGCCGTACCCTGGTCGCCAACATGATCGTCGGCGTCACCGAGGGCTACCGGAAGAGCCTGGAGATCAACGGCACCGGTTACCGGGTGACCGCCAAGGGCAAGGACCTCGAGTTCGCGCTCGGCTTCTCGCACCCGGTCGTCGTGACCGCGCCGGACGGCATCACCTTCACGGTGGAGCGCCCGACGCTGTTCCACATCGCCGGGATCGACAAGCAGCAGGTCGGCGAGATCGCCGCCAACATCCGGAAGATCCGCCCGCCGGAGCCCTACAAGGGCAAGGGCATCAAGTACCAGGGCGAGGTCATCCGCCGCAAGGCCGGAAAGGCAGGTAAGAAGTGAGCGCCACGCTGCTCAAGCGCCGCCGCGGCGTCGCCGCCAAGCGCGCCGTCGGGCGTGCGCGTCGGCACTTCCGGGTCCGCAAGAACGTCACTGGTACGGCCGAGCGTCCGCGCCTGGTCGTCACCCGTTCGCTGCGGCACATCGTCGCCCAGGTCGTCGACGACAACAAGGGTCACACCCTGGCGTCGGCGTCGACGATGGACGCTTCGCTGCGCGGTGCCGAGGGCGACAAGAGCGCCCTCGCCGGCAAGGTGGGCGCCCTGCTCGCCGAGCGGGCCAAGGCCGCCGGCGTTTCCAAGGTCGTCTTCGACCGCGGCGGCAACCGGTACGCGGGGCGGGTCGCCGCGCTCGCCGATGCCGCCCGCGAAGCCGGGCTCGAGTTCTAGTAACCCCGTCACGAGAGAGAAGGAAGGCTGCTGATGCCAGGTCAACAGCGCCGTGGCGGCGGGTCCGGTGGCAACGAGGGTGGTCGCCGCGACAACCGCCGTGAGGGCGGCCGCGGAAACGCGCCCGTCGAGAAGACCCCGCACCTCGAGCGGGTCGTCGCGATCAACCGCGTCGCCAAGGTCGTGAAGGGTGGTCGTCGCTTCAGCTTCACCGCCCTGGTGATCGTGGGCGACGGCGACGGCACCGTCGGCGTGGGCTACGGAAAGGCCAAGGAGGTGCCCGCGGCGATCGCCAAGGGCGTCGAGGAGGCCAAGAAGCACTTCTTCAAGGTGCCGCGGATCGGCCAGTCGATCCCGCACCCGGTGCAGGGTGAGGACGCGGCCGGTGTCGTGCTGCTCAAGCCGGCCTCGGCCGGTACCGGTGTCATCGCCGGTGGGCCGGTGCGCGCCGTGCTGGAGTGCGCGGGCATCCACGACGTGCTCTCCAAGAGCCTCGGCTCGTCGAACCCGATCAACATCGTGCACGCCACCGTGGCGGCCCTGAAGGCGCTGGAGTCGCCGGAGGCCGTCGCCAGCCGTCGTGGCCTGCCGGTGGAGGACGTCGCGCCGGCCGCCATGCTGGCGACGCGGGCGGGGGTGGCCTCCTGATGGCACGCCTGAAGGTCACCCAGGTCCGATCCGAGATCGGGACCAAGCAGAACCAGCGGCACTCGCTGCGCTCGCTCGGTCTCAAGCGGATCAACGACGTGGTGGTCAAGGAGGACCGGCCCGAGATCCGCGGCATGATCTTCACTGTGAGCCACCTCGTGAAGGTCGAGGAGGTCGAGTAATGACGATCAAGGTCCACCACCTGCGCCCGGCGCCGGGGTCCAAGACCGCGAAGACCCGTGTGGGTCGCGGTGAGGGCTCCAAGGGCAAGACCGCCGGCCGCGGTACCAAGGGTTCGAAGGCCCGGAAGAACATCTCGGCCGCGTTCGAGGGTGGGCAGATGCCCATCCACATGCGACTGCCGAAGCTGAAGGGCTTCAAGAACAAGTTCAAGGTGACGTTCCAGGTGGTCAACCTGGAGCGGCTCGCCGAGCTCTTCCCGAACGGCGGCCAGGTCGGCCCGCAGGAGCTGGTCGACGCCGGCGCGGTCCGCAAGGGCCAGCCGGTGAAGGTTCTCGGTACCGGGGACCTCGGTGGGGTGAACCTTCAGGTGTCGGCGCACGCGTTCAGCGCGTCGGCGAAGGAGAAGATCACCGCCGCCGGTGGCTCGGTCACCGAGCTGTAAGGCATGTGACCCATGGCGCCCGTCCAGTTGTGACCAACTGGCGGGCGCCATGGTCTACCTGGGACGTGTGCGCCCAGTAATATCGGATTCGGTTTATGTAGCCGGGCACATCTGCCCGGACCGGGATTGGGCTGTTAGAGTCCCTTCCCAGCCATGGATATCGGGCACTCGCCCGGCACCCACCCCGAACCGCCAGGGACAACCGGCGGCCCGCCTCGCGCAGGAGGAAGAAGTTGCTGTCCGCCTTTCTCAGTGCGTTCCGTACGCCTGACCTGCGCAAGAAGCTGCTGTTCACAGTCGGCATCATCGCGATCTACCGGCTCGGCGCCACCCTGCCCAGCCCAGGCGTCTCGTACGGCAACGTGCAGAAGTGCCTCGACTCCATCCAGGGTGACACGACCGGCGTGCTGAACCTGCTCAACCTGTTCTCGGGCGGGGCGCTGCTGCAGCTGTCAGTCTTCGCGCTGGGCATCATGCCCTACATCACCGCGTCGATCATCCTGCAGCTCCTGACCGTGGTGATCCCGCGGCTCGAGCAGCTGCGGAAGGAGGGCCAGGCCGGTCAGGCGAAGATCACCCAGTACACCCGCTACCTGACCCTCGGCCTCGGTGTCCTCCAGGCCTCGGCGTTCGTCGCGCTGGCCCGCTCCGGGCAGCTCTTCCAGAACCGCTGCGACCAGTTCCCGATCATCCCCGAGGGTGTCGGCATCCCGGACTGGCTGACGCTGAGCGTCCTGGTCATGACGATGACCGCCGGCACCGGTGTGGTCATGTGGCTCGGTGAGCTGATCACCGACCGCGGCGTCGGCAACGGCATGTCCGTCCTGATCTTCACCTCCATCGCCGCCCGCCTCCCCAGCGAGGGCTGGCAGATCAAGAACTCTCAGGGCTGGTGGAAGTTCTTCCTCGTCATCGCCCTGGTCCTGGTCGTCATCACCGCCGTCACCTTCATCGAGCAGGCGCAGCGCCGGATCCCGGTGCAGTACGCCAAGCGCATGATCGGCCGGCGGATGTATGGCGGCACCTCGACCTACATCCCGCTGAAGGTCAACCAGGCGGGTGTCATCCCGGTCATCTTCGGCTCGTCGCTGCTCTACCTGCCGCAGCTCGCCCTGCAGTTCTTCGACCAGACGAACCCGGGCAAGACCCAGGCGTGGATCCAGAACAACCTGGTCGCGCCCGACAGCCCGATCTACATCTCGGTCTACTTCCTGCTGATCATCTTCTTCACGTACTTCTACGTCTCGATCACGTTCAACCCGACCGAGGTCGCGGACAACATGAAGAAGTACGGCGGGTTCGTGCCGGGTATCCGCCCGGGCAAGCCGACCGCCGACTACCTGGACTTCATCCTCAGCCGGATCACCCTTCCGGGCGCGCTCTACCTGGGCATCGTCTCGATCCTGCCGAACTTCTTCTTCATCTGGCTCGACAACCAGCAGTACCAGAACTTCCCGTTCGGTGGTACGGCTGTGCTGATCATGGTCGGCGTCGGTCTGGAGACCGTGAAGCAGATCGAGAGCCAACTGATGCAGCGGAACTACGAAGGGTTCCTGCGGTAGATGAGACTCGTCTTGGTTGGCCCGCCGGGCGCGGGTAAGGGCACACAGGCCGAGTTCATCGCCGCCCACCTCGCGGTGCCGAAGATCTCGACCGGCGACATCTTCCGGTCGAACGTGTCCCAGGGCACCCCGTTGGGCGTCGAGGCGAAGCGGTACATGGATGCCGGCGAGCTGGTCCCGGACGAGGTCACCATCAACATGGTCCGGGACCGCCTCGCCGAGCCAGACGCCAGCGAGGGTTTCCTGCTCGACGGGTTCCCGCGTACGACGCCGCAGGCGGCCGCGCTCGACAAGCTCCTCGCCGACCTGGGCACCGCCCTGGACGTGGTGCTCGAGTTGGTCGTCGACGACGACGAGGTGATCCGGCGGCTCTCCGGCCGCCGGACCTGCCGGGGCTGCGGCAAGATCTGGCACGTCGAGTTCGACGCCACCACCCGTGAGGGCATCTGCGACCGGTGCGGCGCCGAACTGTTCCAGCGTGACGACGACAAGCCGGAGACCATCGCCACCCGGCTCCGGGAGTACGCCGACAAGACCGCGCCGCTGGTCGACTACTACGGTGCCCAGGGCAAGCTGGTCGGGATCGACGCCACGGGCCCGGTGGAGGACGTCACCGTCCGCGCCATCGACGCCCTGCGGTCGTACGGCGGCTGAGGTTCGCCGGCTCGCCGGTGGATAGAGTGCGAACAGTGGGGTACGTGCGGCGTGCCCCGCTGTCTCGGCAACGAAAGGTAATGGCTCCATGCGTCGTCCCCAGCTGGACATCCAGCTGAAGACCCCCGAGCAGATCGTGAAGATGCGCGCCGCCGGTCTGGTGGTTGCCGAGGCGCTGCGGCGGATGCGGGAGGCGGTCGCTCCCGGGGTCAGCACGGCCGACCTGGACGCCATCGCCGAGTCGACGATCCGCGAGGCGGGGGCCGTCCCCTCGTTCAAGGGCTACCACGGCTTCCCGGCGTCGATCTGCTCCTCCGTCAACGAGCAGGTGGTGCACGCCATCCCCGCCGCCGGCCAGGTGCTCCGCGACGGCGATCTGATCTCCATCGACTGCGGTGCGGTGCTCGACGGTTGGCACGGTGACTCGGCGATCACCGTCGGGGTCGGCGACGTCGACCCGGCGTTGCTCAGGATGGCCGAGGTGGCCGAGGACGCGATGTGGGCCGGGATCGCCGCCGCGGCCCGTGGGGCGGCCGGTGGCCGGGGCCGGCTCACCGACATCTCGCACGCGGTGGAGGAGGCGGTCCGCCGCGGTGGTCGGTACGGCATCGTCGACGGCTACGGCGGTCACGGCATCGGCACCGAGATGCATCAGGATCCGCACGTGCTCAACCACGGGCGGCCGGGCAAGGGCCCCCGCCTGGTGGCCGGGATGGCGCTGGCGATCGAGCCGATGATCACCATGGGCTCGCCCCGTACGGTGGAGCTGTCGGACGGCTGGACGGTGGTGACCCGGGACGGGTCGATGGCGGCGCACGTCGAGCACACCATGGCGCTGCTGCCCGACGGGGTGTGGGTGCTTACCGCCGAGGACGGCGGTCGGGCCCGGCTGGGTGAACTCGTCACGGCCCGGCAGTCCGCCGACTCGCCGACGGCCTGACCCCGCGCGCCCGGCCGATCTCCGCCGCCACCGCGTCGAGCGGTGGTGATCGGGAGGTGCGGTCGCCGGGGCTCGTGCGACTGGCGTACGCGTGGCATGCTCGCGGCGTGGAGGGGCGCAACGAGATGCGGGCCGCCGACGCCGACCGCCAGGCGGTGGCCGATCGGCTGCGGCTGGCGTTGGACGAGGGCCGCCTGGATCTGCACGAGTACGACGAGCGCCTCCAGCGGGCCTACGGGGCTCGCACCTACGGGGAGCTGGACGGGCTGCTGACGGATCTGCCGCCGGTCACGCCCCCGGCGGGGTCCCAGGTGTCGGTGCCCGCCGCCGCGCCCGTGGTGGCCGGCACGCCGCCGGACGCCCGTTCGGCGACCGCCCGCTGGCTGTTCCAGATCTGGATGCCGTATCTCCAGGTGGTGCCGGTGGTGCTGGGCGTCTGGGCGATTTCGTCCGCCTCGTCCGGTGAGCTGCTCTACTTCTGGCCCGGCTGGGTGGCCGGCCCGTGGGGCCTGCTCCTGCTGTTCCGCACCGTCGGTGGTCTTGCCGGCGGGGAGCCGCAGCGGTGGCTGGAGAAGCGGGAACGCCGGCGGCAGCGCAAGCGGGCGAAGCGGGATCGGCGCCGGTAGTCGGCCCGTCCCGGGCCCGGCTTTCATCCGTCCGCGGAATCCGCTGGTGGTCGGTTTGGCGGCGGCGCGCAGGCGGGCGTACACTGACTGATCGGCGCACAGCGTCCACTCCGGCATGCCCATCAGCGCTTCGATGGGTGCTGGAGCCGCGGCTGGCGCGGGCTACCTGATTTTGATCAGTCACCCGTGTAAGACGTTGTGGGCCGTCCGGAGCAACCGACGTCAGGACAGCGGAGGACATGCCGAAAAAAGACGGAGCCATCGAGATCGAAGGTCGGGTCATCGAGCCCCTGCCGAACGCCATGTTCCGCGTGGAGCTCGCGAACGGCCACAAGGTGCTGGCTCACATCAGCGGCAAGATGCGGCAGCACTACATCCGCATCCTGCCGGAGGATCGGGTCGTCGTCGAGCTCTCGCCGTACGACCTGACCCGCGGGCGCATCGTCTACCGCTACAAGTAGTCCTGACGACGGCCGGGACGTCCCCGTGTCCGTCTTCGACGTCCGAGGTCGCGCGTGCGCGTCACCGGGCCCTGATGGGAAGTAAGGCAACCGTGAAGGTCAAGCCGAGCGTCAAGAGGATCTGCAACAAGTGCCGGGTGATCCGCCGGCACGGCCGGGTCATGGTCATCTGCAGCGACCCGCGCCACAAGCAGCGCCAGGGCTGAACGCCTCGCCCGGCCGCGACAGCGGTCGGTGAGGACCGGCCCGGGCCGCAGGTCCGGAGAACACACACAGCACATGCTCGTCCCAGCCGCGAGCGGTACGCGTCAGGCGTACTCCCTCGTGGTTGACCCCCGGTCGGAGGCCGGGGCCCGCTCGGGCAGCGGCCGTCATCCGGTCGCCGGCGTGAACCGCCGGGGACAGGAGAGGGTCGGAGCGGGGTGGGGCGGGTCAGACCTCCGCCAACATCACGAGGAGCACGCCCGCACATGGCACGTCTAGTCGGCGTCGACCTCCCCCGCGAGAAGCGGATGGAGATCGCGCTCACCTACATCTTCGGCGTGGGCCGTACCCGCGCCCTGGAGACGCTCGCCGCCACCGGCATCTCGCCGGACAAGCGCGCCCGGGACCTCACGGATGAGGAGCTGGTCCAGCTCCGCAACCACATCGAGGGCAACTACAAGGTTGAAGGCGACCTGCGCCGCGAGGTCGCCGCTGACATCCGCCGCAAGGTCGAGATCGGCAGCTACGCGGGTATCCGGCACCGCCGGGGCCTGCCCGTGCGTGGCCAGCGGACCAAGACCAACGCGCGGACCCGGAAGGGCCCGAAGCGGACCGTCGCCGGCAAGAAGAAGCCCGGCAAGAAGTAATTCTTTAACCGGAATTCTGGTCGTTCTCCGCCGAGGTAGGCCGGGCTCCAACCGGAACCGGTGTCTACGTAATCAACGGGGCGACAAGCCAGAACCCATTCAGGAGCGCACAGACTTATGCCACCGAAGGCTCGTGCCGGAGCCGCCGTCAAGAAGGTCCGGCGCAAGGAACGCAAGAACGTCGCCCACGGGCAGGCGCACATCAAGAGCACCTTCAACAACACCATCGTGTCCATCACGGACCCGACCGGTGCGGTCATCTCCTGGGCCTCCGCGGGCCAGGTGGGCTTCAAGGGCTCCCGCAAGTCGACCCCGTTCGCCGCGCAGCTGGCCGCCGAGGCCGCCGCGCGTCGGGCGATGGACCACGGCATGCGCAAGGTCGACGTGTTCGTCAAGGGCCCCGGCTCCGGCCGGGAGACCGCCATCCGTTCGCTGCAGGCCGTCGGGCTGGAGGTCGGGCAGATCTCCGACGTCACCCCGCAGCCGCACAACGGATGCCGTCCGCCGAAGCGTCGTCGGGTCTGAGAGGTAGAGAGAGATGGCTCGTTACACCGGTGCTGACTGCCGCCGTTGCCGGCGGGAGAAGATGAAGCTGTTCCTCAAGGGCAGCAAGTGCGATGGCCCGAAGTGCCCGTTCGAGTCCCGGCCGTTCCCGCCCGGGCAGCACGGCCGCGGCCGCACCAAGGAGACGGAGTACCTGCTCCAGCTCCGTGAGAAGCAGAAGGCCCGCCGCGTCTACGGCGTGCTCGAGAAGCAGTTCCGCGGCTACTACGAGGAGGCCGTGGGCAAGCAGGCGAAGACCGGTGAGGTCCTCCTGCAGATCCTCGAGTCGCGCCTCGACAACGTGGTCTACCGGGCCGGCTACGCCAAGTCCCGCGACATGGCCCGCCAGCTCGTCAAGCACGGCCACTTCACCGTGAACGGCAAGAAGGTCGACATCCCGTCGTTCCGGGTGAAGGAGCACGACATCATCGAGGTTCGGGGCAAGAGCAAGGAGCTCACCCCGTTCATCGTGGCGCAGGCCGAGGCCGGCTCGAAGTCGGTGCCGGCCTGGCTGGAGGCGATCCCCAGCCAGATGAAGATCCTCGTGCACTCCCTCCCGGCCCGCCAGGTGATCGACACCCAGGTCCAGGAGCAGCTGATCGTCGAGCTCTACTCCAAGTAAGAGCTCGTTGCGGTGGCCCGCCCCACTCGGGGCGGGCCACCGGAACACTTTGTGTCGTGGGCGTCAAATAGCGGGCGTCCCGGAAGAGAAGAGAAGAAATGCTCATCAGCCAGCGACCGTCTCTCTCCGAAGAGTCGATCAACGAGACCCGCTCCCGGTTCACCATCGAGCCGCTCGAGCCGGGCTTCGGCTACACCCTGGGCAACTCGCTGCGGCGTACGCTGCTGTCGTCGATCCCCGGGGCCGCGGTCACGTCGATCAAGATCGACGGCGTGCTGCACGAGTTCACCACGATCCCCGGTGTCAAGGAGGACGTGGTCGAGCTCGTCATGAACATCAAGGAGCTCTGCGTGAGCTCCGAGCACGACGAGCCGGTCAGCATGTACCTGCGCAAGCAGGGCCCGGGCGACGTGACGGCGGGGGACATCCAGCCTCCGGCCGGCGTCTCGGTGCACAACCCGGACCTGAAGCTCGCCACCCTGAACGGCAAGGGCCGGCTCGACATGGAGCTGACCGTCGAGCGGGGCCGGGGTTACGTCACGGCGGCGCAGAACAAGCAGGCGGGCGCCGAGATCGGCCGGATCCCGGTCGACTCGATCTACTCGCCCGTGCTGAAGGTCACCTACCGCGTCGAGGCGACCCGTGTCGAGCAGCGGACCGACTTCGACCGGCTGATCATCGACGTCGAGACCAAGCCGTCGATGGGCCCGCGTACCGCGCTGGCCTCCGCCGGTTCCACGCTCGTGGAGCTCTTCGGGCTGGCCCGGGAGCTGGACGAGACGGCCGAGGGCATCGACATCGGCCCGTCGCCGCAGGACGCTCAGCTGGCGGCGGACCTGGCCCTGCCGATCGAGGAGCTGGACCTCACCGTCCGCTCCTACAACTGCCTCAAGCGCGAGGGCATCAACACCGTTGGTGAGCTCATCGGGCGTACCGAGGCCGACCTCCTCGACATCCGCAACTTCGGTCAGAAGTCGATCGACGAGGTCAAGATGAAGCTCGCCGGGATGGGTCTGGGGCTGAAGGACTCGGCTCCGAACTTCGACCCGGCGCACGTCGTGGACGCCTTCGGCGAGGCCGACTACGACACCGACGACTACCGCGAGACCGAGCAGCTCTAGATCGCGCTGCCGCCACATCTGAGGAGCACCGAGAATGCCCACGCCCACCAAGGGTCCCCGCCTCGGCGGCAGCCCCGCGCACGAGCGGTTGATGCTGGCCAACCTGGCCACGTCGCTGTTCCAGCACGGCAAGATCCAGACCACCGAGACCAAGGCCCGGCGGCTGCGTCCGCTCGCGGAGCAGCTGATCACCAAGGCCAAGCGCGGTGACCTGGCCTCCCGGCGTCGGGTGCTCGCCGTCGTCAAGGACAAGGACGTGGTCTACGCCCTGTTCGACCAGATCGCGCCTCGGTACGCCAACCGCAACGGTGGCTACACCCGGATCGTGAAGACCGGGCCGCGCAAGGGTGACGCCGCGCCGATGGCGATCATCGAGCTGGTCGAGGAGCTGCAGGTCGCCGAGCCGAAGGCGAACAAGAAGACCGCTGCCCGCAAGGCCGCTCAGCAGGACAAGGTCGAGGCGCTCGCGCCCGAGGAGGAGTCGCCGCGCTCCGAGTCGACCGACCAGGACGCCGAGCCGCCGGTCTCGGCGTCCGGTGACACCGTCGAGTCGCGCGAGGACAGCGACCTCGCCATCGAGGAGAACAACGAGAACAAGGCCTGATCCAGGGCTTTGGTCGGGCCCGGCACCCCTGTGGGTGTCGGGCCCGTTTCGTGACGGGAGGTGGAGGGTGGACGGGCACACCCGGCTGCGGCTGGACGTGTCGTACGACGGGACCGACTTCTCCGGCTGGGCCGTGCAGCCGGACCGGCGTACGGTCGCGGGCGTACTGGGCGAGGCGCTCGACCTGCTGCTCGGCGCGGGCGTCGCGGTCGGACTGACCGTTGCCGGGCGCACCGACGCCGGCGTGCACGCGACCGGCCAGGTGTGCCATGTGGACCTGCCGAGCGACGTGTGGCGGGAGCGGGAGTCCACTCTGCCGCGCCGGCTGGCCCGGCTGCTCCCCGGCGACGTGCGGGTGCGGGCGATCACCGAGGTCCCGGCCGAGTTCGACGCCCGTTTCTCGGCCACGTTCCGGCGCTACGAGTACCGGGTGACCGACGCCCCGTACGGCGCCGAGCCGCTCCACCGCCACCTGACCCTGGCCTGGCCGCGACCGCTCGACCTGGCCGCGCTCAACGCCGCGTCGGCCGGCCTGGTCGGGGAGCACGACTTCGCGGCGTACTGCCGCCGCAAGGAGAACGCCACCACACTGCGGGAGGTGACCCGGCTGGACTGGCGGCGCGAGCCGGACGGTCTCCTGGTCGCCACGGTGCAGGCCGACGCGTTCTGCCAGGCGATGGTCCGCAGCCTGGTCGGCGCCATGCTCGTCGCCGGGGACGGCCGGCGCCCGGCCGAGTGGCCGGCGAGCCTGCTCTCCCGCCGCGAACGCTCCGGTGACGTGACAGTCGCGCCCGCGCACGGGCTGACCCTGGTGGCCGTCGGCTACCCGGAGGATCCGGCCGAGTACGCGCGCCGCGCCGAGGTCACCCGCCGCCTGCGGGTGCCCGCGGAGGCCTGAACGACCCGCATCGGCCGGTGGCCCGACCCGTGCCGGCCGCGTGCGCTCCGGCGGCGGTCAGGTCAGCGGCGGGCCGGCCGACCGCCGGTGGCGGAGTCGGCCGGCCCGACGACAGGCGGGTGCCGGCCCGAGGACCGCGCACCCGCCTGATGCCTGAAGCCGGCTCAGTTGTCCGGCGACTCCTCGTCGTCCGCAGACCCGTTGCTCTCCGACGAGCTGTCGTCGCTCGGCGACTCGTCCACGCCGTCCTGACCGCCGGTGGTCGCGGACGGGCCGGCCGTCGCCTGGGTCGCGCTGCCGCCGTCGGCGCGCCGCTGGAGGACGCCCCGGTTGAGGTGTAGCTCGATCATGTCGTAGAGGACCTCGCGGACCTTCTCGTCGCCGGACTTGATCGCCCCGCCGTCGCTGCGCGCGACCACGGCGTACGCCAGGTAGTGGCCGCGGACCTGCCAGCCCACGCGGGCGGGGGCGGTCGCGATCGCCTCGGCGTCCTCGCCGGCCGCCATGCCGCGGAACCGGCCCTGCCGCTCGTCCAACAGCTGGCGGATGCGGTCACGGGCCCGCTCGGCGCTGGCCCGGTCGGTGAGGTTGAACAGGCCGGTGGTGACGAGATGGTCGCCGTCGGGAGTGCGGAGCGTGCCGCGTACGACCTGGTCGCAGCCGAGCCGGACCAGCAGGTCGGCGATCTCGTCGGTGGCGGCGACCGTGCAGCTGGCGCTGGACTGCGTTTTCAGCACGTCGTACCCCGGCCGGCCGGCCTCGAGCACGAGCTCCTTGCCGGCGAAGACCTCCTTGGCGGTCAACGGCGCCTGATCGGTGTCCCGCGAGTCGAGGGTGCCCTCCCCGGCGGGCGTGGGGGACGGGTTGGCGCCGGCCTGATAGCTCGGCGTCACGTCCGGGGTGGGGGTGCGGTCGGCGAGCAGGGCGGCCGCACCGAGCCCGCAGAGCGCGAGCAGCACGAGGACGGCCGCGCCGCCGACGAGCACCTGCCAGAGCCGGCCGCCGCCGGCCCGGGGGACGGGCACCGGCGTGGGCGGTTCCGGCGCCACCTCCTCGTGGAGCTGAGCCGGTCGTGGCGGCTCCGGAGGTTCGGCGCGAGCCGGTACGGGTGGCGCGGGAGCCTCGGTCCACGACGGCTGCGATTCGGACGAGGGCAGCGCCATGCGGGTCGCGCGGGGCAGCGACGGGGTGGGGAAGCGG
>NZ_SMKG01000077.1 GCF_004348525.1 Micromonospora sp. 15K316 | reverse complement strand
GGGCAGGGCGGGGAGGTCCAGCTCGATCGCGGCGGGATCGAGGCGCGCGGCGAGGATCGTGCGCACCAGGTCGTGCACCTCGAGTGGCGTCCAGACCGGACGGGAGACCCAGAGCCGGGTGGCCGGTACGGCCTGCACCCGCAGGGTGGCCGAGACGAGCACCCCGAGCGCACCCTGCGATCCGCAGAGCAGGCGCGCCAGGTCGAGTCCCGGCGCACCGCCGCCGGCGTCGACCAGCTCGCCCTCGGCGGTCAGGTAGCGCACGCCGACCAGCTGATCGCAGGGCGTGCCGTGCCGGTGCCGCAGCGGCCCGGCCTCGCCTGCGGCGAGCACGCCGCCGAGGGTCGCGCCGGGTGAGGGCGCGTCGACGGCGAGCCGCTGGCCGGTGCGGTCGAGCGTCGCCTGCACCGCCCGCAGCGGCGTGCCGGCCCCCACCTCAGCCACGGCCGCGCCGACCGGCTCGTGGCCGATCCCGGCGAGCCGGCCGGTGTCGAGCATGATGTCGACCTGCTCCGGTGCCGCCCCCCAGTCGATTTTGGTGCCGGCGCCGCGGGGAACCACCGTGAGGCCGTGCCGCGCCGCGAGCCGGAGCACCTCGGCCGCCGCCTGCGGGCCACCCGGCACCGCGACCCAGCGGGCGGCACGCCCGGCCACCTCGTCGGCGGGGCCCGCGAACCGGGCGAACGGCGGGCCGCAGATCTCCGTGAGCCGTCGGGTGATCTCGAGCGCTCCGGACCTGTCGATCGAACTCGCTGCAGCCGCCATGCCGGTCATCGTACATGTGTTCGAATGCGGTGGGTGGAGATTCGCCGCGGAGGCGATGCGCGTACCGGCGACGAACGGTGCTCGGCCGGTAACGTGGCCGCCGTGACCACCGAGACTTCCCCGCCCGTCGCCAAGCGGGTGCCCGCCGAGCGCAAGCACCACGGCGACACCGTCGTCGACGAGTACGCCTGGCTGGCCGCCAAGGACGACCCCGAGACGATCGCCTACCTGACCGCCGAGAACGACTACACCGAGGCGCGCACGGCACACCTGGCCGAGCTGCGCGAGCAGCTGTTCGAGGAGACCCGGCGGCGCACCCAGGAGACGGACCTGTCGGTCCCGACCCGCAAGGACGGCTACTGGTACTACACCCGCACCGTCGAGGGGCAGCAGTACGGCGTGCAGTGCCGGCGCGCCGTCCGCGACGGTGAGACCGAGCCGCCGACGAGCGCCGACGGCGCCCCGCTCGACGGCGAGGAGGTGCTGCTCGACGGCAACCAGCTGGCCGAGGGGCACGACTTCTTCGCGCTCGGCGCGTTCGACGTGAGCCCGGACGGGCGCTGGCTCGCGTACTCGACGGACTTCTCCGGTGACGAGCGGTTCACCCTGCGGGTCAAGGACCTGACCACCGGCGAGCTGCTGCCGGACGAGGTGCCGGACACCTTCTACGGCTCCGCCTGGTCCAGCGACGCGTCGGCGCTCTTCTACGTCACCGTCGACGACGCCTGGCGGCCGTACCGCGTCTGGCGGCACACCATCGGCTCGCCCGCCTCCGACGACGTGGTGGTGCACCAGGAGGACGACGAGCGGTTCTGGGTCGGCGTCGAGCTGACCCGCTCCGAGAAGTTCATCGTCATCGACATCCACAGCAAGATCACCAGCGAGGTACGGGTGATCCCGGCCGGCAACCCGACGGGCCTCCCGGCCGTCGTCGCGCCGCGCCGGCAGGGCGTCGAGTACACGGTGGAGCACCACGGCCACCGCTTCCTGATCCTGCACAACGACGGCGCGGAGGACTTCGCGCTGGCGTACACCTCGGCGGACGCGCCGGGCGACTGGGTGCCGCTCGTCGAGCACTCCCCCGGCACCCGGCTGGAGTCGGTGGACGCGTTCGAGAACCACCTGGTGGTCTCGCTGCGCACGAACGGGCTGACCGGGCTGCGGGTGCTGCCGATCGGCGGCGGCGACGGGTACGACATCGACTTCCCCGAGCCGCTCTACAGCGTCGGCCTCGACGCGAACCCCGAGTACCGCACGGGGGAGATCCGGCTGCGCTACTCCTCGTTGATCACCCCGGACTCGATCTACGACTACGACCTGGTGACCCGGCGGATGGTGCTGCGCAAGCAGAAGCCGGTGCTGCCCGGGCCGGACGGGCGGCCGTACGACCCGGACCTGTACGAGCAGCACCGGGAGTGGGCGCTCGCCGACGACGGCACCCGCGTACCGATCTCGCTGGTCTTCCGCAAGGGCGCCCCGCGCGACGGCTCCGCCCCCTGCGAGCTCTACGGCTACGGCTCCTACGAGGCCAGCATGGACCCGTGGTTCTCGGTGGCCCGGCTCTCCCTGCTGGACCGGGGCGTGATCTTCGCGGTGGCGCACATCCGCGGCGGCGGCGAGCTGGGCCGGCGCTGGTACGAGCAGGGCAAGCTGCTGGCCAAGAAGAACACCTTCACCGACTTCGTGGCCTGTGCCCGGCACCTGGTCGAGGCCGAGTGGACGGCGAGCGACCGGCTGGTCGCCCGGGGTGCCTCCGCCGGCGGGCTGCTGATGGGCGCGGTCGCCAACATCGCCCCGGACGCCTTCGCCGGGATCGTCGCGCAGGTGCCCTTCGTGGACGCGCTCACCTCGATCCTCGACCCGTCGCTGCCGCTGACCGTCACCGAGTGGGAGGAGTGGGGCAACCCGCTCGACGAGCCCGAGGTGTACGCGTACATGAAGTCGTACACGCCGTACGAGAACGTGGCGGCCGTCGACTACCCGGCGATCCTCGCCGTGACCAGCCTGAACGACACCCGGGTGCTCTATCACGAGCCGGCGAAGTGGATCGCTCGACTGCGGGCCACCGCACCCGGGGGCGACTATCTGCTGAGGACCGAGATGGGCGCGGGCCACGGTGGCCCGAGCGGCCGGTACGACTCCTGGCGCGAGGAGGCGTTCATCAACGCCTGGATCCTCGACCGCCTCGGCCGCGCCTGACGTGCGGGGAGGGGGCCCGCGGCGGCGGGCCCCCTTTCGGCGCCACGGCCGCCGTCAGCCCGACGTGCCGGTCAGCACGCCGGCCAGCACGCTCGGGTCGGCGTTCCCGCCGGTGACCACGGCGGCCGTACGGCCCGGGGGCAGTTGGTCGCTGTGGAAGAGCCGCGCGGCGAGGGCGACCGCGCCGCTCGGCTCCACCACGAGCCGGGCGTCGCGCACCAGGCGACCCATCGCGGCCGCGATCTCCTCCTCGGTCACTGTCACGATGCCGTCGAGGCGTTCCTTCAGGTGAGCGAGCGTCAGTTCGGAGAGGTTCGTGCGCAGCCCGTCCGCGCTCGTCCGGTGGGTCCGCGTGACGTCCCAGACCACCACCGACCCGGCGGCGAGCGATTCCCGGGCGTCGGCGGCGAGCAGCGGTTCGACACCGATCACCGCGGCCGACGGGCGCAGCGCCTTCACCGCCGTGGCCACGCCCGAGGCGAGACCGCCGCCGCCCACCGGCACCAGCACCACGTCCACGTCGGGGAGGTCCTCGACGATCTCCAACCCGACGGTGCCCTGACCGGCGATGACGCGCCGATCGTCGAACGGCGGCACCAGCGCGCCCCCGGCCTCCGCCACGATCCGCTCCGCCTCGGCCAGTCGCCGGGCGGGCGGGACGAGCACGACCTCGGCACCCAGCGCCCGGATCCGGTCGATCTTCACGGCGGGCGCGCCCTCCGGCACCACCACCGTGCAGGGCACGCCCGCGGCGCGGGCCGCGTACGCCAGCGCCTGCCCGTGGTTGCCGGACGAGTGGGTGACCACACCGCGGGCGCGGACCACCGGGTCGAGCCGGGCGACCGCGTGCGTGGCGCCCCGCAGCTTGAACGACCCGACCGGTTGCAGGCTCTCCGGCTTGAGCCACACCTGCGCGTCCCACGGCGCGGGCAGCAGCGGGGTACGGATCACGGTGCCGGCGATGTCGGCCGCGGCGGCCCGGACGTCCTCGATCGAGATCAGCTCCATCGCCTCATGTTCCACCACCCGGGGGCCGTCGCGCGGCCCCGGCGTGCCGCCGCCCTGCGGCACCTAGACTGCCCCGGTGAGCGAGGCCGACGAGCAACCGGACGGGGCCGACCCGACGGGGGCGGAACCCGGTCCCGCCGGACGCCGCCCGGCGTTGGTCGTCGTCGCGGTGGTCGTCGCCGCGCTGTTCGTCTGCTGCTGCTCGGCGGCGGTCGGCCTGGTCATCGCCTGGTCCGCCGGCCTCTTCCACCCGCCCGCGTGACCGGCCGGACGGCCACCACCGGTGACGGCCACCGGCTCAGGTCGCCCGGAGTTCCTCGACAGCGGTGCTCGACCGCAGGAAGAGCAGACCGACGGCGACGGTGGCGAGCACCGCGGCCAGGGCGCCACCGCCGAGCAGTGCGAGGTGTTCCAGCGGCACGTCCGGAACCGCGCGTACGGCCGGGCTCTCCGTGATCCTGGTGTACTGATCCCGCGTGGCCGGGTCGGCGCAGAGCTGTACGGCGGCCTCGCACACCGAGGAGGTCGACGGGCCCCGTTCGGCGTCACCGAAGAACGCCCGGGAGAGGACCGCGCCGACGGTCAACGCCAGCAGGATCGCCGGTACGGCGGGGAGCACCGCCTGCCAGACGAGCGACCAGGCCAACGTGGTTCGCGGCACGCCGGTCGCCGTCAGCGCCGCGTACGTCCGCCGCCGCGCGACGACACCCTCGACCACGGCGACGAGCAGACCCGCGGCGGCGATCACCACCGCCACGGCCACCGCGAGGTCCACCAGGCTCATCGTGCTGAGGTAGAACGGGTTGGCGCCCCACTCGTCACCCGCGAGTCGGCTCTGCCGGCGCGTCAGCTGGTCCTGGGCGACGAAGTGCGCGCGCAGCCCGGCCGCCCCGGCGCCGAAGGTCACCGCCGCCAGCAGGGCGGCGAAGGTACGGCTGCCGGCCCAGGGATCGGCAGTCAACCGGCCGGCGGCGAGCAACGCGGCGGGGTGGCGGGCGTACCGGCGCAGCAGACGACCGGTGGTGTGCGAGATCCAGCCGGTGCCCGTCACGACCCCGAGCAGGGCGACCAGTCCGCCCGCGGCGATCAGCAGCAGCGCGTATCCCACGTACGGCCCGTCCACGGTCCGTCGCAGCAGGACGGGCCACCCGACGATGAAGGCCGCCACGCCGGCGACGATCAACACCCCCGCCCAGGGGCCGGGGCCGCGTTCCCGGGCCGCCCGGCGCGTCACGCCCAACGGTGTGGTGATCACGCGGCGCAGCATCAGTGCGGTGGCCAGTCCGGCGATCAGCGGCAGACCGATCACGACCGCGGCGAGCGCCCCGGCATGCGGCAGCACGTCGGTGGGGAGGGCGAGCTGCCCACGCTCGTCCGGCCGGTGCAGCAGCTCGTGGCCGGCCAGGTAGAGGGCGAGCCCGCCGAGTGTGCCGAGGAGGCCGGCGACGCCGGTCTCCAGCATCGCGAGCCACGTGACCTGCCCCGGGGTCGCGCCGGCGAGCCGGAGTGCGGCGAGCCGGCGGTCCCGGGCCGGGGCGCCGAGCCGGGCGCACTGCCCGGCCAGGGCCAGCACCGGAATCATGAGCAGTACGAGGGCGAAGGCGGTGCCGCCCCGCAGCCCCGGCTCCCGCAGGAGCGCGTTCGAGTACTGCTCGGACCAGCGGACCATGTTCCCGGGCGTGGCCATGGGGGTGGGGATGGCCAGTACGGTGAGCGCCGCGCACGCGGCCAGCGCCGCCAGCGCCGCACTGAACGCGGTGAGCAGCACCCGTACGGTGTCGGTGCGGGTCCCGGCCAGGGCGAGCCGGAGCAGCGCCCACGGTCTCACCGGTCACCGCCGGTCGAGAGCGCGCTCAGGTCGAAGCCGCTGTGCTCGACCGCCCCGTCGCGGATCGTCACCTCCCGATCGGCGTACGCGGCGATGCGCGGCTCGTGCGTGACCAGCACGACCGACGTGCGCCGCTCCCGGGCGAGCCGGACCATCGTGGTGAGCACCTGCTCGCCGGTGAGCGTGTCCAGTGCGCCGGTCGGCTCGTCCGCGAAGAGCACTCGCGGTTCGGTGACCAGTGACCGGGCGGTGGCGCACCGCTGCTGCTGCCCGCCGGACATCTCGCCCGGCCGGACGTCGGCCAACTCCGCCACGCCGAACCGCTCCAGCCAGGTCAACGCCGCCTCCCGCGCCGCTCGCCGCCCCGTGCCGGCGAGAAGCAACGGAAGCGCGACGTTCTCCGCCGCGGTCAGTTCGGCCACGAGCTGACCGAACTGGAACAGCACACCGAACTCGGTGCGGCGCAGCCGCGACCGGGCGGCCTCGGACCGGGTGTCGAGCCGCTCACCGCGCCAGATCACCTCGCCGGCGTCGGGGCGCAGGATCCCCGCGAGGCAGTGCAGGAGGGTGGACTTGCCGCAGCCGCTCGGCCCGGTCACCGCGACGATCTCCCCCTCGTCGACGTCGAGCGTCACGCCGCGCAGAGCGGGCGTCCGCCCGTACGACCTGACCAGGTCACGGGCCTGGAGCTGGCTCATGCCGCACCTCCCGGTGCCAGTCGGCGACCCGGCTCAACGTGGTCCCCAGCCACGTGAGGTCGGCGTCGAGGTGAGCGATGGCGAAGTCGGCCGCCACGACGTCGTCGAGGGTGGCCGATGGGGCGTGTTTCAGCAGCGTCAGTTCGCGCAGCCGCGCGGTGTGCGCCTGACGCTGGGCGGCGAGGCAGGCCCGTACCCGGTCCAGGTCGGCGACCAGCAGCGCCACCGCCACCTTGGCGAGCAGTGTGCTGGCCACGTACGGGTAGGGCGGCTCGACGTCGTTCAGCCACCGGTCCAGGGCCGCGCGCCCCTCGCCGGTCAGCGCGTAGGTGGTGCGCTCGGGCCCACCGTCGCGCTCCTGGCCGGTGACGGTCACCAGCCCGTCCCGCTGCAACCGGTTCAGGGTCGCGTAGACCTGACCGAAGGCCAGGGGCCGGGCCTGCGGAAGCCGCTCGTCGTGGGCGCGCTTGAGCTCGTAGCCGTGCTTGTCACCCGTCGCGAGCAGCCCGAGCAGGACGTGCGGCGTGGACATCAGTCCACTATTCACTCGGTGAATACTCCCTGTCAACGGCTCCTGCCCGTCGATCACCCGCACGGGCGGCAGGGGTGCGATCGACGGGGGCTGCCGGCGTCAGCCGACGGCGGTCCAGCGGGGATCGCGGCCGGTGAGGCCGAGCAGCCGGTCCAGGTCGGGCACGGCCGGGCCGGTCGGCACCGGGTCGCCGAAGACACCCATCTGCCGGCCCGTCGGGCCGAGCTGCTCGGTCAGCTCGTGCAGCACCACGATCGCCTTCGGCGCCGGAGCGTACGGCTGGCCGGTGGCGACGGCCAGGTCCCAGCCGTGCACGGTGAAGTCCAGCAACACCATGCCGCCCACAGTGCTCTGCGGCATGCCCATGCCGGGCGAGACGCCCTCCAGGCTCGCCGGGTCGGCCCAGGCGGTGATCAGTCGCTCGGTCTCCACCTCGAACCGGCCCCGCCAGTCGTCGGTGAGGAAGTCCTGCTTCTCCGCCCAGGTCACCGGGCGCTTCGCCGCCAGGTCCCGGAAGTTGACCACCACCTCGAAGAGGTGGTTGAGCAGATCGCGTACGGAGTAGTCGCGGCACGGTGTCGGCAGGTGCAGCTGGTCGTCGGCGATGCCGCGCACCACCCCGACCGTCGGCGGCGCCGCAGCCGCCAGCAGAACGCTAGTCTCTGTGGCCATAGGCCCGAGCCTATGAGGACGGTCTTGAAGAAATGCGACAACGACCGCGTGGCGACAGCCGGGGAATCCTCGCTCCCGGCCGGTTGCTGCGCCAGGTCCGGTTCCACCGGTACCTGCCGGCGGGGGTGCTGCGCCCCTGGGTCGAGCACTACTGGTTCGTCGACTGGGACCTGACCGAGCCGTTCGCGCAGCGCGTCGTACCGCATCCGGCGGTGAACCTGGTCTTCCGTCGCCACGGCGACGGTCCCGCCTCCGGCGAGGTGGCCGGCGTCGGGCTGGCACTCTTCTCGATCACGCTCAGCGGCACCGGCCGGGTCAGCGGCGTCCAGTTCCGGCCCGGCGGCTTCCACCCGTTCTGGCGTGGCTCCGTCGCCGAGCTGACCGGCCGCCGCCGGCCCCTCGCCGACCTCGCCGAACTCTGGCCGCCGGCCCGCGACCACACCGGCGACATCTGCGACGGCACGGACGCCGACCGCTGCCGCCGCCTCGACGCGCTGCTCACCGGCTGGGTGCCGCGGGCGGTGGCGGACCCGGTCACCGACGAGGTGATCCGCCTGGTCGAGGAGATCCGCACCGACCGGACGGTGCTCCGGGTGGACACGTTCGCCGAGCGGCACGGTCTCACCACCCGCCGCCTGCAACGCCTCTTCCTGGAGCGGGTCGGCGTCGGTCCGAAGTGGGTGATCCGCCGGTACCGGATCCAGGAGGTCATCGAGCAGGCCGCCGGTGGGTCGCCGCCGGACTGGGCGGGGCTCGCCGCCGACCTCGGTTACAGCGACCAGGCGCACCTCGTGCGGGAGTTCAGGGCGGTCACCGGCACGTCCCCCGCCGCCTACGTCCGCTCGCTCACCTGACCCCGCACCACCTCCGGCACCGCCTCGCCCAACCGCCCGGACTGCGGCGACGGCCTCGCCCAACCGCCCGGACCGGCGGCGCCGGCCTCGCCCAGCCGCCCGGACCGGCGGCGCGAGGCCACTCGACTCGGCGATCGGCGATCATCCGGGCGCACGGTCATCTGCGACGCAGCACGACCACCGCGACGTCGTCGTTGATCTCGGGCGGGGTGAGTTCCACCAGCAGCCGCTCGCAGAACCGGTCCAGGTCGTCGTCCACCTGCGCGGCGACGTCGGCCAGCGCCGCCAGCCCCTCGTCGATGGTCGCGTCCCGGCGCTCGATCAGGCCGTCGGTGTAGAACACCAGCGTCGCCCCGGGCGGGAGCACGAACTCCAGATCCGCCGGGCGATCGGCGCGGACCCCGAGCAGCGGCGCCGAGTGCTGGATGAACTCGACCTTGCCGTCGACGTTCAACACCGGCGGCAGATGACCGGCGCTCGCCAGCCGGACCCGCCCCGTCGCCGGCTCCAGCAGCAACACGCAGAGAGTCGCGGACTCGTTCGGCAGCAACGTGCGCATCAGCTCGTTCACCCGGTGCAGGATCGCGCCCGGCTGGTGGCCCTCCACCGCGTACGCCCGGACGGCGTGCCGGAGCTCGGCCATCACCGTCGCCGCGTGCAACGAGTGCCCCGCCACGTCACCGACGGCGAGCAGCAGATGCCCGTCGAGCATCACCAGCTCGTAGAAGTCGCCACCCACCTCGGTCCGCGCGCTCGCCGGTTCGTAGCGCACCGCGAGATCGAGACCGTTGATCACCGGGATCCGCCGCGGGAGCAGGCTGCGCTGGAGGGTCACCGCGATGCGGTGCTCCTCGTCGTACGACCGCTGGGCCTCCACCGCCGCGGCCACCGCCTGCACCAACTGCACGAGCGCCGGCGTACGTTCGGTCTGGGTCTTGGTGGGGACCACGACGTAGAGCGGCGGCCGGTCCTCCCGCAGCCGGGCGGCGGCCACCGTCACCGTGTCGCCGGCCGGCCACTCCAGCAGGGCCCACTGCGCCGGGTCGGTGACCCGCACCGTCGTGCCGACCGGCACCGCACTGTCGCCCTCGACAGTCCACGGCACCGTCGAGGCGCCCAGCCCCTGGCCGGCGGAGACCCCGGCGAGCAACTCGCCGTCGGCCGTCTCCCCCACCACCACCGCCGGACTCTTGAAGATCTCGGCGGCGCCGGAGGCCGCCGCGTCGAGCAGCTGCCGGAACGTCGACGCGGCGTGCACCGCGACGGTGGTGTCGGCGAGCGCCAGCATCCGGGCGGCGAGCAGCTCGGCGCGTTGCCGGGCCTGGTAGTAACGGAGCACCGCGTGTGCGGTGGCGACCAGCTCCTCCGGCTCGATCGGCTCGGCGAGGTACGCGTCCGCACCCCGGGTCAGCCCCTGGGCCCGGTCCACCACGTCCACCGCGTGCGCCGACACGTGGATCACGGGCATGACCGGATGGCGGCTCTTGATCTGCTCGCACACCTCGAAGCCGCTGGCGTCGGGCAGCCGCACGTCGAGCACCACCAGGTCGACGTGGTCACTGTCGACCCGGGTCAGCGCGTCGGCGCCGTTCTCCGCCTCGATCACCTGGAACCCGGCCCGGGTCAGCCAGCTGACCAGCAGGTAGCGCTTCGTCCGACTGTCGTCGACCACCAGGACGGTCGCCTGGGTGGGCACCTCAGGCTCCGTCCACAGGCAGGGTGACCGTGAAGGTGCTGCCCCGGCCCGGCTCGCTGGTCAGTTCCAGGGTGCCGCCGAGCAGTGCGACGAGGCGTCGGGCGTACGGCAGCCCGAGGCCGGTGCCACCGGCCCGGGTCGCCCCCGGCACCTGGTAGAACTCCTCGAAGATGCGGTCGTGCAGCTCGGGTTCGATACCCGGGCCGGTGTCCGTGACCGTCAGCACCCAAGCGTCGTCCCGCCGGCGCGCGCGCAGCCGCACCTCGCCCCGCTCGGTGAACTTCAGCCCGTTGTGCAAGAGGTTCCGCAGCACCTGACCGAGCAGCAGCTCGTCGGTGCGCAGCGTGGCCGAGGGCGGCTCCTCCACCACCAGCTCCACCGGGCGGCCGGTGGCCAGCGCACGCAGCGTGCCGCGCAGCTGCCCGAAGACCGGTCGCAGGTCCACCTCCGCCCAGTTCACCTCGATTCGCCCCGACTCCGCCTTGGCCAGGTCGAGCAGCTCGTTGACCAGGGTGAGCAGGTCGGCCGCCGACGAGCGGATCAGCTCCACCTGCTGCGCCTGCTCCCGGGTCAGCGGATCGGAGGCGGAGTCGGCGAGCAGCCGGCCGAGGCCGATGATCGCCGTCACCGGCGCCCGCAGCTCGTGGCTGACGTTGGCCAGGAACCGGCTCTTGGACTCGCTCGCCGCCCGGAGCTGGGCCGACTTCTCGTCCAGCTCGGCGTAGAGCGCCACCACGCCGCGGTTGGTCTCCTCCAGCTCCTCCGAGAGCTGCCCGTAGAGCGCGAGCACACCCCGATTCGTCTCCTGGAGTTCCTCGTTCAGCACCGCCAGCTCGTCGCGCTGCGAACGCACCTCGTCGAGGGCCGCGATCAACTGCTGGTTCTGGGCCGCCAACTCGTCCAGGGCGCTGCCCGGGCTGCTCCGACCGAGCTCCGTCCGGAGCTCGGCGAGGCGCTCCGGGGTCAGCGCCTGCGCGGTGACCGGGACACGTCGCGACATCCTCACGACCGTATCCCGGTCGACCCCGATCACGCCCAGGCTGTCCACGAGCCGCGCCACCGCGCCGGACTGCGGCTCGTACCGGCCGCCGGGCAGCGGTCGGACCGGAACCAGGTCCACCCGCAGGTGGCGCCGGCCGTCGGCGGTCTCGTCGAGGTGGAACGCCACGTCGGCGCCGCCGACCACCCCCAGCATGTCCCGGGCCACCTCGCTGAGCGCGGTGGCGACGCGCACCTGGTCCTGGTGTTCCAGGCCCACCGCCGCGGCGACCTCCCGGCCCCGCTGGCGCACCACGAAGATGTCGTGCTCGACGCGGAGCGCCATCTGGAGCAGCGGCGGGCGGTCGGGCGTCGTGCTCATGCCGACGCCCTCGCCACCAGCACGCAGGCGTCGTCCCGCCGGATGCCCGCGTCCCGCAGCAGTGTCGCGGCGATCACCAGCGGGGAGCGCTCGACGAGGCCCGGCAGGTCGTCGAGCCGCCACCTGTCGACCACGCCGTCACTGTGCATCACGAGCACTGCGCCGGCCTCGAAGGGGTATTCGTACTCGCGTATCACCGGGCGCTGGTGCCCGGCGATGCCCGGTAGCGAGACCAGGCCCCGGCGTCGCCCGTCCGCCGCGACCACCTGCGCGGCGATGTTGCCCAGCCCGGCGTAGCGCAGGACGCCGGACGACGACAGGGGCAGCTCGGCCACCGCGAGAGCGGCGCCCCGGGTGTGCGACATCGACCGGTGCAGGTGCTGCACCACCGCCGCCGGAGACCCGGGCGGAGCGGCGTGGAAGGCGGTGACCGCCGCGTCGCTCGCGGCGCACGCCAGCGGGCCGTGGCCCAGCCCATCGGCGACCAGCACCTGGCGGCGACCCTCGATCGTCCGGACGGCGTACCCGTCCCCGCTGGCCGTCTCGCCGCTCAGCGGCCGGGTCAGCCCCCCGACCCAGGGTGTCTCGTCGATGTCCGAGGGCCAGATCTGGACGGCGAGGACCGTGCCCCGGCCGGGCCGCGAGTAGCCGTCGAACCAGGTGGCCTGCCGGACTATCGCCCCGAGGCCGATGCCGAGCGTGCCGACGGTCGAGTGTCCGTCCCGGGACGAGATGGCGAGGTCCGCCATGCCCGGCCCGGAGTCCACGGCGATCAGCTCCACGCCCGCCTCGCGCTCACGGCGGACGGGACGCAGCAGCAGCGAACCCTCCTCGGCGTGCTTGACCAGGTTGCTGGTCAGCTCGGCGGCGACGATGGCCAGGTCCGCGATGCGGGTCTCACCCAGCTCCAGCCGGTGGCCGAGGCGCTCGGCGGCGCGGCGTACGGCGCTGCCCGTGCTCCCCGACTCCATCCGGAACCAGACTCCGCGGTCAGCGACCGCGTCCTCGCTCACCGAGCCCACTTGGTGACGGTGATCCGGGTGCCCTTGCCGACGCCGGTGTCGATGTCGAACTCGTCGACGAGCCGGCGGGCGCCGCTCAGCCCCAGGCCGAGCCCGCCGCCCGTGGTGTAGCCGTCGGTGAGCGCCAGGTCCAGGTCGGCGATGCCCGGACCGGAGTCGGCGAAGAGGATCCGCACCCCGCGGCGCAGCCCGTTGTCCACCGTCGTGACCTCGACGGCGCCGCCCCCGCCGTAGACCAGCGTGTTCCGGGCCAGCTCGCTGGCCGCGGTGACCAGTTTGGTCTGGTCGACCAGGGACAGCTTCGCCGCCACCGCAACCGTACGGACCAGCTGCCGGACGCGCACCACGTCCTCGTCGCTCCGGATCGCCTGCGTCCGCGGTTGCCCCAGGTCGACGCCTGCGGTCACGGTGAGCCCGTCGTCTCGGCCTCGTCGGACTCGTCGGCGAGCTCGTGGTCGTACGGCGACTCGTCGGCGCGCGCCGCCGCGACCAGCTCCATGCCGCGTTCCACGTTCAGCGCGGTCCGGATGCCGTTGAGCGACAGCCCCAGCTCGACCAGGGTGATGGCGACCGCCGGGCGCATCCCGACCACGACGGTCTCGGCGTCGAGCACCTTGGAGATCGACGCGATGGTGGAGAGCATCCGCCCGACGAACGAGTCGACGATGTCCAGCGCCGTGATGTCGATGATCACGCCGTGGCAGCCGGTGGCGACGATCCGCTCGGCGAGATCCTCCTGCAGCTGGAGCGCCGTCTGGTCGGACATGTCGACCTGGATCGACACCAGGAGGATGTCGCCGATCTTGAGGATCGGCACCCGCTCCATCAGGCCCCCCTGCGCGAGCGGCGGGTGGTCTCGACGCCGGTGAGGCGCAGCACGTGACGGAGCGCGTCGGCGAGGCTCGCCTTGGTGGCGATGTCGCCGAACTCGATGCCGAGCGCCACGATCGTCTGGGCGATCTGCGGGCGGATGCCGGAGATGATGCAGTCCGCGCCCATCAGCCGCGCGGCCACCACGGTCTTCAGGATGTGCTGGGCGACCTGGGTGTCCACCGCCGGTACGCCGGTGATGTCGATGATCGCGTACGGCGAGCCGGTGTCGACCAGGGTCTGGAGCAGCCGCTCCATCACCACCTGGGCCCGGGCGGAGTCGAGCGTGCCGACCAGCGGCACGGCGACGACGCCCTCCCAGAGCTTCACGACCGGGGTGGAGAGCTCGAGCAGCTGCTCCGCCTGGTCGGCGATCAGCCCCTCCCGGGTGCGTACGTAACTCTCGAAGGTGAAAAGGCCCATCGCGTCGATCAGGCCGGAGAACGCCACATAGTCGCGGAGGGTGCTCTCGCCGCCGTGCGACTCCAGCAGCTCCAGCAGCACGTCCTTGAGCGCGAAGACGCTGATCGCCGTCTCGGTGGCGGAGAAGCCCTGCCGGGCCCGTCCGCGGGACAGCTCGGCGAGCACGGCCCGCAGCTCGGCGGCGTGCTCGGCGTCGAGGTCGACGACCCCGTTCTCGGCCGTCGCGACGATGGCCCGGTGCAGCTCCTGGAGCTGCGTGCGCAGCTCGACCTGGCTGAGCCGGCCGCGCAGCGACGCCGCCACCGTCTCCACCCAACGCTGCGTGACCTGGTCGACGTGCTCGCTCAGCAGGGCCGCGAGCCGGCCGCTCTCCTCGGCAGTCAGTGCCATTATCAAACCCCCCTCGACCCGGACCGTGCGGACTCTAGCACCGGAACCCGCCCAACTACTTGCCACGAGGCAACGGAATGATGCTGGCCACCAGATGGCCGCGCCCGTTCTGCGTACGGCCGGGATCGTGGGATACCGTTCCACCGATAACAGGAGGTCTGGCGAATGTCCCTGACGGTGCAGACGGAACAGCGCGGCGACGTGGTCGTCGTGTCGGTCGCGGGCGAGTTGGACATGGCGACCGCACCGCAGCTGCAGGACCAGATCACCGACCTGCTCGACAAGGGGCGCAGCCGCCTGGTGTTCGACCTGGCGGAGGTCTCGTTCTGCGACTCCACCGGGCTGTCGGTGTTCGTACGGGCCAAGAACAGCTGCGACGAGGTGGGGGGTGTGGTCCGGCTGGCCGCGCCTCAGCGGGGCGTGCTGCGCATCCTCGAGGTCAGCGGCCTGGTCGAGGTGCTCCAGACGTACCCGACGGTCGAGCAGGCGGTCGCCGGGGATCCGACGCCCGCCTCCTCCTGACCGTCCTCGCTCACTGCTCGTCCTCGATGTGCCGGGGACGAGCGATGACCATGCCCGCGGCCGTCTGCACCACGAGCGCGACCGCCAGGAAGCCGATCGGTACGGTCCAGCCCCCGGTCGCCTGGTAGAGGATGCCGACCAGCAGCGGGCCGATGGCCGCGATCAGGTAGCCGGTGCTCTGGGTGAACGCGGAGAGCGCCACCGTCCCCTCCGTCGTCCGGGCCCGCATGCCGATCACGGCCAGCGCCAGCGGGAACGCGCTCTGCCCGATCGCCAGCAGCACCACCCAGAGCAGCGCGCCCCGGTGCGGCGCCAGCGCCACGCCGACGTAGGCGATCGCCATCGCGGCGGAGAGCGCCAGCATCAGCGGCTGCAGTGAGCGGAGCCGACCCGCGAAGGTCGGCATGAGCAACGCGATCGGCACGCCGAGCGCGCTCACCCCGGCGAGCAGCAGGCCGGCCTGCTCCGGCTGGAAACCGGCGTCGCGGAAGAGCTGGGCCAGCCAGCCCATGATCGCGTACGCGCTGAGCGACTGGAGCCCGAAGTAGATCGCCATGGCCCAGCCGAGCCGGGTTCGCGCCGGGCTGACCCGTGACCGGACGGGCCCGGCCGCCGTCGGGGTGGCGGCTCGCCGGGCCGCGCCGCCCCGCAACACCAGCGGCAGCCACGGGAGTACGGCCATCGCGGCCAGCCCGGCCCAGACGGCGAGCCCGGCCCGCCAGGAGCCGAGCAGGTGGGCGATCGGCACCGTGGTCGCGGCGGCGGTCGCCGCACCGGCGGTGAGCGTCATCGAGTACGCCCCCGTCACCAGCCCGATGCGGTGCGGGAAGTACTGCTTGACGAGCAGCGGCAGCAGCACGTTCGCCACGGCGACCCCGGCGAGGGCGGCGGCGCTGCCGACGAGGAAGACCACCGTGGAGCCGGTGCCGACCCGGACCAGCTGCCCCGCGGCGAGCAGCACCATCGCCGCCGCGAGCAGCCGCGGGGGCGAGTACCGCCGGACCAGCCGGGGGGTGAGCGCGCCGAACACACCAAAGGCGATGGCGGGCAGCGTGGTGATGACGCCGGCCATCGCCCCGGAGAGCCCCATGCCGTCGCGGACCTCGTCGAGCAGGGCGCCGAGGCCGGTGATCGCGGCGCGCAGGTTGAGCGCGACGAGCAGCATCCCGACCAGCACCAGGGCGGCACCGGCCACCGGGCCGGTGACCCCGGTCGGAGCTGAGCCCGGGCCGGTTCCGGTCGCAGGACGGCCGGCGGGAACGAGGATCGGGTCGGCTGTGCCGGTGGGTGGTGGCGGGGTCATACCGCTGAACCTACAATCATGGGATGAATCTCGGACCGGTGATGTAACCAGTGACACCATCAGTCGATTCCCCGCCGGTGCCGCCCCGTGGGCAGCGGATACGCGACACGATCGCCCAGCTCAGGGAGCGGATCCTGGCCGGCGAGTGGCCGGTCGGCAGCCGCATCCCCACCGAGCCGCAGTTGGTCGCGGCGCTCGGGGTCGGGCGCAACACGGTCCGCGAGGCGGTCCGGGCGCTCCAGCACGCCGGTGTGCTGGAGTGCCGGCAGGGCTCCGGGACGTACGTGGTCTCGACCGACGAGCTCGCCCCCGTGGTGGCCCGCCAGCTCACCGACGAGCGGCTGACCGAGGTGATCGAGGTGCGCCGCGCCTTCGAGGTGGAGGCGGCCCGGCTCGCCGCGCTCCGGCGTACGCCCGCGGACCTGCTCGCCCTCGACGGCGCGCTCGCGGCCCGCGAGGCGGCGTGGCACGGCGGCCGGGCCGACGAGTTCGTGGAGGCCGACGTCGCCCTGCACACGGCGGTGGTCGCCGCCGCGCACAACCGGATGCTCGCCGAGCTCTACGCCTCGGTCGGCACCGCGCTGCGCAGCAGCCTGGTCGAGACGATGGGTGAGGCGATGACGGCGGAGCAGCACATCGACCACTCCCGCCTGGTGGAGGCGATCCGGGCCGGTGATCCGGAGCGGGCGGCCCACGAGGCCGCGGCTTTCCTGGAGTCACAGCCCAGGGCTTAGGTTGTCCCGGACGGAAAACCGGACAGCGCGGGAGTACGGATGCTCAAGGGCTTCAAAGACTTCATCATGCGGGGCAACGTCGTCGACCTGGCGGTCGGCGTCGTCATCGGCGCCGCGTTCACCGGCGTGGTGACCCAGCTCACCGCTTCCTTCCTGAAGCCGCTCATCGCGTTGATCACGCTCGTGATCACCGGTCGCGAGGACGGCCTTAAGGGCGCCATGTGGACGATTCGGGGCGTCGACTTCGATTGGATCGGGTTCATCAACGCGCTGATCACGTTCCTGCTCACCGCGGCGGCGCTGTACTTCCTGGTCGTCTACCCGATGAACAAGTTGGCCGAGCGGCGTCGGCGGGGCGAGGAGCCGCCGCCGGCCGCGCCCAGCGAGGAGGTCAAGCTGCTCACCGAGATCCGCGACGCGCTGGTCGCGGCGGGTCACCGGACGCCCGGGCAGCAGCGCGGCGCGCTCGACGACGTGCTCGGCCGGCACGAACCGCCCACCGCGCGCTGAACCCGGCACCGGCACATCGGCCCCCACGGGATTCCCGTGGGGGCCGCACATTCTCGTACGTATGTTCGATAGAGTCCGCGCATGGAGCAGCGGAAGCACTGGTGGAACGGGAAATGGGGGCGGCTGGCGCGGCGGGACGTGTTCCTCCGCGTGGACGGCGACCGGTGGCACGTCGAGCAGCGGGCCGGCGGCGCCGAGGGGGTCTCCCGTTTCTACGAGCACGACAGTGCCGACGAGGCCGAGGAGACGATCCGCGCGCTGCTCGAAGGGCCGGACGGCTGGCGGGAGTTGTCGCCCCGTCCGCCGGGTGGTTGGGGCGCACCGAACAGCTGACGGCTGAGCCCTTCTCCCTCTCCCCTCACCGTTCACCGGACGCGAGCGTGGACGAGGTGCGCACGCACCGCGCGGTTCAGGTCGAGAAGGGCTCACCCGGCGGGTCGGCCCGGGGTGGCGTTTAGCGTCACGCCGCCCCGGGAACCGCGTCGGAATGAGGCAGCAGGGCGACCAGCAGACCATTTCCCGGATCACCACCGGGATGCCGGTGATCGACGCCGACGGGGTCGAGATCGGCACGGTGGATCTCGTCCAGCGGGGTGACCCGAACGCGGTGACGGTGCAGGCGCCCACCGCCGACCCGGGCAGCAGCCTGGACGAGCTGATCGAGTCGACAGCGGTCGAGGAGCCGGGCGTCCCGGCCGACCTCGCCGCCCGCCTGCTGCACGGCGGATACCTGAAGGTGAGCAGCACGCTCGTCGACGTCGGGGCGGTCTACGTACCCGCCGACTGGATCGCCACCGTCGCCGACGGCCAGGTACGCCTCGACGTCCCGGCCGCCAACCTGCCCGCCGAGGAGTGACCCGCCGCCGGATCAACGCCGGCTCAGCACCGACTCCGCCTCCGGCACCGGATCGGGCTCGGCACGACGGCGGCGGCGGAAGAGCAGCAGCATCAGGCAGCCCGCGACCAGGCCCCAGAACGCGCCGCCCACGCCGAGCAGGGTGACCCCGGAGGCGGTCACCACGAAGGTGACCACCGCCGCCTCGCGCCGCTCCGGCTCGGCCGCGGCCGAGGCCACCGCCGAGGTCAGCGCGGTGGCCAGCGCGCCGAGCAGGGCCAGCCCGGCGACCGCCTCGATCAGCACCGGTGGCGCGACCGCCACCAACGCGGTGGCCACCCCGGCACCCAACCCGAGCAGGGCGAGCCCGATTCCCGCCGTCACCGAGGCGATCCAGCGCCGGTCCGGGTCGGGGTGGGCGTCCGGCCCGGCGGCGAGCGCCGCGGTGATCGCGGCGAGGTTGACCGCGTGGCCGCCGGCCGGGGCGGCCACCAGGCCGGCGATGCCGGTGGCCCGCAACGCGGCGGCGAACGGCGGGCGGTAGCCGTAGCCGACCAGCACCGCCGTGCCGGGCACGTTCTGCGCGGCCATGGTGACCAGGAAGAGCGGTAGCGCCAGCCCGATCAGGACCGGCACGTTCCAGGAGGGCGGGGTCAGCTCGACCACGGGGCGCAGCCCGAGCGCGCCGAGACCGGCGCCGGCCGAGGTCGACGCGATCGCCACCACCGCGACCACCAGCGCTCCGGGCACCGCCCAGGGGCGGGCGTACCGGTGCAGCAGCAGCCAGGCGACCACCACCGGGCCGGCCAGCCGGGGCACCTCGACCAGGGCGCGTACCGGCGCCACGCAGAGCGGCAGGAGCACTCCGGCGAGCATCGCGCCGGCGATCGGTTTCGGGATGGCGGCCACCGCGCGGCCGAGCGGTGGTACCAGCCCGGCCGCCACGATCAGTACGCCGGAGGCGAGGAACGCCCCGACGGCGGCGGGCCAGCCGCCGGGCACCGGCCCGGTGGCGACCAGCAACGCGGCTCCCGGGGTGGACCAGGCGACGCTCATCGGTATCCGGTGGCGCAGGCCGAGCCAGCCGGCGGCGAGCCCGGACGCCACGCAGAGCGCCAGCAGCCCCGAGGCGGCCTGGCCCGGATCGGCGCCGACCGCCCGCAGCCCGGCCAGCACGACGGTGAACGAGCTGGCGAAGCCGACGAGCGCGGTGACCACGCCCGCGAGCACCGGTTGGAGTCGTCCCGCCACACCGCCTCCTCGCTGACCGTTCCGTTTACGGAACGATGGTGTGTAGCACCATAGCGGGATGCCCCGGCCCTCACCAGACCGTCCCCTCGACGCCGATCCGCGCGTGATCGGCGCCCGGGTACGGGGACTGCGCGAGGAGAAGGGGATCTCGCTCTCGGCGCTGGCCCGGCTCGCCGGCGTGGGCAAGGCGACCCTCTCCGGGCTGGAGAACGGCACCCGCAATCCCACGCTGGAGACGCTCTACGCGATCACCGCCCAGCTCGGCGTGCCGCTGACCGCGGTGCTCGCCGAACCGGCCGCGACGCCGACAGTGCACGGCGCGGCGGTGCACGCCACGCTGCTGGAGGTCTTCACCGACGCCGACGCGACCTACGAGCTGTACCGGATGCGGGTCCGCGCGGGAGCCGGTCAGCTCTCCCCGGCGCACCAGCCCGGCGTCACCGAGCACGTTACGGTCTTCTCCGGGGTGCTACGGGCCGGTCCGGCGGAAGCGCCGTCGACCGCCGCGGCCGGCGGCTACCTGCGCTGGGCCTCCGACGTGCCGCACAGCTACGCGGCGGTCGGCGACGAGGAGGTCGACGCGAGCCTGCTGCTGCGCTACCCGCGTCGCTGACCCCCGCGCACCCCGGGACCGGCCGGCACGGACCGGCCGCGCGCCGGCTTCAGCGCTCGACGGGCGCGGGCACCGGGAGCCGCCGCTGTACGGCCCAGAGCGCGACCTCCGTCCGGGAGGCCGCCCCGGTCTTGCGCAGCAGGTTGGAGACGTGAACGGTGACGGTGCGCACCGAGATGCCGAGCGCCTTCGCGACCTGCTTGTTCGACATCCCGGCGACGAGACAGCCGAGCACCTCGACCTCCCGGCCGGTCAGCTCCGCCTCCCGTACGCCGGTCGTGCCGACCGGGCGGGCGGGGCGGAGCGCGGGCCGAGCCGACCCCGCCGAGCGGCGGGAGCCGGCCGAACGAGTCGACTGCCGAGGGCCGGGTGTGCCGGGCAGCGGCCGGATCAGCGCCTCCGGGGGTTGACCGGCATGCGCGGCGAGCAGCTCCGTCAACGCGAACGGATTGCCGCCGGTCCGCCGCCAGACGGCGCTCGCCAGCCGCCCGGGCTGGGGCGAACCGGGGTACACCTGGCTCAGCACCTCGGCGACCTCGGCGGTACGCAGCGGCCCGAGGTGCTGCCGGACGGCGCCGCGTACGCCGCAGAGCCGGGAGAGCGCGCGGACCGCAAGATCCGGCGCGACGGCCTCCTCGGCGGGCCGGGTGGCGACCACGAGCAGCGCGGGCAGCTCGGCGGCGGTGGCCAGCTCGCCGATCAGGTTCAGGCTCGCCGGGTCGAGCGCGTGCAGGTCCTCCACCACCAGCACGGCCGGGCCGGCGCCCACGAGCAGCCGCACCGTCCGCACGGCGAGACGCAGCAGGGCGCCGGGGGCGTACCGCTCCCGGGGCGAGGTCGGATGCTGGGCCAGCCAGGCCAGCGCGTCCGGCGGCAGGTCGAGACCGCTCGTGTCCCGCCCGCTGAGCACCGCCGCCAGCCAGTCGTACGGGGCGGGGCTGTGCACCCGCGCGGCACCGGCGAGCACCACCGCCGGACGCGGCGTCAGCGCGTCCAGGGCCGCGGCGACGAGCAAACTCTTGCCCACTCCCGCGCCGCCGGTGACCACCGCGACGGTCGGCGCGGCCCGTCGCCCGGCAACCACCGTGGACCATGCCCGGTCGAACTCGGCCAGCTCACGGGCGCGCCCCACCAGCGACACCGGCATCATTCCTCAACCCTACGCAGTAGTGCGTAGAGACGCGGGTGGGGTGTTCTTGGCAAGCTAAGCGCATGACGCTCATCCTCCGCTCGGCCATCCTCAACGACATCGGCCTGGTCCGGACCAACAACGAGGACTCCGCCCTCGCCGGTGACCGGCTGGTCGCCGTCGCAGACGGCATGGGCGGCCTGCCCGCGGGGGAGGTGGCGAGCGAGATCGTCATCCGGATCCTGGACGAGTTGGCCCCGCCGAGCGAGCCGGAGGCGGCCACCGACGCGCTGCGGGCCGTGGTGAGCACCGCCAACCAGCGCATCCACGCCGCCATCACCGTCGACCCGGCGCGCGACGGCATGGGTACGACCCTGACGGCCGCCCTGCTCGCCGGTGACACGCTGGTGCTGGCCCAGGTCGGTGACTCGCGCTGCTACCTGTTGCGGGACAACAAGCTGACGCAGCTCACCCGGGACGACACGTTCGTGCAGGCGCTGGTCGACCAGGGGGCGCTCACCCCAGACCAGGCCCGGCACCACCCCCAACGCTCCCTCGTGACGCGCGCGGTGCAGGGCGGGGACAGCCCGCCGACGATCGGCACGCTCACCGTCCAGGCCGGCGACCGGCTGCTGCTCTGCAGCGACGGCCTCTCCGACTACGTGGAGAACGAGGCGATCGCGGTGACCCTCGGCGCGTACGGCGACCGGCAGCTCTGCGGTGAGCAACTGGTCAAGCTCGCCCACCAGGCCGGCGCGCCGGACAACGTGACGGTGGTCGTCTCCGACGTCACCCTGGTGGCCTGATGGCGGCCGTCCGCCGGATCAGCCCCGAGGAGCGGTTGACCACCAGCTTCGTGCTCAGCGCGTACGCCTTCGAACCGTCCCCCTCGCGCCGCGCCGACGAGTTCGCCCGCTACCTGCCCTACCACGAGGGCAACCGGACGCTGATCGTCGAGGCGGACGGGGAGACCCTGGCGACTGCCACGGCCATCCCGATGCGGCAGAACCTGCGCGGCGCGGTGCTTCCGATGGCCGGCGTCGCCGGGGTGGCGACGCACCCGCTGGCCCGCCGGCAGGGACACGTCCGGACGCTGCTGCACCAGCTCCTCGACGAGATGCGCGAAGAGGGGCATTCGCTGACCGCGCTCTACCCGTTCCGCCCCAGCTTCTACGCCAGGTTCGGCTACGTCGGGCTGCCCAAGCCGCGGACGGCCACCTTCTCGCCGGCAGACCTGGCCCCGCTGCTCCACGCCGACCTGCCCGGCGAGGTGGGTTGGGAGCGGATCGCCACCGGCTACCCGGCGTGGCGCGAGTTCACCGAGGGCTGCCTGCGGGACCGGCACGGGTTCGCGATCTTCCCCGACTACCGGGACGTGCGGCTGCGCGACGCCGACGATCGGTGGCTGCTCACGGCCCGCGTCGACGGGGCGCTGACCGGCGCGGTGACGTACCGGATCGACGACCACGGCGGCGAACTGATCGCCGACGACCTGCTGGTCGCCGACGCGTACGCCCGGTCGCTGGTGTTGCGGTTCTTCGCCCGGCACGTCGACCAGGTGGAGCGGGTCAGCGTCCGGCTGGCCGCCGACGAGCTGCCGGAGCTCTGGCTCACCGACCTGGCCGTGCACGTGCAGGCGCGGACGGCCCGGCCGGGCACCTCGGCCCCGATGGCCCGCCTGCTCACGCTGGACGCGCTGGCCGGGCTGCCGGCCGGTCCGGGGCGGGTCCGCGTCGAGCTGACCGGCGACCGCTGGCTCGCGGGCACGCACCTGCTCGACGGCACCACCGGCTCGCTGGAGCTGCTCGGCGGCACGTCCACCGCCGGGTCCGTGCCGGCGGCCACCCTCACCGCGGCCGGGCTCTCCGCGCTGGCGTACGGGGTGCTCGACCCGATCGAGGTGCAGCTGGGCGGGCTCGGTCAGGTGCCCGCCGACGCCGCCGCCGAGCTGCGCCGGATCTTCCCGCGCCAGGTGCCGTACCTCTTCGCCGACTTCTGAGAGTTCCGATCACGTTCCGGTTTGCGGTCGCGTCCGGCACGGGTACGGTCCCGGAGTGCCGGAGGCGTTGCAGGCGGGTGGTTGGGGGTTGCTGGCCGGGTCCGCCCTGCTGCTCGGGGCGGTGGTCGGGTGGTACACCCGCGTGCCGCGCTGGGTCAACGCGTCGGTGATGGCGTTCGGCGCGGGCGTGCTGCTCTCCGCCGCCGCGTTCGAACTGATCGGCAAGGCGCACGAGCGGGGTGGGGTGCTCCCGACCTCGATCGGGGCGGCCGGCGGCGCGGTGGCGTACACGCTCGCCAACATCGGCCTGGCGCGGCGGGGCGCCCGCCATCGGAAGCGTTCCGGGCGGCAGCCCTCGGAGCGGGAGAAGCCCGGCTCCGGTTCCGCCATCGCCGTCGGTGCGGTGCTCGACGGCGTACCCGAGTCGGTGGTGATCGGTGCGAGCCTGCTGGCCGGCGGCACGGTCAGCGTGATCACCGTGGTCGCGGTCTTCCTCAGCAACGTCCCGGAGGGACTGTCGAGCGCGGCCGGGATGCGGGGCGCGGGCCGCAGCGCCCGCTTCGTCTTCCTGCTCTGGAGCGGAATCGCGCTGCTCAGCGGGGTCGCCTCGCTCGGCGGACGGGTCCTGCTGGCCGGCGCGTCCCCGGCGGTGCTGGCCGCGATCACCGCCCTCGCCGCCGGGGCGATCCTCGCAATGATCACCGACACCATGGTCCCCGAGGCGTTCGAGGACGCCCACCTGCTGGTCGGTCTGATCACCGTGGCCGGGTTCCTCACCGCGTACGCCCTCTCCCACGTCTGACGGCGCCCGCCGTCGCCGGCATCGCCGGGGCACGCTCCCGCGCGCCAGCCCCTAGCATCGTGGCGTGCGTACCGGACCCCTCCTCGCCCTCGTCGCCGCCGGCCTCGTCGCCCTCTCCGCCTGCGGCACGGCCGATCCGGTGCCGACGACGACGACCCCCTCGGCCGACGCCGGGTCACCGACCGGCACGCAGCAGGCCGCTCCGGCCGCCCGGACCGGTTTCGGCGGCCCGAGCCCCTCCGCGTCGAAGCGGCCCACGACGGTGTTCCGGGCCGGGAACACGAAGGGACACGCGCCCGTGCCGGCCGAGGCGCGGGCGGTGGACACCGCGAAGCCGACCCGCACGATCGGCGACGGAACGCCGGCGAGCTGCACCTCCGCCGCCGTGGTGAAGGCCGTCGCGGCCGGCGGCGTGATCACCTTCGACTGCGGACCGGATCCGGTGACGATCCGGATGACCGCCACGGCCAAGGTCCGCAACGCCAACGGGCCGAAGGTGGTGCTGGACGGCGGCGGCAAGGTCACCCTCAGCGGCCAGGGCAAGCGGCGGATCCTCTACATGAACACCTGCGACCAGGCGCAGGGCTGGACCACCTCGCACTGCCAGAACCAGGACCACCCGCAGCTCACCCTCCAGAACATCACCTTCGCCGACGGCAACTCCACCGGCGAGGAGGCCGAGGGCGGCGGGGGCGGCGCGGTCTTCGTCCGCGGCGGGCGGGTGAAGGTGGTCAACGCCAAGTTCGTCCGCAACCGCTGCGACCGCACCGGGCCGGACCTGGGCGGCGCCGCCCTGCGGGTGCTCAGCCAGTACGAGAACAAGCCGGTGTACGTGGTCAGCAGCACCTTCGATCACGGTTCCTGCTCGAACGGGGGCGCGTTGAGCAGCATCGGCGTGTCGTGGACCGTGCTGAACAGCCTCTTCACCGGCAACGAGGCGATCGGCACCGGCGCCAACCCGGCGAAGTCCGGTACGCCCGGCGGCGGCAGCGGCGGGGCGATCTACTGCGACGGCAACCGCTTCACGGTCAGGATCGCCGGCACGCTGATCGAGAACAACGAGGCGAACGAGGGCGGTGGCGCGATCTTCTTCGTCAGCAACGACCGGACGGGCACGATGACCATCGAGGACTCGACGCTGCGCCGTAACCGCAGTGGCCGGTTCGAGACGCGCGGCTTCCCCGGCATCTTCTTCCTCGGCGCCCGCAACCCCAC
>NZ_SMKG01000076.1 GCF_004348525.1 Micromonospora sp. 15K316 | reverse complement strand
CGCCGGCCCCTCGTCGTCGGCTAATCCTCGTGTCGCCCGCCGGCCTCGGCGGCCTGCTGCGCGACCGCGTACCCCATCTGGAGGAAATCGGACGCGGCGACCGCGGTCAGCGCCGTGGCCACCAGGCGGGTGAGCCGCGGCAAGAGCACCAGGCCGCCGGTGAGTCCGGTGGCGACCCAGACCGCGAGGCAGAACGGGCAGCTGAGCAGCTCCCCGATCGCGTGCCGGGTGGAGCTGCCCGAGTCGCGGACCTGCTCCATCACCTCGCCGCTGCCGATGGGCCGGTCGTAGCGGGTGAACGGGGCGCGCAGCGGGCTGGTGATCGCGTCCTTCGACAGCAACCGGCTCAGTTTGTGGGTGGCGATGCTGAGCAGCACCACGTCGGCCGGTGCGGGACGTTCGGGCACCGGTCGGCCGGTCGCCCGGACCAGACCCGCGATCGCCCCGGTCACCCCGGCGTACGCGCCCATCGCCGCCAGGTAGCCGCCCAGCGGGCGGTGCTCGTGCGGCGCGTACGCCTGGCGCAGCCGCGTCGCCTTCTTCCTCAAGCCGTAGGGGGTCACCCGGCCTCCTCGATCTCGCCTGCTGCGCTCCGCCGACGGCTCGCCGGCGGTTCCGGCCCTGACGACCGGCGGGGTGGTCCGCGGGTCAGCCCGCCTGGAGGTTGTCGGCCACCTCGCGGGCCAGGCTGTCCAGCGCCTCGGCGGCCAGCCGGTCGGCGTCCTGCCCGCCGGATCCGCCGGAGAGGTCGAACCGGATCCGCGCGCCACCGGAGTCCTCCGGGTCCACCCGGATCTCCGCCGTCAGCTCGCCCGGTGACGAGGTCCGCCACCGGGCACACAGCTCCTCGCCGCGGATCTCCGGCGTCGGGGTGCTGTCGGTACGCAGGAACGGGGGCAACCAGGCGGCGGCCCGGTCCGGGTCCGTCGCGGTGTTGAAGACGACCTCGGGCGGCGCGGACATGCCACGCTCGGCGTGCGCCATCACTCGTCCCGCAGCCGGCTCGGGTCGATCTCCCGGCTCGGGTACCGGGCCAGGTACTCGGTCTCCAGCTCGGCGGTCCGCCGCAGGTGGTGGGCGAGGGCCGAGTCCGCCGCGTGCCGCAGCGTGTCGAGCCGGGTCCGGTGCAGGCTGTGGATCTCGCGGAACAGGTCCTCGTCGGTCAGCTCCGCGGGGTCGACACCGAGCTCGCCGTCGAGGCCGGGGCCGAGTGTGGTGGGGTCGGCGAGGTGGTCGCCGCTCCACTCGATGACCCGCTCCTCCGGGCTGGCTCCACCGCCGGGCGGGTAGCCTTCCTGTCTCATCTGGCCCCCTGGGTCTCGTCTGGGCTGGCGTCTAGACGTTTGCCCAGACCGGGTGGCACCAAACGTCCCGGAGCCATGACAACTACGACACCTCGTCGGAGAGCGCCGGGTGTGCCGGTACCCTCGACGCATGAAGCGGCTCTGGACCCCGGCGTGGATCGCACGCCACGTGGCCTCGGTCGTACTCGTCGTCGCGTTCCTCGCGCTGGGCTGGTGGCAGATCAGCCGGGCCGCCGGTGGCAACACGCTCAGCTGGGCGTACGCCTTCGAGTGGCCGATCTTCGCGGGGTTCGTGGTCTTCGTCTGGTGGCGTGAGGCGCGACACACGCTGCGCGGTGACGAGCCGCAGCGGCGCGCCGAGCCGGTCGTCGACGGCGAGTCCGCCGTCGGGGAGGCGGCTCCGGCGACGCGACCGGTGGTACGCCGGCCCGTCCGGGTGACCCGCGTTCCGGCGGTCGCGCAGGGCGGGGAGGACGACGCCGACCTGGCCGCGTACAACCGCTACCTGTCATGGTTGAACGCCAACCCGGGCGCTCGGCCCGGTGACTATCCCGGCTGAGCCGGGTTCGGAAGGACGGACAGAGGTGGGCGGAGCCCTTACCCGGTACCGCGTGATCGCCTGGATCGTGGGCGTGGTGCTGATCGTGCTGGTCGTGATCGGTATGCCGCTGAAGTACCTCTTCGACAGCCCGGTCGTCGTCGAGACGGTCGGCCCGGCGCACGGCTTCCTCTACATGATCTATCTGGTGGCCGCGTTCGACCTGTCCCGCCGCGCGGACTGGCCGCTGAAGCGGATGCTCGGCGTGATGCTGGCCGGCACGGTGCCCTTCGTCTCCTTCTACGCCGAGCGCCGGGCGACCGCCTGGCTCGACCGCCCGGCCGAGCGGACGCCGGAGCCGATCGCCGGCTGAGCCGGCGGGTCGCCCCGGCTCAGCGGCGAGGCCGCCACGGGTCGGCCGAGGCGAGCGGCTCGTTCCACCCGCCGTACCGGTTCATCTCCCGGGCCCGCAGCAGGGCCCGGGTGACCTGACCGAACTGCCGCTCGTCGTCGGCGCTGAACAGCAGCACCTCCTCGCCCCGGTACACCCCCCACAGCTCGTACGCCGGGGGCCGCCAGCGGTCACCGGCCAGCGCCAGCAGCGCCGGCACCAGCAGCACCGCGCCGAAAATGAGGTACGCGCCGGCGGTGAGCCGTTGCAGCCCGCCCGTGAAGCCGAGCAGCAGGCCGACTCCGCCGATCATCGCCCCGCTGGTCGCCACCGCCCGTACGGCGATCCGGTCGTGCGGCCCGCGGGTGCTGCGCAGGTGGGTGAGGTGGGCGACCCGGTAGGTGTTACGGCCGACGGTGAACCTGTCGATCGTCACGACGATGCCGGGGCGGGCGTAGAGCAGAGTGTTCCGGGCGCCGGTCACCCTCGGTGATCCCGGTGCTCGTGTGGTCGCGCCTTCAGGATTCACGGCTTCCTCCCGGGGCGTCCATCGGGTCGACCCGTCCCGGCTCCGCTCATCAATGCCGATCGACGGGAATCCCGGCTACGGCTTCATTGTGTTGCCGTCCTGCCAGCTCAGATCGGGTTTTGCCGGACCGCGTCGGTAGGCCGGAGCGGTACATGGCCAGGAATGGGAATCCATTTCCGTCTTTATCGGTTATGGGGCGCCACAATCCGGCGGCATACGTCCAGAACGACGAAGTTCATTGTCTGGGCAAATGCCACAACCCCGGCGCGCCCCAGGCGCGACCGCCTCGTTAATGATCACAGTGGGTCACCTGCCGCAGGTGGCACTTGCTACCACTTTGCCAACAGACGTCCCGACTTCCACTGCGGATCACTCCCGTCCCGGGTTAGGTTGAGCGAGCCGGCCCGGCCCAGTGCCCACCATCCGGAGGGCCCCGGCCCGGTGCCACCGGGGGCGTCAGCACCCGCCGGTGGCCGTGGGAGAGGAGCCTTCCGCTCTTGTCATCCCTGAGAAGACTGCTGCGCACACTGGCGGTCACCGGCCTCTCGGCCGCGCTGGTCGCACCGGCCACGGCGGCCCGGGCAGAGCCCTCGCCCGCCGACCTCAACCGCCAGATCGAGCGCTCCTCGACGGAACTGGAGCGGGTCGTCGAGTCGTACAACAAGCTCCGTGAGGACATCAAGACCAACAAGGCCGCTGTGGACCGATTACAGGCCCGCATCGGCCCGCTGGAACAGCAGACCGAGCAGAGCCGGGCCGACGTCGCGGAGATCGCCGCGACGGCGTACAAGACCGGCGCCCTGCAGACCGCGGACGCGCTGCTGCGTCCCGGCGGCTCGGCGGCCATGCTCGACCGCCTCGGCACGATCGAGCACCTGACCCGGCAACGCCAGGCGCGGATCTCCGGGTTCACCGAGAGCCAGCGTCAACTGGTCGACGAGAAGACCCGGCTGAACAAGGTGCTCTCCCGGCAGGACGCCCAGGCGCGGGCGTTGGCCACCACCAAGTCCCGCATCGAGCGGGACCTCGACCGCCTCTACGACCTGCGCCGCGCGGCGTACGGCCGGGCGACCGAGGCACCCACCGCGAAGCCCGCCCCGGACCGCCAGGCACCCGCCGTCTCCGGGCAGGCGGGAGTCGCCGTCCGGTACGCCTACGGCGCGATCGGGAAGCCGTACGCCTGGGGTGGCTCCGGCCCCGACGGCTACGACTGCTCGGGCCTGACCTCGGCGGCCTGGCGGGCGGCCGGGAAGTCGCTACCGCACAACGCCCGGATGCAGTGGGGCGCGGTGGCGCACATCGGCCGGGGCGAGCTGCGCCCGGGTGACTTGGTCTTCTACCGCGGGCTCGGGCACGTCGCCCTGTACGTCGGCGACGGCCAGGTGATCGACGCGCCGAGCGCCGGCCGCAACGTGCTCAAGCGAGGCATGAACATGATGCCGATCCAGGGGTACGGCCGGGTGCGCTGATCCCACCCGAACGGCGAACGGCCGGCGTCCCCCTATCGGACGCCGGCCGCTCGCCGTCTTCGTCGATGCCTCAGGCCGCCTGGAGCCCCTCCGCCCGGGCCAGCTCACGAAGCCGGCCGAGGGCCTGGATCTCCAGCTGCCGGATCCGCTCCCGCGAGAGCGAGAACCGCGAGGCGACCTCGGTGAGCGAGTGCTCGCGGCCGTCCTCCAGCCCGTAGCGGGCCCGCATGATGCCGGCCGAGCGGTCGTCGAGGTGATTGAGCAGGCCCTCGATCCGCTGCCGCTCCAGCCCGGTCAGGACGATGTCCTCCGGCGACGGGGCGTCACTGTCGGCCACCAGGTCACCGAGGTTGGTGTCGCCGTCGTCGCCGACCGGCGTGTCCAGCGACACGGTGTCCTGCGACCAGCGCACCAGCTCGTTGACCCGCTCGACGGTCACGCCGAGGGCCGCCGCGATCTGCTCCGGCTCCGGGTCGCTGCCCAGCTCGCGGGTGAGCTGACGGGCCACGTTGCGCATCCGGTTGACGTCCTCCACCAGGTGCACCGGCAGCCGGACCGTGCGCTCCTGCTGGGCGATCGCCCGGCTGATCGCCTGACGGATCCACCAGGTGGCGTAGGTGGAGAACTTGTAGCCCCGCTCGTAGTCGAACTTCTCGACCGCCCGGACCAGGCCGGTGTTGCCCTCCTGGATCAGATCCAGCATGGGCATCCCCGAGCGCACGTAACGTCGGGCGATCGACACGACCAGCCGGAGGTTCGCGCGGATGAAGAGGTCCTTCGCCCGCTCCCCCTCGACGACCAGCCGCTCCAGGTCGTCACGGGCGACGCCGTCCGGGACGCGGTCCTCGTCGAGCAGGTGCTCGGCGTAGAGGCCGGCCTCGATCGCCTTGGAGAGATCGACCTCCTTGGCGGCGTCCAGCAGCGGCGTCCGGGAGATCTCGTGCAGGTAGACGCCGACCAGGTCACGCTCCTCGGCGACCTCGTCGGTTCGCATGCCGATGTTCTTGTCCACGTTGCCCACGGTCCCCTCGCTCGCGCCGGTTGCCCGGTTCCTTGCCATCCCCACGTCCATCAGCCCTCCCCCGCGACTTCCGCTGTGCCCGTCGGTGGTGACACCTACACAACAGTTGAGACGTGTCGGGGATTCCATGTCGTGAGTCGAAACTGTCACGAATGCCTGAGTAGTAGCTGAAAGCGCGGTCCACGTTTGCTGTCAGCACCCCGCCGGGTGGCTCGCCTTGGGCACCACGTACGGGCTGTGGCACGACCGCTCACCGTCGCCCCTGATATGGCAGCATTGCGAACACGAGGGGGACAGCGACCCGGGTCACCACCAGGGGTGCGATCCTGGTCACTGCCGAATACGCACCGATGGGCGGGGCGGTTCATCCACGGAGTTGGTATTACCCCGCGCCTCTGTGAACAATCCGGAGCCGGTTTCTATGCCCGCTCGTCGCGCTGGTGACCGACCGGCTCGAACGACCCCCGAAGCGGTGACGTCCGGCTCGGATCGCCCCCGCCGCGCTCCGTGCTCAGGGTGAGGAGGTGGCTACCCTTCGTGCCGGTTCAGGAGGCGAGCAGGGTGAGCGCCCCGCGCACCTGGTCCTCGGCGCGGGCGAGGGCGGCCCGGGCAGCCGGCACCCCGACGCCGGAGACCAGGGAGACCAGGGCGGTCTTCAGGTCACCGTCGGCCTCGTTGAGGGCCCGCCGGGAGACCTCCTCCGAGCAGCCGGTGGCCTCGATCAGGATCGAGATCATCCGGCCACGGAGCTTGGCGTTGGTGGCCACCATATCGATCATGAGGTTCGAGTAGACCCGGCCCAGCCGAACCATGACGGCTGTGGAGAACGCGTTCAGCACCAGCTTCTGCGCGGTGCCCGCCTTCATCCGGGTCGACCCGGTCACCACCTCCGGTCCGGTATCCACCCCGATGAAGACGTCCACCGACCGGGCGGCCTCCGCCTCCGGATTGGCGCAGAGCAGCACCGTCGAGGCGCCCTTGGCGCGGGACGCGGCGAGCGCCCCGAGGACGTACGGGGTGCGGCCGCTGGCGGCCAGACCGACCACCAGGTCACCGGCGCGTACGCAGTCGGCGGCTTCGGCCGCCCCGCCCCGGTCGTCGTCCTCGGCGTTCTCCACGGCCCGCCACACGGCCTCCGGCCCGCCGGCGAGGTGGGCGCAAACCCAGTCCCGGGGCGAGTTGAAGGTGGGGGCGAGCTCGGCGGCGTCCAGCACACCGAGGCGGCCCGAGGTGCCGGCGCCGAAGTAGTGCACCCGCCGCCCGCCACGCAGCGCCGTGACGGCCAGGTCGACCGCGGCGGCGATCTCGTCGAGCACCTCGGCGACGGCGGCCGGCACCACCCGATCCGCCTCGTTGATCACCGCGAGCACGTCCCGGGTGGACATCAGGTCCAGGTCGGCGCTGAGCGGGTTGCGGCGCTCGGTGGGCGCGCCCACCCGGACGACCGGACGGGTGTCCGGGGCGGGCGACGACACCTCATCCGGCTCCACGGCGCCGGTGGTCACGCCCGCCTCCGTCCGCCGCCCACCCGGTGGGACTGGACGGCCTCGGCGGTCACTTCGAGGGCCTTCTTGGCGCGGGCCCGGTTGCGGGCGGCCACCCCGACGAAGAGGCAGTCGACCACGGTGAGCTGGGCCAGCCGGCTCGCCATCGCCCCGGACCGGTAGGTGGTCTCCCGCGCCGCCGTGGTGAGCACGTAGTCGGCGACCTCGGTGATCGGCGAGCGGGGGAAGTTCGTCAGCGCGACGGTGGCGGCGCCCCGGGCGCGGGCCTGCTCCAGCACCTCGATGACGTCGGAGGTGGTGCCGGTGTGCGAGATGCCGAGGGCCACGTCGCCCCGGCCCAGCAACGCGGCCGAGGTCAGCGCGGTGTGCACGTCGGGGAAGTAGAACGCGGTGCGGCCGATCCGGTGCAGCTTCTGCTGGAAGTCGGAGGCCACGAAGCCGCTGGCGCCGGCGCCGTAGACGTCGATCCGGCCGGCGCCCGCGATCGCGTCGACCACCCGCTCGCAGACGGCCGGGTCGAGCTGCTCAGCGGTCTCCTCGACCGCGCGCGCGTCGTTGAAGGCGATCGTCGCGATGATCTGGGCCAGATCGGCGCCGGGCGGGATGTCGCCGCCGACCACCCGGGCGTCGGGCGGCTCGATCCGGCGGGCGGCCTCGGCGGCGAGCCGGATGCGCAGCTGCGGATAGCCGTCCATGCCGACGGAGCGGCAGAACCGGATGACCGTCGCCTCGGAGGTTTCGGCTGCGGTGGCGAGGTCCGTGATGGTCCGGCGCGCGGCGTCGGCCGGATCGGCCACGACCAGTCGGGCGACCCGCTGTTCGGCCGGCGACAGCGACGGAAGCAAGCCACTGATGTGGACGATCAGCCCACCGGGCTCGTGACTCGCAGAAATCTTCGGACTCTTCGCCACGGATGAAACTTACTTTCACGAGGCGTGAGCGTCAACCATGGCTCCGCGTGTTGAGGGACGTACCGCCGACCGTGGTCCACCATCCGGGACAGCGTGCCACCATCGGCGGGCCGGCGCGTCAGCCGCCGGGCCGGGACCGCCGTCCCGCGACGCGGACGGCGACACGGCCATCCGGTCCGCTCCAACCGTACGGCGTCGCACGGCGTCCGGTCCGGCAGTCCGGGATCGGACGACCCGGCGTCGCCGGCACCCGCGCGACGCGCCGTTCTCGGCGGCGCTAGCGTGGCCGCATGGCAGGACAGAGTGTGCTCGTCACCGGCGGAGCAGGCGGGCTGGGCTCGGCGGTCACCGCCGCGTTCGCCGAGGCCGGCTGGCGGGTGGTCGCACCGGTGCGCCGCGCTCACCCCACCGTGGAGCCGGCGGGTGACGGCGTGCACCGGCTGGTCGCGGACCTGAGCGACCCGGACGACGTGGCCCGGGCCGTGCGGGCGGCCGCCGACGACCCGGACGCGCCGCTGCGCGCGGTGGTCAACCTGGTCGGCGGGTACGCCGGCGGCGGGCTCGTGCACGAGACGCCGGTCGAGGAGTTCGAACGGATGATCACCGTCAACCTGCGCCCCACCCACCTGGTCACCCGGGAGGCGCTGCCGCACCTGGTGGCGGCCGGCGGTGGGGCCGTGGTCTGCGTCTCCGCCCGCGCCGCGCTCAGCCCGTTCTCCGGCGCGGCCGGCTACGCGACCGCCAAGGCGGCGGTCCTCGCCTTCGCCAACGCGGTGGCCGTCGAGTACCGGCGCTTCGGGGTGCGGTGCAACACCGTGCTGCCGAGCGTCATCGACACGCCCGCCAACCGGGCCGCCCAGCCGGACGCCGACCACTCGCGCTGGGTCGCCCCGGCCGAGATCGCCACGGTGATCCGGTTTCTCGCCTCCGACGAGTCCGCGCCGACGAGCGGCGCGGCAGTGCCCGTCTACGGCCGCGCCTGAGTCGGGCCCCCGGCCGGAGGCCGGTCCACGGCCGCACCTGAGCCGGTCGCCGGCTGCGGCCGGGGCCGGGGCCGGGCTGTGGGGCCACCGTGTCCCCGGTGGGTCACGCCGATCTCAGTGACTCCGGGTGGATCTCCCGACCGCCGGGCGGGCGGGGCGATGGCGCGGCGGCCTCGTCGGCGCCGAACCAGTCCGCGAGGTGGTGGCGGATCTGCCGGGACACCTCGTCGGCCGGCCGTCCCGCGTCCACCAGGATGAACGTCGGGTACTCCGGCAGGGTCCGGTACGCGGTGTCGGCGGCGGCGAGCCAGCCCAGCGTCTCGTGGTCGGTGCCGCGACGCTCGATCCGCCGGTACGCCTCCGCCGGGTCGAGGGAGAGCAGGAAGGTCACCTGCGGCTGCGGGAAGACCCGGTAGCCGACCCGGGCCAGCCGCTCCCACCGGTGCCCGCCGTGCGCCCGGATGCTCGCGTACTGGCAGGCGGAGTAGCGGTCCATCACCGCCGTGCGGCCGGTGACCAGGCAGCTGACCAGGGCGAGGGCGATGGCGAGCCAGCGCAGCACGGACTCCACCGCGAGCAGCCCGTCCCGGCCGACCAGCCGCTGCGCGTCCGGGCGACCCAGCCGCTGGGCGATCCGACCCAACCAGCGCCGGCCGCCGGCGTTGCGATGGTAGGTGGCGGGCCGCCCCGCCGCGACGAGCGCGTCGGCGAGCCGGTGCGCCTGGGTGGTCTTGCCCGATCCGTCGATGCCGATCAGGGCGACGCTGCGCAACCGGCCTCGGCGCCGTCGCGCCCGCAGTGATCTGACCACCTTGCACAGGCTATCGGACCGCCGCTCTCCGCTGCGGCGTTATATGCGGGTTACTCCCGTTTCGCACCGTCCCGCCACCGGGGCAGGTGTGGGTGACCCGAATGCCGGGTATCGAAGTCGGAATCAACCGCCTGTTACGACCGACGGGAGAGCCAGATGGCAGAGCGCGGGGACGAGAGTCTTCTGCACACCCTCAAGAAGGTCGCCGCCGTGCTCAAGCAGTCCGAGATCCCCTTCGCCCTCGGCGGCAGCTTCGCCGTGTACGCGCACGGAGGTCACTCCAGCGACCACGACGTCGACTTCCTGATCCGCGAGGTCGACGTCGAGCCGGCCATGACGGCGCTCGTGGAGGCGGGCTTCACCGCCGAGTACCCGCCGGAGGACTGGCTGGTGAAGGTCTACGACGACGAGCGGATGGTGGACCTCATCCACCGGCCGATCGAGACGCCGGTGACCGAGGAGACGTTCGCGGACACCGTGGTCCGGCCCGTCGACGCCATCCACATGCCGGTGCTCTCCGCCACCCAGCTGATGGTGCACAAGCTGCTCAGCTTCTCCCAGCACTACTGCGACTTCGCCAGAGGCCTGCCACTGGCCCGCTCGCTGCGGGAGCAGATCGACTGGGATCGGGTACGGAAGGAGACGCAGCACTCGCCGTACGCCGAGGCGTTCCTGGTGCTGCTGGACCGGCTGGAGGTGGTGCCGTACTCCGGCACCCCGGCAGAGGAGGGGACATCGTGACCCAGCACCGTGACACCGGCCTCGGGCCGCCGGACGAGTACCTGGAGGCGGAGATCCACCGGCTGCTGGCCGAGGACCCGTCCGTCGCCGAGCAGGGCATCACCGTCGTCCGCCGGGAGACCGGCCTCGTGCTCTACGGCGAGGTGGAGAGCTCCCACCGGCGCGAGGAGATCCTCCGCCGGGTCGCGGAGCGCTTCCCGGACCTGCCGGTCACCAGCGAGATCGGGGTGGTCCGAACCGAGGCGCCGACGCAGATCGAGCAACTGCCCTGAGGAGGTTCCACGGTGATAAGGATCGCTGCCGTCGGTGACGTGCACCTCGACGAGGACGTGGTGGGCCGGTTCCGGCCGGCCCTGGAGGAGCTGCCCGACTGCGCCGACGCGCTGCTGCTCGCCGGCGACCTGACCCGGCACGGCACCGAGGCGGAGGCGCGTTGCGTGGCCCGCGAGTTCGGCGGGCTGGGGGTGCCGGTGATCACCGTGCTGGGCAACCACGACCATCAGTGCGACCAGGTGCCGCAGGTGGTCAAGGTGCTGGAGGACGCGGGCATCACCGTGCTCGAGGGCAACGGCGTGGTGCTCGACTGCGCCGGCGGCCGGCTCGGAGTGGCCGGGGTGAAGGGCTTCGGGGGCGGCTTCGCCGGCCGCTGCGCCAGTGACTTCGGCGAGCCGGAGATGAAGGCGTTCGTCCGGACCACCACGGAGAGCGCGGACCGGCTGGCCGACGCGCTGCACAGCCTCGACTGTGACCTGCTGGTGGCGCTCACCCACTACGCGCCGGTGCCGGACACGCTCGCCGGCGAGCCGCTGGAGATCTACCCGTTCCTCGGCGCGTACCAGCTCGGCCAGGCGATCGACTCGGCGCCGACCGCGCTCGCCCTGCACGGGCACGCGCACGCCGGCAGCGAGCGCGGCACCACGCCGGGCGGGGTCCGCGTCCGCAACGTCGCGCACCCGGTGATCAAGCAGGCGTACAGCGTCTTCCACCTGGGCGACGACCTTGATCAAGGCGAGGTTTCGCGTTTGACCGCCTCGGGTACCTGATCCGCCATGGAGCTGATTCTCTGGATTCTCGCGGTCGTACTGGTCGTTGCCGGCATCCTGGCGCTGTTCCGCCGGCAGATCCTGTGGGGCATCGTCCTCATCATCGTCGGGCTGCTCGTCGGCCCGGGCGGCGTCAGCATCTTCAATTGACGCCACCCCACCTCACCACCACTGGACCCGCCGGGGTCGTCGTGGCCGGTTCTCCGTCCTCCCGACAGGAGCACCCGCCACGGCGGCCCCGGCGCCGTAGCATCCGGACCCGGTCGCTGCTCCGCGCTGATCGCGCCGGCCGACCGGCCGGTGTGCCGGGTCGGCGCCGTCGCCCGAATCCCTGATCGTCCCGGGCCGTCGTCACGGTCTCCGCGCCGACGGCCGGCGGGCCCGGCCGGTTCGGCCGTGCCCGCCGGTCAGGTCAGCATCGGGGCACGCCCGGGATGAACCCGTCGTGCCCGGTGTAGACGTACGCGTCGGAGATGAACCGGCCGGAGCCGATCCGGTCCCAGATGGAGCTGGTGCCGTAGGTGCCGGTGACGGTGGTGCCCGTGGTCTGGCAGTGGATGGTCACCTGGGCGCCGTCCGCCACCGTGCCGACCGCGGAGTAGCCGGTGCCGGGCCCCGAGCGGACGGTCAGCGGGGTCCCGCTGGTGTTGACCGTGCCGGTGGCGGTGCCGCCGGACGAGCACCCGTTGTCGCTGGTGTAGTTCCTCGTCCCCCAGTAGAGGGCGAGCGTGCCGTTGAACCGGACCTGGATGTCGCCGCCGTTGAGGCGCTGCTCGTAGTGCAGGTGCGGGCCGGTCGAGCCGCCGGTGCTGCCGACCCAGCCGATCACCCTCCCGTAGCCGACCGCCTGGCCGACGGAGACGTTGAAGCCGTTCAGGTGGGCGTAGTACGTGTGGTAGCCGCCCGGGTGGCTGATCCGGACGTACTTCCCGTAGCTCGTGCCGCCGAGGTCGGTCACCCGGTCGACGGTTCCGGGCGCGCTGGCGACCACCGGGTCACCCAGATCGTCGGTGCGGTTGAAGTCGACCGCGTTCGCCGGGCTGTGGTTGGTGCGCGTCTGGCCGGACCAGACCTGACCGCACGGGAAGGGCACCTTGAAGGTCGGGGCGGCCATCGCCGGGGTCGCCGGCACCAGGGTGCCCGCGACCAACAGACCGGCCGCTACCAGGCTGAACCACCGCTTACGCATCCAGCTCCTCCTATGTCGAAATCCTTCAATGGAACACATACAGCCTGACAGATATCGACAGCGATCGAAAGAGGGCGGAATTCAGCCATGGGAGCGTGCCCATAAGCGTTCGGAAGGTTTCCGGATCGTTACTCGGTCGTGTCTGACAGGGGGTGGACCGCACGCCATGCAAGCGCTTACATGTTGGGACGCCCATCGGACCGGCGCCGGTACACGTGACCGCGCCGGCAAGAAAGGAGGACGGCATGGCGGTCTTTGCCAGACCACGCCAGGCCTTCGTGATCGCCGGCGTACTGGGCCTGGCGCTCAGCGCCAGCGCCTGCGGCACCGGCAACGACAAGGGAAGCAGCAACGCGGACTCCGCCGAGTGCGCCGCGTACGACAAGTACAAGGGCCACGACGGCAAGAAGGTGACCATCTACTCGTCGATCCGCGACCTCGAGGCCGACCGCCTCGACGAGTCCTGGAAGACGTTCGAGGACTGCACCGGGATCGAGATCGACCACGAGGGCAGCCCCGAGTTCGAGGCCCAGCTCCCCGTGCGGGTCGACGGCGGCAACGCCCCCGACCTGGCCTTCATCCCGCAGCCGGGTCTGCTCAAGCGGTTCGTCGACTCGGGCAAGCTGAAGCCGGCCAGCGCCGACACCAAGGCGATGGCCGAGCAGAACTACTCGCCCGACTGGCTGAAGTACAGCACCGTGAACGGCCAGTTCTACGGCGCCCCGCTCGGCTCGAACGTGAAGTCCTTCGTCTGGTACTCCCCCAAGATGTTCAAGGAGAAGGGCTGGACCCCGCCGACCACGTGGGACGACCTGATCAAGCTCAGCGACACGATCGCGGCCAGCGGCATGAAGCCGTGGTGCGCCGGCATCGAGTCCGGTGAGGCCACCGGCTGGCCGGCCACGGACTGGATCGAGGACCTGATGCTGCGGACGCAGACCCCCGAGGTCTACGACCAGTGGACCACCCACGGCATCCCGTTCAACGACCCGAAGGTCGCCGAGGCGGTCGACCGGGCCGGCACCATCCTGAAGAACGAGAAGTACGTCAACGGCGGCTTCGGCAACGTGAAGAGCATCGCCACCACCGCCTTCGGCGAGGCCGGCCTGCCGATCACCACCGGTAAGTGCGCGCTGCACCGCCAGGCGTCCTTCTACGCCAACCAGTGGCCCGAGGGCACCAAGGTGGCCGAGGACGGCGACGTCTTCGCGTTCTACTTCCCGGCCATCGACCCGGCCAAGGGCAAGCCGGTCCTCGGCGGCGGCGAGTTCGTCGCGGCCTTCGCCGACCGGCCCGAGGTGCAGGCCGTCCAGACCTACCTGGCCTCCGGCGAGTACGCCAACAGCCGCGCCAAGATCGGCGACTGGGTGTCGGCGAACAAGAAGCTGGACCTGGCCAACGTCCCCAACCCGGTGGACAAGCTCTCCGTCCAGATCCTGCAGGACCAGAGCACCGTCTTCCGCTTCGACGGTTCCGACCTGATGCCGGCCGCGGTCGGCGCGGGGACGTTCTGGAAGGGCATGGTCGACTGGATCAACGGTAAGGACACCGCGTCGGTGCTCCAGGGCATCGAGAGCAGCTGGAAGTGATCTGAACCGGTGGGCCGGCTCGCGTGACGCGGGCCGGCCCACCGGCCAACAAGGACCTGGGAGGGTCGATGGAGTTCGACTTCGCGGAGGAACAGCCGAAGTTCCTCATGCTGATGTACGGGCTGATCGCTTTCGTCGCGGTGGTGGGCGGTCTGCTCCTGCTTCTCGACGTGGTGCCGGCCTGGTTCGCCCGCCGGCGGGAGGCGCGGCTCGTCGCCGTCTCCGCCAGCGGCGCCCCGCTCCCCCGCAGGCCGAAGCAGCGGGAGGGTTTCTTCGCCCTCTTCTTCCTGCTGCCGACACTGCTGCTGCTCACCGTCGGGCTGGTGGTTCCGGCCATCCGCACCACGCTGCTCTCCTTCATGAACGGGAACAGCACCAGCTGGGTGGGGTTGCGCAACTACGGCTGGATCTTCTCCGAGGGCACGATCGTCCGGGTCCTGATCAACAGTCTGGTCTGGGTGCTCCTCGTACCGCTCGTCGCCACCGCGTTCGGCCTGATCTACGCCGTGCTGGTGGACAAGGCCCGCTTCGAGGCGGTCGCCAAATCACTGATCTTCCTGCCGATGGCCATCTCCTTCGTCGGCGCCAGCATCATCTGGAAGTTCGTCTACGCGTACCGGGGCGACGAGCAGGAGCAGATCGGTCTGCTCAACCAGATCGTGGTCAGCCTCGGCGGCGAACCCAAGCAGTGGTTGCTCGAATCACCGCTGAACACGCTGCTGCTGATCGTCATCATGATCTGGATCCAGGCCGGCTTCGCCATGGTGGTGCTCTCCGCCGCCATCAAGGCCATCCCCGCCGACATCGTCGAGGCGGCCCGGCTCGACGGGGTCAGCCCGTGGCAGATGTTCTGGCAGATCACCATGCCGAGCATCCGCCCCGCGCTGATCGTCGTGGTGGTGACCCTGTCGATCGGCACGCTCAAGGTCTTCGACATCGTCCGGACCTCGACGAACGGCAACTACGACACCAGCGTCATCGCGAACGAGATGTACAACCAGGCGTTCCGCTACGGCGAGAACGGGCAGGGCTCCGCGCTCGCGGTCCTCCTCTTCGTCCTGGTGATCCCGATCGTGATCTACCAGATCCGCAACCTCCGTCAGCAGCGGAAGGGCTGAGATGACCACCGCCACGCCCACGATCGCCGCCGGTACCCAGCAGACCGACGGGCCGAGGACCGTCGCCGGGCGGGTCCGCAAGCGGCTGAACAGCCGTACGGCCACCCTGGTGTCGATCGTCATCGCGCTCGTCTGGACCGTTCCGACCTTCGGCCTCTTCATCTCCTCGTTCCGGCCGGAGGACCAGATCAAGACCACCGGCTGGTGGACGTTCTTCACCAACCCGCAGTTCACCCTGGAGAACTACCAGGAGGTCCTGTTCGGACGCTCGTCCTCGTCCGGGCAGCTCGCCAGTTACTTCATCAACTCGCTGGCGATCACCATCCCGTCGGTGCTCTTCCCGCTCGCCTTCGCGGCCCTGGCCGCGTACGCGCTGGCCTGGATCAACTTCCGGGGGCGGGACTGGCTCTACATCGCGATCTTCGCGTTGCAGATCGTGCCGCTGCAGATGGCCCTGGTGCCGCTGCTGAAGTTCTTCTCCACCGGCGTCACCGTCGCCAGCGTCCAGGTGCTGCCGGCCTGGGACCTGGTCGACGAGCAGAAGTTCGCCCAGGTGTGGTTCGCGCACACCTGCTTCGCCCTTCCGTTCGCCGTCTTCCTGCTGCACAACTTCATCTCGCAGCTGCCCGGCGACCTGATGGAGGCGGCCCGGGTCGACGGGGCCAGCCACCCGAAGATCTTCCGCACCATCGTGCTGCCGCTGATCACCCCGGCGCTGGCCGCGTTCGGCATCTTCCAGTTCCTCTGGGTCTGGAACGACCTGCTGGTCGCGCTCATCTTCGCCGGGGGCGGAAACGAGACCGCTCCGCTCACCGTACGGCTGGCCGAGATGGCCGGTACCCGCGGCAACGAGTGGCAGCGACTCACCGCCGGCGCGTTCGTGTCGATCGTCGTACCGCTGGTGGTGTTCCTGTCCCTGCAGCGCTACTTCGTGCGAGGACTCCTCGCCGGCAGCGTGAAGGGCTGAGGCACGCCGTCCGCCGCCGTCCGCCGCTGGGCGGGCGGCGGCGGACGCGGCCACGGAGCTGGGGGAACCGTGACCACGATCGATGATGTCGCCCGGTTGGCCGGGGTCTCCACGGCGACCGTCTCGCGGGCCCTGCGCGGGCTACCGACGGTCTCGCCCGCGACCCGCCACCGGGTTCTCGCCGCCGCCGAGAAGCTGCAGTACGCCGTCTCGCCGAGCGCCTCCCGTCTGGCCGGCGGCCGGACCGGGACGATCGCCGTGGTGGTCCCGCAGATCACCCGCTGGTTCTTCGCCACCGTCGTGGAGGCGGTCGAGAAGTTCCTCCACGAGTCCGGCTACGACCTGCTGCTCTACAACCTCGGCGGCCGTGAGCAGTCCCGGCAGCGGGTGCTGCGGACGGCGAACCTGCACAAACGCGCGGACGCCATCATGCTGGTCGCCACCCCGCTCTTCCCCGCCGACGTCAGCGCGCTCACCGCGCTGGACGTGCCCGGCGTGACGATCAGCTCGGGCACACCGGTACCCGGGTGGCCCTGCGTACGGATCGACGACCTGAACACGGCGCGGACCGCGACCCGGCACCTGCTCGACCTCGGTCATCGCCGGATCGCGCACATCTCCGGCTACCCCCACGACGAGCTGGCCTTCACCGCCCACGCCGAGCGGCGACGCGGCTTCCAGGCGGCACTGCGGGCGGCCGGGCTGCGGCCCGACCCGAGCCTGGACGTGGAGTCGCAGTTCACCATCGCGGGCGGCACCCGGGCCACCGCCGAGCTGCTGGCCCGGGGCGAACCGCCGACCGCGATCGTGGCCGCCTGCGACGAGATGGCGATGGGCGCGCTGGCGGCGCTGCGCGACGCAGGGCTGCGCGTACCGCAGGACGTCAGCGTGATCGGGATCGACGACCACGACCTCTCCGGTGTGCTCGGCCTGAGCACCGTGGCCCAGCCTGCGGCCGAGCAGGGCCGGCTGGCCGCCCGCATCCTGCTCGACCCCCTCGGCGGGCACGCCCTCGGCGCTGTCGACGGCCGGCCACTGACCGCCTCCGGTCCGGCCCGGTCGTCGGACCCCCAGAACCCGCCGGTGATCCTGCCCACCCGGCTGGTGGTGCGTGAGTCGACCGCGCCACCACGGGCACACTGAACGGACCCGCCCGGCAGCGACGCCGAGGCACACGCCGCACACGCACGACACACGGGAGAAGGCCCTGAACAGCAACGTGAACACGGAAGACCCGTCCGGCGGCCCGATCACCGGCTGGTGGACCGAAGCGGTCATCTACCAGATCTACCCACGCTCCTTCGCCGACGCCGACGGGGACGGCATCGGGGACCTGCCCGGCATCACCGCCCGCCTCGACCACCTCGTCGAGCTCGGGGTCGACGCGGTCTGGCTCTCCCCGTTCTACCCCTCGCCGCAGGCGGACGCGGGGTACGACGTGGCCGACTACCGCGACGTGGACCCCCTCTTCGGTCGGCTGCCGGACGCCGACACGCTGATCGCCGAGGCGCACTCGCGCGGCCTGCGGGTGATCGTCGACCTGGTGCCCAACCACACCTCCTCGGCGCACCCCTGGTTCACCGCCGCGCTCGCGGCCGCACCCGGCAGCCCCGAACGGCACCGGTACGTCTTCCGCGACGGCCGGGGTCCGGACGGCGAGCAGCCGCCGAACGACTGGCAGAGCGTCTTCGGCGGTCCGGCGTGGACCCGCGTCGTCGAGTCGGACGGCCGGCCCGGCCAGTGGTACCTGCACCTGTTCGACACCGGCCAGCCGGACCTGAACTGGGACACCCCCGAGGTGCGCGCCGAGTTCCTCGACGTCCTGCGGTTCTGGCTCGACCGGGGGGTGGACGGCTTCCGGGTCGACGTGGCGCACGGCCTCATCAAGCAGGCCGACCTGGCCGACTGGCAGGAGCCGCAGGAGATCCTCTCCGGGAACGAGGAGGACCGGCCCCGTCCGCCGATGTGGGACCAGGACGGGGTGCACGAGATCTACCGCGACTGGCGGCGGGTGCTGGACGGCTACCCGGGTGAGCGGATCCTCGTCGCCGAGGCGTGGGTGGAGCCGGCCGAGCGGCTGGCCCGCTACGTGCGGCCGGACGAGATGCACCAGGCGTTCAACTTCGAGTACCTCCTCGCCGCCTGGACGGCGCCCGCCCAGTACGCGGTGATCACCCGCTCGCTGGAGGCGACCGACTCGGTGGGGGCGCCCACCACCTGGGTGCTCTCCAACCACGACGTGGTGCGGCACGCCTCCCGGCTCGGCCTGCCCGTCGGCACGCCGCGGCCGAACGGCATCGGCGTCGGCGACCCGCAGCCGGACGCCGCGCTCGGCCTGCGCCGGGCCCGGGCGGCCACCCTGCTGATGCTCGCCCTGCCCGGCTCGGCCTACCTGTACCAGGGCGAGGAGCTGGGGCTGCCGGAGCACACCACGATGCCCGACGAGGCCCGCCAGGACCCGACCTGGGCGCGCAGCGGCCACACCCAGCGTGGCCGGGACGGCTGCCGGGTGCCGATCCCGTGGGAGGCTGACGCGCCGTCGTACGGCTTCGGGCCGACCGACGCGAGCTGGCTGCCGCAGCCGGCGATCTGGGCCGAGTACGCGCTGGACCGGCAGCGGGAGGTGCCCGGGTCGACGTACGAGATGTACCGGACGGCGCTGCGGCTGCGCCGGGAGCACGGGTTGGGCCACGGCACGCTGCGCTGGCGGGAGTCCGGCGACGCCGTGCTGACCTTCGACAACGGCGGCCTCACCGTGCTCACCAACTTCGGCGAGGCGGCGGTGCCCCTGCCGGCGGGCGCCGAGGTGCTGCACAGCAGCGAGCCGCTGACCGACGACGGGGCGGTACCGACCGACGTCACGGTCTGGTTCCGGGCCTGACCCGGGGTGGGGTCTCCGGCCGCGGCCGGAGACCCCACCGCGTCAGCCGAGCCGGAGGTAGAGCCGCTTGCCGACCGGGCGGTAGCCGACGCGCTCGTACACCCGCCAGGAGTCCGGGCCGGAGGCCTCCAGCCAGGCGTGCTCGCCGCCCGCGGCGAAGACCCGCTCGGTGATGGCCGCCGTCAGCGCGCCCGCGATGCCCCGGCGGCGGTACGCGGCACGCACCGCGATGCCGCCGACCTCGCTGACCCCCGCACCGAGCACGGACGCCTGCCCGCCCCCGACGCACTCGCCCTCGGCGGTGCGCGCCGACAGCACCGGGGCCCCGATCTCCTGCAGCCGTCGGATCCGGGCGACGTCCGCCGCGGTCGCCACCGCCTCACCGCCGAAGGCCTCGTTCTGGGCGGCGACGACCGCCGCGCGGTCGCCGTCCGTTGCCGGCACGGCGAGCTCCACGCCGTCCGGTGCCGCCGGGACGGCCAACGCGCCGGGCGAGCAGACGAGGTAGTCGTGGCGGGCTTCCACGGTGAACCCGGCGGCGCGCAGTTGCGCCTCCAGGCCCGGCGCGCAGGCGGTGACGTACTCCAGGCGAGGAATCCGCCGGATGTCGCGGAACGCCGCGACGAGCGCCTCGACGTCCGCGCCGGTGATGGCGGCGTCGGGCTGGGGCGTGGCGTAGTTGATGTGCGGGCTCTCCGTCGTCGGGTCCCACCCGAGAACGAACGGACCGATCTCGACGACCTGGGGACGTCGGGTGAGCTGGGCGACGACGGAACGCTGGACGATGCTATCCATGATCATTTCAACCTTCGAAGGGCAGCAGGTACCGGTGCGACGGGATGTGGGCCGCTTCGTGAAGGGTGATGCTCGACGCCGACCGTCCGAAACGGTCAGGCTTCGCCGGGCACCCGGCGGCCGCGCTGGCTCGCCGTGACCATGGACTTCATTCCTTCGGTGAGGGGCGCGCGGAGATCCGCGCGCAACGATCCTGCGAGACGGGACGATCGGGTGTCAAGCGGAAATCAGCCCGCCGCCTGCCGGCGCACCGCCTCGCCGCGGTCGTGCAACAACCCCCGCACCGCCGCGATGTCGGCCGGTGAGGTGCGTGCGGCGAGCCAGTACATGACGCCGGTGGGCACGAAGAAGAGCTGGAACGCGGCGAGCCCGACGGCGTAATTCAACGGCGGCGGAAAGGCCGCCTGCAACACCGGGAAGGACGCGCCGACCAGCCCGTTGCCCGCCGCCCGGCCGACACCGTTGACCAGGTTGCCGAGGCTGTAGACCGTGCCCCGGTGCTCCGGCGGGTTGACGTCGGCGATGAGCGCGAACCAGTTCGGTGAGTTGGCCGAGGTGAGGGCGAGCGCGAAGAGGGCGGTGAGCAGGCTGAGCCCGACCGTCGGCTCGGTGACCACGCTGGCCAGCACCGCCGCGACCACCGCGCCGGTGCTCGCGCCGTCCGGCACGTCGATGCGCATCGGCACGAAGAACAGCACCAGGTAGAGCGGCACCGCGGCGAGGACACCGACCGCCGCGACCAGAGCGCGCCCCCGAGGCGTACGGCGCTGCACCGCATCGCCGACCAACCCGCCCACGATCGAGAAGACGCCGCCGAGCTGGAACAACGTGGCGAAGACGCTGCCCACCACCACGGCGGTGGCGGCCGAGAGACCCTGGGCCTCCGCTCGCTGGGCGAAGAGCACCGGCAGCCAGACCAGGGAGCCGAACGCGGCCTGCGCGGTCAGCCCCTGCAGGACGAGCCACCGGTTGGTCCGCCGGGAGAGGATCCGCGGCAGGTCAGCCCGGCTGATCCGGTAGTCGTAGTCCGCCCCCGCGGCGAGCGCGTCGACCAGCTCCGGCTCGCTCTGGCCGCGCCGGATGTCGTACGTGAACAGGTACAACACCGCCGCCGTCAGGCCGACGACGGCGAGTACCAGGAACGGCCGGCGCCAGTCCACGTTCCCGAGCAGGCCGGCCACGAGCGTCCCCGCCAACGTGCCGACCCCCTGGGACAGCCCCCAGAAGCTCATCACCAGCCCGCGGCGGCGGGGCGAGATCAGGTCCGTGACCACGGAGAACCCGACGGAGCCGACCGCGCCCAGGCCGACCGCCGCGACCACCTGCGCGACCAGGAAGGTCAGGTAGTTCCCGGCGAGGGCACTGCCCCCGGTGCCCACCGCCCAGATCAGCGTGCCCGCCATGAGCAGCGGCTTGCGGTTCGCCCGGTCGCCGACGTACGCCCAACCGACCGCCGCCGCCGCGCTCACCACGAACGTCGCCGCGGTGACCAGGCCGAGCAGCCGGTCCGGCACCTCGAACCCGTCGGCGATCGGGCCGTACAGCGGCGGGACCAGCCCGATCGCCACGTTGTCGAGCGAGGCGAGCAACACGAAGACCACGACGCTGTAACCGCGGTGCAGGGGCGTGCCGCCCCAGGCACGCGACATCCCGGCCCGGCTCATGGTCATGGGTGGCAGCCAAGCAGCCCGAGGTCACGAGCGGGTGACGGCCCGCCGTGGTGGGTGCGGGTTCACAGGTAACCGCCGATCGTCACCACCGGATCGGAGACGACCGGAGCGCCGGCACGGAGCGCGTACAACTCGGCGAGGGTCGCGCCGCCAGCCGGCACACCGCCGGTGCCGCCCAGCCAGGTCGTCGCCTCGGCGTACGACAGCGGCCCGACCTCGATCCGGGCCAGGCACCGGCCGGGCCGGACGACCGCCGGGTGGAGCCGGGACAGGTCCTCGTTGGTGGTGATCGCGACCAGTACGTTGCGGCCCTGACCGAGCAGCCCGTCGGTCAGGTTGAGCAGTCGGGACAACGCCTGCCCGGCCGTCTACCAGGCCTCCCCCCGGATCAACTCGTCACAGTCCTCCAGGATCAGCAGCCGCCACCGCCGCTCCGGGGCGTCGGCCTCGTCCTCGTCCTCCGACTCGCCGACCGCGACCTCCGACAGGTACGCCGGATCCGCGAACAGCTCCTCCGGGTCGAGGACGCAGTCGACCTGGCACCACGCCCGCCACTGCTGGGCCAACGCGCGCAACGCCGTGGTCTTGCCGGTGCCGGGCGGCCCGTGCAGCAGCAGCAACCGACCCGACACGTCCGCGGTGGTCAGCCCCATCAGGTCCGTCAACGCAGCGCCCGCGGCGGCCGGATAGTTCGGCCGGATGGCCGCCCAGGCCGGCGCCTTGATCCGGCGGCTGTCCCGCTGCGCGCCCCGGCGCTGGTTGTGGTGCCAGAACCCGATCGACACGGTGCCGGCCTCCACCGGCTCGGCGCCGTCCTTGACGATCTCGTCCAGCACGCCCGCCCCGGTCTCGGCGTCGACCGCGGTGACGGTCACCTCCGCACCCCGACCCCGCCAGTTGACCACCCGCAACGTCCACCCGTCGCCGGCGGCGAGGCGCGCGACCTTGTTGCGCTCGATGGCCGTGCGGATCAGGCGGGCCCGGTGCGGCAGCAGTTCCGTCCCGGACCGGAGCTTGGCGAGCCGCACGGTCCGGGCCCAGGGATGCCGGCCGCTCACGAACTCGTCGAGCAGAAGGGAGTCCACCACGTCACACGGACTGTCGACGTCGTCGTACTGCATCACCGGCAGCGGCGGGGCGCCCGCCGGATCGGTCGGTGGCAGGGGTGAGGTAGGCACGCAGGGATCATCGCCAACGGGTGTGGCCCGCGTACAGCCCATTACGGCCGGGCCGGGGCCGGGGCGGGCGTGGGTGGCCCGCCCCGGCCCTCGTCAGCGCTCGATCACGTGGTCCCGGGCGGCGGCGTACCGCTCCCGGATCGCGGGGACCGGCTCGGCGGCGTACTCCTCGGTGCCGTCGAGACGCCACGCGGGCGGCCGGTCGCCACCCACTGCGACCCACGCGGCCTGGCGTGCGGCGCCGTCGGCGACGTACTCGCCGGGCGGCGGCACGACCACGGGGCAGCCGAAGACCTGCGGCGCGATCCGTCGTACCGCGATCGAGCGGGCACCGCCGCCGACCAGGATCACCCGGCGGACCTCGGCGCCCTGGGCGACGAGGGCGTCGAGCCCGTCGGCGAGCGCGGCGAGCATCCCCTCCACGGCGGCCCGGGCGAGGTGGGCCGGGGTCGAGTTGCGCAGGGTCAGCCCGTGCACGGCGCCGGTGGCGGTGGGCCGGTTCGGCGTCCGCTCCCCCTCCAGGTAAGGGACCATCACCAGCCCGTCCGCCCCGGCCGGCGCGGCGAGCGCGAGGTCGGCCAGTTCGTCGAGGTCGACCCGCAGCATCGACGCGGCGGCGTCCAGCACCCGTGCCGCGTTGAGCGTGCAGACCAGCGGCAGGAAGCGGCCGGTGGCGTCGGCGAAGCCGGCCACGATGCCGGTGGGGTCGGCGGACGGTCCGGAGGCGACGCTGAACACGGTGCCCGAGGTGCCGATAGAGACCACCACGTCACCGGGACCGGCGCCCACGCCGAGCGCCGCCGCCGCGTTGTCGCCGGTGCCCGCCCCGAGCAGCACACCGCTGCCGGCCGGCCCGGCCGGGGTGCCGTCGGCGGCGAGCGCGCCCGGGTGCAGCTCACCCGCGACCTCGGCCGGGCCGAGCACCGTCGGCACCTGGAGGCGCCGACCGAAGGCCCGCTCCAGCAGGTCGAACCGGTACGTCCCGGTGGCCGGCGACCAGTAGCCGGTGCCACTGGCGTCGCCGCGATCGGTGCGCAGGCCGGCGAGGCCGGGGGCCCCGGCCAGCCGCCAGGTGAGCCAGTCGTGCGGCAGGCAGACGGCGGCCACCCGGGCCGCCTGCTCCGGCTCGTGCCGGGCCAGCCAGCGCAGCTTGGTGACCGTGAAGCTGGCCACCGGCACGCTGCCCACCGCGTCCGCCCAGAACCGCCGGCCGGTCTCCCCGCCGCCGGCCTCGCCGACCAGGTCGTCGGCCGCGCCGGCCGAGCGGGTGTCGTTCCAGAGCAGCGCCGGACGGACGACCTGGCCGGCCTCGTCCAGGGCGACCATGCCGTGCTGCTGGCCGCCGACCGAGACGGCCGCGACGTCGTCCAGCCCACCGGCGGCGGCGACCGCCGCCCGCAGCGCCGTCCACCATGCGGCCGGGTCGACCTCGGTGCCGTCCGGATGCGGGGCGCGGCCCTGGCGGACCAGCGCGCCACTCTCCGCGTCCCGGATCACGACCTTGCACGACTGGGTGGACGAGTCCACCCCCGCTACGAGCGGCATGGCGACCGCCTCAGCGCGCGCCGAGCAGGTGCTCGACGGCGAGCTGGTTGAGCCGGACGAAGCCGAAGCCACGCGCGGCGGCGGCGTCCACGTCGAACTCCTCGAACGCCGAGCGGTCGTTCAGCAGCTCGGCGTAGGTCTCCCCGTCGCCCAGGGTCGGCGTGGCCAGCTCGGCGACCTTGCTGGCGGCCAGCGCCTCGGCGACCTCGGGGTCGGCGCGGAACGCGGCGGCCCGCTCCTTGAGCAGCAGGTAGGTCGCCATGTTCGCCTCGGCCGACGCCCAGACCCCGGCGATGTCCTCGGTGCGGGAGGGCTTGTAGTCGAAGTGCCGGGGGCCGTCGTACGCGGGGCCGCCGCCGGGACCGCCGTTCTCCAGCAGGTCGACCAGGGCGAACGCGTTCATCAGGTCACCGTGGCCGAAGACCAGGTCCTGGTCGTACTTGATGCCGCGCTGACCGTTGAGGTCGAGGTGGAAGAGCTTGCCCTGCCAGAGCGCCTGGGCGATGCCGTGGGCGTAGTTCAGCCCGGCCATCTGCTCGTGGCCGACCTCGGGGTTGAGGCCGACCAGCTCCGGGTGGGCCAGGGTGGAGATGAAGGCGAGCGCGTGCCCGACCGTGGGCAGCAGGATGTCACCGCGCGGCTCGTTCGGCTTCGGCTCGAGCGCGAACCGCAGGTCGTACCCGCGGTCGACGACGTACTGGGTGAGCAGGTCGACGGCCTCGCGGTAGCGCTCCAGCGCGGCGCGGACGTCCTTGGCGACGTCGTACTCGGAGCCCTCGCGGCCGCCCCACATCACGAAGGTCTTGGCGCCGAGCTCGGCGGCGAGGTCGACGTTGCGCAGCACCTTGCGCAGCGCGTAACGGCGGACGTCGCGGTCGTTGCTGGTGAAGCCGCCGTCCTTGAAGACCGGGTGGGTGAAGAGGTTGGTGGTGACCATCGGGACGACCATGCCGGTCTCGTCGAGGGCCTTGCGGAACCGGGCGATGTGCTGGTCGCGGGTGGCGGCGTCGGCGCCGAACGGGATCAGGTCGTCGTCGTGGAACGTGATGCCGTACGCGCCGAGCTCGGCGAGCCGGTGCACCGCCTCGACCGCGTCCAGCTCGGGACGGGTGGCGTCGCCGAACGGGTCCCGGGCCGGCCAGCCCACGGTCCAGAGCCCGAAGGAGAACTTGTCGGCGGGGGTGGGACGGGGTGCCATGGCAGCCTCCGAGGG
>NZ_SMKG01000075.1 GCF_004348525.1 Micromonospora sp. 15K316 | reverse complement strand
CCCGCACAGGCCGCCCCCACCCTGCTGTCACAGGGCCGCCCGGCCACCGCCTCGTCCACCGAGAACGCCGGCACACCGGCGGCCGCGGCGGTCGACGGCAACACCGGCACCCGCTGGTCCAGCGCGTTCAGCGACCCGCAGTGGCTCCAGGTCGACCTCGGTAGCCGAGCCACCATCAGCCAGGTGACCCTGGTCTGGGAGGGCGCCTACGCCCGCGCGTTCCAGCTCCAGACCTCCGACGACGGCGGCACCTGGACCACCGTCCACAGCACCACCACCGGCGTCGGCGGCACCCAGAACATCACGGTGACCGGCGCCGGTCGCTACGTGCGGATGTACGGCACCGCCCGGGGCAGCGCCTACGGGTACTCGCTCTGGGAGTTCCAGGTCTACGGCGAGACCGGCGGCACCAACCCGACCTGCGGCAGCGCCAACGCCGCCCAGGGCCGACCGGCCACCGCCTCCTCCACCGAGAATGCCGCCCTGCCCGCGTCGGCGGCGGTGGACGGCGACACCGGCACCCGGTGGGCCAGCGCCGCCGCCGACCCCCAGTGGCTCCGCGTCGACCTGGGCGGCACCCAGACGATCTGCCGGGTGGTGCTGAGCTGGGAGGCCGCGTACGCCCGGGCCTTCCAGATCCAGACCTCGGCCGACGGCAACGCCTGGACCACCGTCTACAGCACCACCACAGGCACCGGCGGCACGCAGAGCCTGACCGTCAACGGCAGCGGCCGCTACCTGCGCATGTACGGCACCGCCCGGGGCACCGGGTACGGATACTCGCTCTGGGAGCTCCAGGTCAACACCACCAACGGGGGCGGCGACCCGTCCATCCCGCCGACCGACCCGCGCAACCCGAACTTCGGGCCGAACACCTTCGTCTTCGACCCGAGCACCCCGACCGGCACCATCCAGAGCCGGTTGAACACCCTCTTCGACCAGCAGGAGGAGAACCAGTTCGGCCCGCAGCGGTACGCGGTGCTCTTCAAGCCGGGCACCTACACCGCCGACGTCAACCTCGGCTTCTTCACCCAGGTCGCCGGCCTGGGCATGAGCCCGGACGACGTGAACCTCAACGGCCACGTCCGGGTGGAGGCGTTCTGGATGAACGGCAACGCCACCCAGAACTTCTGGCGCGCCGCCGAGAACCTCTCGGTGACCCTGCCCGCCGGCGTGACGGTGGAGCGCTGGGCGGTCTCGCAGGCGGCCCCGTACCGCCGGATGCACCTGCGCGGCGGGCAGAACCAGATCCAGCTCTGGAACGGCGGCGACGGCTGGTCCAGCGGCGGCCTGATGGCCGACACCCGGATCGACGGTCTCGTCGTCTCCGGCTCCCAGCAGCAGTGGTACTCGCGTAACAGCGAGTTCGGCAACGGTTGGACCGGGTCGGTGTGGAACATGGTCTTCCAGGGCGTCGCCGGCGCGCCGCCGCCGCACTTCCCGAACCCGTCGCACACCGTCATCCCGCAGACCCCGGTGGTGCGGGAGAAGCCCTTCCTCTACGTCGACGGCACCGGCGAGTACCGGGTCTTCGTGCCGGCGCTGCGCAGCAACACCACCGGCACCAGCTGGTACGGCAAGACGCCGGCCGGCTCGTCGATCTCGCTGTCGCAGTTCTTCGTCGTCCAGCAGGGCACCAGCGCGGCCACCATCAACGCGGCGCTCGCCCAGGGCAAGCACCTGCTCTTCACCCCGGGCGTGCACCACGTCACCGAGCCGATCCAGGTCAACCGTCCCGACACGGTGATCCTCGGTCTCGGCCTGGCCACCATCCAGGCGGACAACGGCACCGTCGCCATGCGGGTGGCCGACGTGGACGGTGTGAAGGTCGCCGGCATCATGTTCGAGGCGGGCACGACGAACTCGCCGGTACTCATGGAGGTCGGCCCGGCCGGCTCGTCGGCCAGCCACGCCGCCAACCCGACCTCGCTGCACGACGTCTTCTTCCGCATCGGCGGGCCGCACGTCGGCAAGGCCACCAACACGCTCACCGTCAACAGCGACAACGTGATCGGCGACCACATGTGGTTGTGGCGGGCCGACCACGCGGCCTCCGGCGTACCCACCGGCTGGACGCTGAACACCGCCGACACCGGGCTGACCGTCAACGGCGACGACGTCACCATGTACGGCCTCTTCGTCGAGCACTACCAGAAGTACCAGACCGTCTGGAACGGCAACGGCGGGCGGACGTACTTCTACCAGAACGAGATGCCGTACGACCCCCCGAACCAGGCCGCCTACATGAACGGCTCGACCCGGGGCTACGCGGCGTACAAGGTGGGCGACGGGGTCACCAGCCACCAGGGGTGGGGCATGGGCAGCTACTGCTACTTCAACGTCAACCCCGCGGTGGTCGCCGAACGCGCCTTCGAGGCGCCGACCAACCCGAACGTGCGGTTCACCAACCTGGTGACCGTCTCCCTCGGTGGCGTGGGCACCATCAACCGCGTGATCAACAACTCCGGTGGGACCGCGAACACCGCCAACCAGCAGGTGTACCTGACCGCGTACCCGTAGCAGTCGCGACACCCGAGGGGCCCGGCCGGATTCCTGCGGCCGGGCCCGCCGCTCGGGCGGAGAACCTGGACTGAGGCGGCGGCGGAGCGTTTGCCGGTCCCGGCGGCGGGAACGCGGGCGGCCGGCAGTGCGACGCCCGGCGCGTCGCCCGACGAAACGGACGCCGAACGCATGACGTACCGTCCGACGATCGCCACCGCGGTGCCCGACCTCACCACGCTGACCCTCGGGGTGGAGGAGGAGTTCCTGCTGCTGGACCCGCGGACCGGGGAGAACCTGCCGGTCGCCCAGCGGGTGCTGACCGGGCTGCGCGGGGCGGCCCGCGACCAGAGCCGGCAGGAGTTCCGGCACAGCATGGTCGAGATGGTCACCCCGGTCACCGCCGACCTGGTCGAGCTGCGGGCGCACCTGGTGGCGCTGCGACGCTCCGCCGCCGAGGCGGCCGAGTCGGCCGGCGCGCGGCTGGTCGCGGTGGGCGCGACCCCGATGCACGAGCCGCACCGGACGGTGCCGGACAAACCCCGCTATCACGCCATGTCCCGCCGGTACGGGCCGGTGGCGCACGACCCGGCGGTCTGCGGATGCCACGTGCACGTCGGCGTGCCCGACCGCGAACTGGCCGTGCAGGTCTGCAACCACCTGCGCCCCTGGCTGCCCGTGGTGCACGCGATCGCCACCAACTCTCCGCTGCACGACGGCGCCGACACCGGACACGCCAGCTGGCGGTCCATGCAGCTGGAACGCTGGCCGAGCCTCGGCCCCACCCCGTACTTCGCCTCCGCCGCCGACTACGACCGCACCGTCGACGAGCTGATCGCCGCCGGAGTCATGCTCGACGCGGCGATGGTCTACTGGTACGCCCGGCCGTCCGCCGCGTACCCGACGGTGGAGATCCGGGTGGGGGACGTCTGCCCGACCGTCGACGACACGGTGCTCGTCGCCGCGTTGCTGCGCGCCCTCGTCGCGACGCTCGTCGACGAGGTGCGTGCCGGTGTGCCGGCGTCGCCCGTGCGGGACTGTCTGGTCTCCGCGGCGCACTGGCGGGCCGCCCACGAGGGCATGGACGGAACCCTCATCGACCTGCGACACGGTGGCGCCCGGCCGGCGTGGGAGCTGGTCGACGAGCTCTTCGCCACGGTCTCGCCGGCGCTGCTCCGTCACGGCGACCTGGGGTACGTGCTGGATCAGCTGACCCGGTTGCGCGGGGAGGGCACCGGCGCGACGCGGCAGCGGCGGATCCTCGACGAGACCGGCGACCTGCGCGCCGTCCTCGCCCAACTGGCCGCCTGGACCGTCGCCGGCTGACGGCTTCGGCCCGGGTCAGGTGACGCCGTGCGACTGGAGCCAGAGCTCCAGCAGGCCGAGCTGCCACAGTTTGTTGCTGCCCGCCGTCGCGGCGGCCCGGTCCGGCTCGGCGAGCAGGTGCGCCACGTACTCGGGGCGGAACAGGGCACGCTCCCGGGCGGCCGGCGACTGCAGCGCCTCGACCACCAGCTCGCGTACGGCGCCGTCGACGTTGCGCAGCGCGGGCACCGGGAAGTAGCCCTTCGGCCGGTCGACCACCTCGGCCGGCAGCACCTCCCGGGCCACCTCCTTGAGCACCCCCTTGCCGCCCGCGGCCAGCTTCTGCTCCGGCGGGCAGTGCGCGGCGAGGGTGACCAGGTCCTGGTCGAGGAAGGGGGTACGCACCTCCAGGCCCCAGGCCATGCTCATGCTGTCGACCCGCTTGACCGGGTCGTCGGGGAGCATCAGGTGGGTGTCCAGCCGCAGCACCGCGTCCACCGCGGTCTGTGCCCCGGGGGCCGCCAGGTGCGCGTCGAGCAGGTCGCGGCTGGCGTCCCGGTCCAGCGCGTACGCCGGGCCGACCACCCGGTTCAGCTCGGCGTGGTCCCGGTCGAAGAAGGCGGCCGCGAACTCGTCCGCGGCGGCCTCCCGGGGCACCGTGGCCAGCGGCTGGTGGTAGCCGTAGCCGGCGAAGACCTCGTCCGCGCCCTGACCGGACTGGGCCACCTTCACGTGCTGGGCCACCTGTTCGGAGAGCAGGTGGAAGGCGACCACGTCGTGGCTGCCCATCGGCTCGGTCATGGCCAGCACGCTGCGGCGTACGGCGGGCACGAGGTCGTCGTCGGTGAGCCGGATGCGCTGGTGGTCGGTGTCGAAGGCGCGCGCCACCAGGTCGGAGTAGTGGAACTCGTCGCCGGACTCGTCGCCGCGGCTGTCGAAGCCGATGCTGAACGTCCGCAGGTGTCGCTGGCCGGCCTCGGCGAGCAGCGCCACGATCAGACTGGAGTCCAGGCCGCCGGAGAGCAGCACGCCGACCGGGACGTCGGCGACCAGCCGCCGGCGTACGGCGGTGCGCAGCGCCTCTCCGACGGCGGCCTGCCAGTCCCGCGCCCCCATGGCCGCGTCGGCCGGTTCCCGCACGTAGTCCGGCTGCCAGTACACCTCGTCCCGGCTGCGCCCGTCGGCCTCCACGATCCGCAGGGTGGCCGGTGGCAGCTTGCGGACGCCGCGCAGGACGGTACGGGGCGCGGGCACGATCGAGTGCCAGGAGAGGTAGTGGTGCAGCGCCACCGGGTCGATGCCGGTGTCCACGTCGCCGGCGGCGAGCAGCGCCGGCAGGTTGGAGGCGAACCGCAGCCGACCGGGCGTCTCGGCGAGGTAGAGCGGTTTCACGCCGAGGCGGTCGCGGGCCAGCACCAGCCGCCGCCGCGCCCGGTCCACCAGCCCGACGGCGAACATGCCGACCAGGTGGTCGACGAACCGTTCACCCCAGTGGGCGTACGCCACCAGGATCACCTCGGTGTCGCTGGTGGAGTGGAACGAGTAACCGGCGTTGCTCAGCTCCTCGCGCAGCTCCGGATAGTTGTAGATGCAGCCGTTGAAGACCAGCCCGAGCCCGAGATCCTCGCGGACCATCGGTTGGCCGCCGGCGGCGGAGAGGTCGATGATGGTGAGCCGCCGGTGCCCGAGGGTCACCCATCCGTCGGTCCACAGCCCCTCGCCGTCCGGGCCGCGGGAGCGCATGGCCTCGGTCATCCGAGTCACCGCTGCGGCGTCGGGTGTCGACCCGTCGAACCGGGCCTCCCCGGCGATGCCGCACATCAGCGTCGGCCGCCGGTCGCACCGCTGAGCAGGCGTACCACGAGGCCCTCCCGTCACCACCGGTCCCGTCGATCGGACGGGCTCGGCTACCCGGCGGGCCGGTGACCAAACCTGGCCGGCGTCGCGGGCACGGTGGGCGCCGGCGTGGCCGCCCGCGCCGGGGGCGGTCAGCCGTGCAGCGTACGCAGGATGCGGGCGAGCTCCTCGCGGTCGCCGGGGGTGAGTTCGGCGAAGAGCCGGTCCGCCTCGGCCTGGCGGGTGGCCCGGATGCCGTCGCTGGCGCGTACGCCCTCAGGGGTGAGCGCGACCAGGGTGGCCCGCCGGTCGTTCGGGTCGGGGCGGCGTTCGACCAGCCCGCGTCGCTGGAGGTCGTCGACCACCTCGGTGGCGGAGCGGGCGGCGATGCGCAGGTGCTCGGCGAGCGCGCCGGGTCGCAGTACGCCGTGCCGGGCCAGGACGCCGAGCGCGCGCGCCTGGCTCGGGCTGACCTCCCACGGGGCGAGGGCCTCCCGGGTGCGGTGCCGCAGCAGCCGCGCCACCTTCCAGAACGCCTCGGCCAGGCTCTCGTCGTCGCCGTCGACCTCGGTCACGCGGAATACGGTAGCAGCAAGTACGGTTGTTCCCTCATGATGAGGCGACCTCAGTAACTCTGATCGAAAGGTGGCCGCTTTTGGAGCCCAGCCCCCTCGGCCGCGACCGCGGCCCCCGTACCGTCAGCCCGGCGGAGAAGACGCAGGCCCGGCAGGTGTCCCTGCGGCGCGTCGCCGGGCTCTTCCGCTCGCACCGGGCCGCCCTCGCCGTGGTGACCGCGATCATCGTGGCGTCCTCGGTCCTCGCGATGGCCTCGCCGTTCCTGCTCCGGCACGTGATCGATCAAGCCCTGCCGGGGCGTGACCTGCGCCTGCTGGCCTGGCTGGTCCTCGGCATGGTCGCGGTGGCGGCCGTCACCGCCGTGCTCGGCGTGGTGCAGACCTGGATCTCCAACCGGGTCGGGCAGGAGGTCATGCACCGGCTGCGCACCGACGTCTTCACCCACCTCCAGCGGCAGTCGCTGAACTTCTTCACCCGCACCCGCACCGGCGAGGTGCAGTCACGGATCACCAACGACATCGGCGGCATGCAGTCGGTGGTCACCTCCACCGCCACCTCCATCGCGTCGAACCTGACCACCGTGGTCGCCACGGTGGCGGCCATGGTCGCGCTCTCCTGGCGGCTGTCGCTGGTCTCGCTGCTCATCCTGCCGCCGGCCATCTGGCTCACCCGGCGGGTCGCCCGGCTCCGCCGGGAGGTCACCGCCCGACGCCAGCGGGAACTCGCCGACCTCAACGTCACAGTCGAGGAGAGCCTGTCGATCAGCGGGGTTCAGCTCGCCAAGACCCTCGGCACCGCCCCGGCGCTGGTGGAGCGCTTCACCGCCTCTTCGGCGCGCCTGGTCGACCTGGAGCTGCGCAGCGAGCTGGCCGGCCGCTGGCGGATGGCCTCGATGAGCATCGTCTTCGCGGCCGTTCCCGCGCTCATCTACCTCGGCGCCGGCCTGCCGGGCGCCGCGGGCACCCTGAGCATCGGCACCCTGGTCGCCTTCACCACGTTGCAGAACGGGCTGTTCCGGCCGCTGATGATGCTGCTCAACGTGGGCGTCTCGGTGACCTCGTCGCTGGCGCTCTTCGCCCGGATCTTCGAGTACCTCGACCTCCCGGTCGAGGTGGCCGAGCCGGCCGAGCCGGTCCCGGTCGACCCGCGCCGGGTCCGCGGCCACCTGCGCCTGGAGGAGGTCACCTACCGCTATCCGGGCAGCGACACCGCGGCGCTCGCGGGGGTCACCCTCGACGTGCCCGCCGGCACCGGACTGGCAGTGGTCGGGGAGACCGGTTCCGGCAAGAGCACCCTCGCCGCCCTGGTCAGCCGCCTGCACGACCCGACGAGCGGAACGATCACCGTCGACGGGGTCGATCTGCGTGACCTGCGCCTGGTCGACCTGGCCGCGATCGTCGGAGTGGTGAGCCAGGAGACCTACCTGCTGCACACCAGCGTGCGGGAGAACCTGCGCTACGCCCGGCCGGGGGCCACCGACGCGGAGATCGAGGCGGCCGCCCGCGCCGCCCAGATCCACGACGTGATCGCGAGCCTGCCCGACGGGTACGACACGGTCGTCGGCTCGCGGGGCCACCGCTTCTCCGGCGGCGAGAAGCAGCGCCTGGCGATCGCCCGCACCCTGCTGCGGGATCCGCGGGTGCTGATCCTCGACGAGGCCACCAGCGCACTGGACACCGGGACGGAACGGGCCGTGCAGCGGGCCTTCGACGAGCTGGCCAAGGGGCGTACCACCATCACCATCGCGCACCGGCTCTCCACCGTCCGCGACGCCGACCAGATCGTGGTGCTCGACCACGGCCGGGTCGTGGAGCGCGGCACCCACGACAGCCTGCTCGCCGGCGACGGCCGCTACGCCGCGCTGGCCGCCTGAGACCCGGAGAAGCGCCGCGAGGACGGCCGCGCGGGTCAGCGCGGCCGTCCTCGGCGGTGGGGTGTGCTCAGTTCTCGCGCAGCGGAGCCAGCGCGGTGCTCCAGGCGACGACCTGGTCGAGCATGGTGTTCAGCGTGGGCACGTGCGACGGGCTCGGCTTGAAGACGGTGTAGTTCTCGAAGTCGTTGACGAACGAGAGCGCCACCTGGACCCGCACGTCGGCCATCATCAGCTCGCCGGCGATGAGACGCAGGTGCTCGACGGCGCGGGCACCTCCGGCGGAGCCGTAGCTGACGAAGCCGACGGCCTTGTTGTTCCACTCGGCGAAGAGGTAGTCGATCGCGTTCTTGAGCGCACCCGAGGTGGAGTGGTTGTACTCCGGGGTGACCATCACGAACCCGTCGTACGACCCGATGGTCCTGGCCCAGCTCTTGGTGTGCGGCTGGGTGTACTGACCGAACGAGGGCAGGTTGGTCTCGTCGAGGTGCGGCAGCGGGTGGTCGAGCAGGTCGATCAGCTCGAACTGCGCGTCCGTACGCTGCTTGGCGTGCTCAAGAACCCAGTGGGCGACGGCCTCGCCGTTGCGGCCGGGGCGGGTGCTGCCGAGGATGATGCCGATCCTGGTCATGCGGGTGGTGCCTTCCCGAAGTCGTTGCCTGACGCCAGGACACGCTAGACAGACGTTGATTGGTCAAGCAAATAGTGGCGCTATGGCCGCCGTCACAACGGCCCCGCAGAGGCCGTCCGGCGGCGGCACTAGGATGAGCAGCATGTCCGGCGTCTCCGGCGAACCCCTCAAGCCCCTCGATCACGACGAGGAGGCGCTCGTTCGCACCCTGTTCCGGGTGATGTATCTCCTGCCTCGGGCCATCGACGCCGACATGGTGTGTGACCGGCAACTGCCGCTCACCGAGTACACGGCCCTCATGCGTCTCTCCGAGGCGCCCGGGCGGCAGTTGCGGATGAGCGAGCTCGCGTACGCCTGCCACCTCTCGCTGAGCGGGATGACCCGCACCATCATCCGCCTGGAGACGCAGGGACTGGTGCGCCGGGTGCGCAGCCTGGAGGACGCCCGGGGCTGGAACGCCGTGCTCACCGACGCCGGCTTCGCCCGGCTCACCGAGTCCTGGCCGAGTCACCTGGCCGCCGTGCGCCGGCGGTTCCTCGACCACTTCGAGGGCGTCGACCTCGCCCGCCTGGCCGACGTGTTCGCGCACGTCGGCACGGTTGTCGAGCGGCGCGACGGTGACGGCAAGGCCGTCGCGGAACCGTCTCGAAACTGTCGCTAAATCGTCTCGTTACTGCCGCCGGCGGGCGACAAGTGGCGGTAGACGGTGGCCCGGGAGACGTTCAGCGCGGCTGCGATCGCGTCCACCGAGTGGTCGCCGGCGGCGTACATCCGCCGCGCCGCCTCGACCTGCTCACGATCGAGCGCGCGGGGTCGACCCGGCCGGCGACGCGGGACGGCCGAGCCGGCCCGGTGCGTCCCGCGCGCGGACGGCGCGGTCCCCGCGCCCGCCGCCGGGCCCGGGGCCGTCGCGCCGGAGGGCTCGACGTCCACTGTCGCCGCCAGCAGCCGGCGCACCCCGTCGAGCATGTCGGCACGGAGCACCTCGTCGGGGACGTCGGCGAAGAAGACGACCGGATCGCTGCACATGGCGACCGCCTGCACCGCCCGCACCCGCTCCCGGCGCCCGGCCTGCGGGCCGGCGATCAGGTCGTTGGCCCGCATGGCGATCCGCATCAGGCGGTGGTAGGTGTCGCCCCGGGTGATCAGGGCGATGTCGTGGAAGAGCATGCCGAGTGGACGGCGGTGGGCGAGCATGATGTCCACCCACCCCTCCAGCACCACGTCGCGGGCCTGCGCGGTCGGCCGCCCCTGCGCCGCGTCGAGCAGCCCCTCCAGGTCGGCCAGGAGCGGCTCGACCAGGGCGGCGAGCAGGTGTTCCTTGGCGGGGAAGTGGTAGAGGATCGCGGCCTTGGTCAGCCGCAGCCGCTCGCCGATCTGCCGCAGCGAGGTGCGCTGGTAACCGTGCTCGGCGAAGAGGTCGAGCGCGGCGCGCAGGATCCGGGACCGGGTGTCGTCCGCGGGCTCGGCGGTCATCCCGCCAGCGTAGTCGCCCTTCTGACCGGCGGGCGGAAGCCCGTTGAACCGGCTGACCGGCGGTCAGTAGAGTGAGGTCGTCGAGGTGTCACCCCAGGGGAGGGGCCATGGCCGTCATCGCGATCGACAAACTGGTCAAGACGTTCGGAGCCGTCCGCGCGCTCGACGAGCTCGACCTGCGGGTGGAGGCGGGGGAGGTGCACGGCTTCCTCGGCCCCAACGGCGCCGGCAAGTCCACCACCATCCGCATCCTGCTCGGCCTGCTCCGCCGCGACTCCGGCGAGGCGCGGGTGCTCGACGCCGACCCGTGGCGCGACGCGGTGCGCCTGCACCGCCGTCTGGCGTACGTGCCCGGTGACGTGAGCCTCTGGCCGAACCTCACCGGCGGCGAGGCCATCGACCTGCTCGGCAAGCTGCGCGGCGGCCTCGACCGGCGCCGCCGCGACGAGCTGCTGGAGCGCTTCGACCTCGACCCGACCCGCACCTGCCGCACGTACTCCAAGGGCAACCGGCAGAAGGTCGCCATCGTCGCCGCCTTCGCCTCCGACGTGGAGCTCTACGTGCTCGACGAGCCGACCTCCGGCCTCGACCCCCTGATGGAGTCGGTCTTCCAGGAGCAGGTCCGGCGCATCCGTGGCGAGGGCGGCACCGTGCTGCTCTCCAGCCACGTGCTCGCCGAGGTCGAGGCGCTCTGCGACCGGGTCAGCATCATCCGCGAGGGGCGCACCGTCGAGTCCGGCACCCTCACCGAACTGCGCCACCTCACCCGCACCGCGGTGACCGTGGAGACCGCCCGGCCGCTCACCGGCCTCGCGGAGCTGCCAGGCGTGCACTCCGTGCGGGAGACCGGCGGGCGCACCCACCTGGAGGTCGAGCCGGCCCACCTCGACGAGCTGCTCGGCCACCTCGTCCGCTTCGGTGTGCGCGCGCTGACCAGCGCCCCGCCCACCCTGGAGCAGCTGTTCCTGCGCCACTACGGCGCGGAGGGCGCCGCCGTGGCCGAGCAGCGTGCCACCGAGACCCCGGCGGCGCTGCGATGAGCGCCTTCACCGGCACCTGGCGACTCACCCGGCTCGCGCTGCGCCGCGACCGGATCCGACTCGGCATCTGGATCCTCGGCACCCCCCTGCTCGGGTACGCCCTCGCGGCCAGCGTGGCCGGCGTCTACCCCGACGACGCGGCCCGGCACGGCTACGCCACCACCTCGGCGTCCAGCCTCGTCGCCCGCGCCTTCAACGGCCCCATCGCCGGCACCGACCTCGGCGCGGTCGTGGTCGCCGAGACGTACGCGACGCTGGCGGTCCTCGTCGCGCTGCTGAGCACCTTCGCGGTCGTCCGGCACACCCGGCAGAACGAGGAGACCGGCCGGGCCGAGCTGCTCGGCGCGTCAGTGGTCGGCCGGTACGCGCTGCTCACCGCCGCCCTGCTGGTCGTCGTCGGCGCGAACGTGCTGGCCGCGGCCGGACTCGCCCTCGCCCTCGCCCTCGCCGGCGCCGGGCTGCCCCTCGCGGGATCCGTCGCCGCGGCCGCCGCGATCGGCGGCGTCGGGGTGGCGTTCACCGGCGTCGCCGCCGTCACCGCCCAGCTCACGGTCACCTCCCGGGGCGCCAACGCCCTCGCCGCCGCCGCCGTCGGCCTCGCCTTCCTGCTCCGTGCCGCCGGCGACGTCTTCGGCGAGCAGAGCGCCGACGGCACCCGGGTGGTCAGCGCCTGGCCGTCCTGGGTCAGCCCGATGGGGTGGGGCAACCAGGTGCGCGCCTACACCGGTGAGCGGTGGTGGACCCTCGCCCTGCCGGTCGCGTTGCTGGCCGCCGCGGTGGCGCTCGCGTACGCGCTGGCGCGGCGACGTGATCTCGGTGCCGGCCTGTTCGCCGCGCGGCGCGGGCCGGGGCGGGCCGCCACCTGGCTGCTCAGCCCCGCCGGGCTGGCCTGGCGGCTGCAACGCGGCGCGCTGCTCGGCTGGGCGGTCGGGGTGGGTGTGCTCGGCGTCTCGATGGGCGTCGCCGCCGACGAGTTCAACGCCATGATCGCCGAGAACCCGGCAGCCGCCGAGGCCATCGCCGCCATGGGCGGCGGCGGCGAACTTGTCGACGGGTACCTCGCCGCCATGCTCGGGCTCTACGCGCTGGCGATCGGCGCGTACGTCGTGCAGGCCCTGCTGCGGGTACGCGCCGACGAGGCGGACGGGGTGCTGGAGGCGGTCCTCGCCACCGCCGTGAGCCGCCGCCGCTGGCTGGGCACGCAGGTGGGCGCCGCGCTGCTCGGCGCGACCGCGCTGCTGCTCTTCGGCGGGGTCACGACCGGGCTCGGCTACGGCCTGGTCGACGGCGACCCGGCGGGGAAGGCGCTCGCCCTGGGCGGAGCCGCCGCGCTGCGACTGCCGGCCCTGCTCGTGGTCGCCGGCGTGGTGACCGCCCTGTTCGGACTCCTGCCCCGCTGGTCGGTGGCGCTCTCCTGGACCGCGCTGATGGTGTTCCTGCTGCTCGGGCAGCTCGGCGCGGTGCTGGAGTTGCCGCAGGCCGCGCTCGACCTCTCGCCGTACACCCACGTGCCCGCCGCGCCCGCGGTCGACCCGACGGCCCCGCCGCTCGTGGTGCTGACGGCGGTGGCGGCGGCCCTGCTGGTGGCCGGCGCCGCCGCCTTCCGCCACCGCGACACCCCCCGCTGACCGACCGCGTCGGGTTGGCGCCTCCGTGATCCGTGCAGCTTCAGGGAAGTTGTCCCCTCCACCGCCCCGGAGGGGACAACTTCTCCGAAGTTGCGTCGGCACGCAAGCCCGCCGGAGGCGGCGTCATCGGCGACCGGCCGCGGTGCCGCTGTTTTGTCGGCGAGTGGCAGGCTCGACGCCATGGGAGGCGTCGTCGCACAGTTGCCCGCACTTCTCGGCGTGCTGATCGGCACGATCGGCACGATCGTCGCCACGACCATCGCCGACCGCACCCGATGGAAGCGGAGCCAGAGCGTGCGCTGGGACGACAGGCGCCTCGACGCCTACGTCGACTTCGCGCAGGTGCTGAAGGAGATCCACGCCATCGCCGTTCGGATGCTCGCCAATACCCGTCCCGACTCCGGGGGACACCGGATCGACCAGCAGGAAGGCCTGACACGGTTGGCCGACGCCGACGTCCGGCACACGCTGGCCTGGGAGAGCGTCCTGCTGCTCGGGGACGCCCCGACGGTGGCGGCGGCGCACGGCTGGCGCGACGCCGTCTGGGCGATCGAGCGCGCCGCCCGCGGGCTGGCCGGTCAGGACGACGTCGGCGATCTGTTGCAACGGGCGAACGAGGCGCGCGACCACTTCTACCGCGCCGCCCGGGGTGGCCTCGGTGTCGGTGGCGGCTCGGTCGCTCAGGCGATGCTGCTGTCGGCGCGACTCGCGCGAGCGGATGCGAACGTGACGCCGGCGCAGGCGCCCGCTCCGCCCGCCCCGACCGACCGGTCCGGCTAGGTCCGCGGTGCGGGTCATCTGAACCGGGCTGTCACGCGCTCCGGTCGAGCAGGGCGCTGCCCAGCGCCGTCCTCCGGTAACGGACCTCGTGGCGGTGCCGCTCGCCGACCACCAGTCCGGCGTCGCGCAGCACGCCCAGGTGCTCCGAGACCGTGCCGGCCGCGAGCGCGTGCCGATGGGCCAGCACGGTGGTCGTCGCGGGCTCGGTCAACCCGGCCAGCAGCGTGGCCCGGGTACGGCCGACCAGCCGAGCCAGCGCCACCAGTTCCGGCGCGCCCGCCGGCTGCCAGAGGGTGGCCAGTCCGCGCGCCGGATAGATCACGGTCGGCTGCCAGGGCTCGTCCAGGATGACCAGCACCTGGTCCCACTTGAAGGCGCTGGGTATCAGCAGCAGGCCCTTCCCGGCCAGGTCGCGGTGCTCGTCGTCGCCACGCTCCCGGGTGAGTACGCCGTCGTGCCAGCGCAGCTGCGGGTGCAGCTCGGCGAAGAGCCGGTCCAGGCCGCCCTCAGCCATCCGGCGGCTCTGGTACGCCACGTCGGCGTCGAGCAGCGCGCGCACCTTCGGCCACACGGGCTCGATCACCTCCTGCCAGACGTCCCGGATCACGCCGGTGAGCAGGCGCAGCGCGTCGGTGGGATCGGCCAGCAGGCGCCGGCCGACGTCGGTGTGCCCGGCGCCGCGGGTGTCCCGCAGCGACCGGGTCACCTCCTCGCGTACCCGGTCGAGCGGGGTCGCCTCGATGCGCGCCAATTCGTCGGCGAAGCGGGGGAGCGGGACGGTCGGCGGTGGGGAGAGGAAGTCCGGGCTGTAGCCGCGGCGGGGTTGCAGCAGCGTCACCGGCCGCAGGTCCAGCGCGGCCAGCTGACGCCGCACCGAGTGCAGGAACCCCTGGTGGTGCCCGGGAAGGTCGTCCGGTGTGGTCAGCCGGATCGCCTGGATCGTCTCCAGCACGGGGGAGAACGCGAACCGGCAACGCATCAGGTCGGCGGGGCCGAAGCGCAGGGTGACCGCGATCGTCGGTCACCTCCTCCGGCCGTCTTGATTCGGCGGGCGCCGAATGACTGGCGGGCAAACCTACCCGGCCGTCATGATCGCGTCCATGACGATCACCCCCGACTGGGAGCGGCGCAGCGCCGAGCTGTGGGCCGCCATCGACGACCACGAGCCCGAGGAGTTCCGCCGCCGGGTCGACGAGCTCGCCGCCGAGCTGCCCGACGGCGACCCGGTCGTGGCGTTCGAGCGGGCCTGTGCCTTCGACTCGACCGGCCACTCCGACCGTGCGGTCCCGCTCTACCGCGAGGCGTTACGCGCCGGCGTCACCGGCATCCGCCGTCGGCGCTCGGTCATCCAGCTCGCCAGCTCGTTGCGGAACATCGGGCGGGCGCAGGAGGCCGTCGAGCTGCTGACGGCGGAGCGGCAGCAGCCTTCCGACGAGCTCGACGACGCGGTCGCCGCCACGCTCGCGCTCGCGCTGACCAGCGTGGGACGCGAGCGCGAAGCCGTCTCCGTGGCCCTGGCCGCCCTCGCGCCCCACCTGCCCCGATACCAGCGTTCGATGGCCAACTACGCCCGCCTCCTGGTGGAGCCGGAGTCGTAACCGGTCAGGCCAGCAGGACCGTCACGCCGGCGGTGCGCAGGTCGGCCACGACCCGCTCGTCGGCGGCGTCGTCGGTGACCAGGGTGTGCACCGCGGACGCGTCGCAGATCTTGGCGAAGGAGTGCCGGCCCAGCTTCTCCGACCCGGCGACCACGATCACCTGGCGGGCCCGGCTGACCATCAGCGCGTCGATGCCTGCCTCGCTCTCGTCGTGGCACGACGTGCCGTCGGTGGAGAACCCGTCGACACCGAGGAAGAGGACGTCCAGCCAGAGCGACTGCATCACCATGCCGGTCAACGGCCCGGTCAGCTCGTACGACTGGGGCAGGGCGACCCCGCCGAGGATGACGGTGCGTACCGACGGCCGCAGCACCATCTCCGTGGCGATGTTCAGCGCGTTGGTCACCACAGTCAGGGCCGGACGGTTGGTGGCCTGCGCCAGGTCGGGCCGGGCCGCGAGGTGCCGGGCGGTGGCGGAGGTGGTGGTGCCCCCGTTCAGCCCGACGACGTCGCCCGGCTCGACGAGCCCGGCGGCGGTCGCCGCGATGCGTTCCTTGGTGCTGCGGTCCCCGCGGTAGCGGTAGCGCACCGGCAGGTCGTACGCGACCGAGCTGGCCACGATGCCGCCGTGGGTGCGGGTGACCAGCTGCTGCTCGGCGAGGACGGTGAAGTCGCGGCGGACGGTCGCCTCGGAGACCTGCAACGCGGCCACGCCCTCGGCGACGGAGAGCCGCCCGCCGCGCGCGGCCAGGATCTCCAGCAGCGCCTGCAACCGGCGGGACCGGTCGGCCGTCCCGCCCGCGGCGGCGGACCCCGTGGTTTCGGTCGAGGTCACGGCGCGGCCCCGGTCGAGGCCAGGCCGCTCTCGGCTCCGGCGGGTCCGTCTCCGGCAGTGCCGGCTCCGGCGGGTCCGTCTCCGGACACGACCCGACAGAAGCGGGTCACCGACTCCGCCATCGCCTCCCGGGCCGGCGCCAGCCAGCGGCGCGGGTCGACCAGCTCCGGCTGGGCGGCCAGGGTGCGGCGCACACTCCCGGTGAGGGCGGTGTTCAGCGCCGTACCGATGTTCACCTTGACGATTCCGCCCGCGACGGCCCGGCGCAGCTCGGCGTCGGGAACCCCGGAGGAGCCGTGCAGTACCAGCGGCACCGCGACCGCCGCCCGCAGCCGCCCGATCAGGCCGTGGTCCAGGACGGCGTCCCGGACGGTCATCGCGTGCGCGGAGCCGACCGCGACGGCCAGCGCGTCCACCCCGGTCTGCGCCACGTACGAGGCGGCCTCGTCCGGGTCCGTGCGGGCACCGGGCGAGTGCGGGTCGACGGGTGGCTCGCCGTCCTTCCCGCCGACCGTGCCGAGCTCGGCCTCGACCCAGAGCCCGCGGCCGTGGGCGAACTCGGCCGCCGCCCGGGTCGCCGCGACGTTCTCCCGATAGGGCAGCCGGGACGCGTCGACCATCACCGAGCCGAAGCCGTGCTCCGGCGCCTCGCGCCACAGCTCGGCGGAGACGGCGTGGTCGAGGTGCAGCGCCACGTCGACGGTGGCGCTGGCGGCGACGGCCCGGGCCGCGGCGGCGATCGGGGCGAGCCGACGGTGGAACCGGACGGCGTTCTCGCTGACCTGGAGGACGACCGCTCGATCCGCGGCCTCCGCTCCGGCGACGATCGCCTCGGCGTGCTCCAGGGTGATCACGTTGAACGCGCAGACCGGTCCCGCGGCGACGAGCTCTCCGGTCGGTACGAGGGGCATCAGATCTCCTTGACGATCACGTCCCGGCGCAGCCGCCGGTAGTCGGACAGGTCCACACTCCCGGCCACCGGCGCCCGGACCGCCGCCGCCGAGAGCGCCACCGCTTCGGCGAGCCGTTCGGGCCAGGGGCGCTGCCGGACCAGGCCGCTGGTCAGCGCGGCGACGCAGGCGTCGCCGGCCCCGGTCGGGTTGCCGGCCACCGGTTCCGGCACGTACGCGCGCCAGGCGCCCTCGCCGGTCACCGCGAGCAGCCCGTCCGGGCCGAACGAGGCGACGACGGCGGGCGCGTCGAGGGTGCGTACCGCCTGGAGCGCCGTGGCCGGCCGGGGCGGCGGGCATCCGAGGAGATCGGCGAGTTCGTCGACGTTCGGCTTCACGAGGTCCGGGCCGGCGGAGAGGCCGTGGCGCAGCGCCTCCCCGCTGCTGTCCAGCACGGTCCACACGCTGTCGCGGCGGGCCGCCGTGATCAGCGCGTGGTAGGCGTCGACCGGGACCCCGACCGGCAGGGAGCCGGAGAGCACGACCGCCGCCGCGCCGCGGACGAGGTCGGTGAAGCGGGTGCGGAAGGCGTGCCACTCCTGCCGGGTGACCGCCGGCCCGGGCTCCCAGAACCCGGTGGCCGAGTCCGGTTCGGCGACGACCAGCGTGCGCCGGGACTCCGCCTCGATCGGTACGAACGCCTCCGGCACCCCCTCCTCCGCCAGCAGGGAGCGGATCCGCGCGCCGCCGGCGCCGCCCGCGAGACCGGTGGCGACGACCGGGGCGCCGAGGGTGTGCAGCAGGCGGGCGACGTTGACGCCCTTTCCGCCGGCCCGTTCGTCCACCCGGGACACCCGGTGCGCGGCGCCCGGCGTCAGGGCCGGAACGTGGTACGTCACGTCCAGCGCCGCGTTGAGGGTGACGGTGAGGATCCCGCCGCGCACCGCCGCCCCGGGGTTCACGTCAGGATCACCGAGCGGGTCAGGTGACGTGGCGCGTCCGGGTCGAGGCCCCGCCGGACGGCCAGACCGACGGCGAGCCGCTGCGCGAGAATCAGCTCCGCCATCGGGTCACGCGCGCTGTGCACGAAGGTGGCGCCGGTCGCGGCCACCTGCTCGGGGAGCCCCGCCGGCACGGCCCCGAACGCCCACACCGCCCGGCCGGGGCCCGCGACGGCGATCGGGCCGTGCCGGTAGTCCATGGCCGGGTACGCCTCGGCCCAGAAGCCGGCGGCCTCGCGGCACTTGAGCGCCGCCTCGTGGGCGAGGCCGACCGTCCAGCCCCGGCCGAGGAACGTGACCTGTTCGAGCGCGGCGGGGTCCACCGGCAGCGGAGAGGTGAGGGCCGCCGTCGCGTCGCGTACCGCCGGGTCGAGGCGCTCGCCGAGGTGCGCCCGCAGCACCGCGAGCGCGGTGGTGGCGAATCGGGTCTGCACGACAGACCTCTCGTCGGCGAACGGCAAGTCGACCGGTTCGTCCACCATGGTCGCCGCCGGTGACCGGGAATCGCCGAACACCCCGGAGCTCGGCGTACGCCCCCGGACGGCGGCCAGGACGGTGAGCACCTCGGTGGTCGTGCCGGAACGGCTGATCACCAACACCCGGTCGTAGCGTCGGCGCGCCGGGAACTCCGACGCCGCGAACGCGTCCGTCTCGCCGAGGCCGGCGTCCTCGCGCAGCCGGGCGTACGCCATGGCGACGAACCACGACGTGCCGCAGCCGACCACCGCGACCCGTTCGCCAGGTCGTGGCAACCGCCCGGCGAGGCCGGCCTGCGCGACGCCCCGTCGCCAGCACTGCGGCTGGCTGGCGATCTCCTGCTCGACGTGTGTCATGGCGCTCCGACCCGCCGCCCACGAGGCAGTTCGCTCGGCGCGAAATCGCGCGATCCGGCGGCTATCCGAGCCTAAATGGTCAGTCCGCCGTTCGGCAATCCGTGAATCTCGATCCCATGGAGGCGCGGGACCACCCCTTGCCATCGATATCCATCCGATCGACACTGCTCACTGAACGACGTAAGCAGGCAAGTTCGATCAGACCCCCGTCAGCTAGGGAGTGATCACGTGACCCCGCCAGCTCAGTTCAATCCGTCCCGCCGCGACCTGCTCCGATCCGGCGCCGTGCTCGGTGCCGCAGCCGGACTCACCGGAGCCGTGGGCGCCTCCGCCGCCGCCGACGAGGGGGGTCACGAACCCGCCCGCGGTCGCGGCGAGAAGAGCATGGTCGACGTGCCGTTCGAGGGCTTCGAACAGGTTCGCGTCGGGCTCATCGGCGTCGGCAACCGCGGTGGTGACCAGGACCTCCGGTGGGGCGCCGTGGCCACCGTCACCGCCGTCTGCGACATCCGCGCCGACCGCGTCCAGCGGACCATCGACCGGATCGTGGAGCAGGGCTTCCAGGACACCCCACCCGTCGGTTACGCCGACGGTGAGGAGGACTTCCTCAACCTCGTCCGGCGTGACGACATCGACCTCGTCTACATCGCCACCCCCTGGGAGTGGCACCACCCGATGGCCAAGGCGGCCATGGAACACGGCAAGCACGTCGCCGTCGAGCTGCCGATCGCGCCCTACCTCGACGACATCTGGGACCTGGTCCGGACCTCGGAGCGGACCCGCAAGCACTGCATGCTGCTGGAGAACGTCAACTACTTCCGCCCCGAGATGGCGATGTTCAACATGGCCCGGCAGGGAGTCTTCGGCGACCTCCAGCACGCCTCCGGCGGGTACGTCCACGACCTGCGCTGGCCGTACCTCTTCGGCGGCGCCTACCACCCGGAGCACTGGCGGCGTCGCTGGCAGACGCGGATGAACGCCCTGCACTACCCGATGCACGGCCTGGGGCCGGTCTCGGCCGCCCTCGGCGTCAACCGCGGCGACCGGTTCGAGGAGCTGGTCGCCGTGGCGTCCGTGCCCAAGGCGCTGGCACTGTTCCGCTCCGAGGACCCGCGGGTCGGGGAGGACCACTCGTCCTGGGACGACCGGCCCTACATCTCCGGCGACCGGCACACCTGCTTCGTCACCACCACCGGCGGCCGGTTCATCCGGGTCGAACACGATGTGAACTCCCCGCACCCGTACAGCCGGGAGACCACCCTCACCGGCACCCGCGGCTCGATCGAGCTGGACAACTCGCGGGTCTACCTCGAGTCGCTCGGCCACCAGAACCACACCTGGCGGACCGGCAGCGACTACAACACGATCCTGCGGCAGCACGACCACTGGTTGTGGCCCACGCTGGAGGAGCTGGCCGACCAGTACGGCGGCCACGGCGGCGGTGACTTCATCTCCATCTGGCGGCTCGTCCAGCTGATGCGCCTCGGCATGACACCCGACATCGACGTGTACGACTCGGCGGCCTGGTGCTCGGTGATCCCGCTCAGCCACGAGTCGTTGAAGAGCGGCCGGATGCGCCCGGTCAAGGTGCCGGACTTCACCCGCGGGCACTGGCAGCGGGCCCGGCCCACCTTCGACCGGCCGAAGCCGGACGACCCGTGGCTGACGAAGCGCTGAGCCGGCTCGGGCGCCGCGCCGTCACGGGCGACGCGGCGCCCGGTCGCCCGATCACGTCTGGCCGGAGGAGTCGCCGTCGGCCGCGGCGCCGCTGTCCGCCGGAGGGGGGCCGGGCTGCCGGGGAACATCGGGGGACCGGTCCGGCTGCGCGCGCGTCGCCGCCGGCGGCGGTCGGTCGAACCAGTTGCCGGTACGCGGACGCTCGGCGAGCAGGTCCTCGATCCACTGTGTGGCGATCTTCTGCAGGCCGAGCATCCGGCGGGCCGCGTCGACCAGGCCCTCCTGCGTCTGCGGGTCGACCTCGGCGGCCGTGTCGGCGTACTCGCGCAGGATCGTCGACCAGCGGTGGGCGAGCTGCTGCGCGCTGCGCGCCCGCGCGAGGTGCAGCTCGTACTCGGACTCCAGCGTGACCCGGCGTTTCGAGTAGGGCAGCAGCGCCTGCTGCACGCGCTCGTCGAGCCGTACCCAGGCGTCCGGTCTGCCGGAGACCGTCCCCTCCGCGCGGGGGAAGGTCCAGTCCGCCTCGCCGATCGCCCGGTGCAGCCGCACCTCGAGCTCGCCCGCGTGGTGCGGGGCGGTGCTCCGGGCGAGGTCCGCGGCGAGCCGGGTGAGCTGCTGGACGGCGAGCGGCTGGAACTGCTGCGCGTACCAGCTGAGCAGCTCGGGGCGGAGCCCCTCGGCGGACCAGCTGAAGCTGGCCCGGATGACGAACCCGTAGATGTAGCCCTGCGCGGGCACGACGATCTCCGCGTCCCGCCGCTGCGTCACCCGGACGGGGGCGGCGGACGGGGGCGGAGCGTACGCGGTGCTGGGCTCCATGCCCCGCAGCAGGGCGACCGTCTGCTGCCAGCGCTGCGCCAGCCACGTCCCGGCACGCAGCCCCGTCCGGCGGCCGCGGTCGCGCACGCGCGTGGTGGCCTGCCGCCACCGGCCGGCGCGCGCCGGCTCCGGGTCAGGGGCGCCCGTCATCTCACCCCTCCTCGATCGAGGATCGCGTCGTCACCGTGAACAACGGTCGGTCGACCCCACGAAGTGACGGGCTCGCGGCCGGGCGCCTGGAGCGGACGACCGGTGACCATCTCCGGTTCATCGGACATTGTGGAGCGGTTACCGCCGAATCCCTTCTCGCGGCGCCCGGGAACGGTCAGAATGATCGCGATCGCACAGCGATGCGCATCGATGACATGAACGGCTTGGAGGCAGCATGTCCACTCCCGTGTCCCCGCTGTCGAAACTCGGCGCGAACCGCCGGCTTCCCGCCACGATCGCCCTGCTCGTCGCCATGGTCGCCGCCACACTGGTCGGGCCGTCCGTGGTGGCTCCGAAGCTGACGGACTCGGCCTCCGCGGCGGTCTACAGCTCCTGCACCATGAGCCGCTGCGCCGACGCGCGGACCGCGCGCTCCGGATGGGCCGCCAAGGGGTTCCCGACCACCCGCACCTGGTACTCGTGGAGCGGCGGACTGTCGAACTTCGCCGGTGGCCGGTTCTACAACTACGAGGGCCAGCTGCCCACCAACGCCACCTACTACGAGTACGACGTGTACCCGCGCACCCAGGGCGCGGCCCGGGACGCGTACCGCATCGTCGTGAACAAGAGCACCGGCGCGACGTGGTTCTCGCCGAACCACTACGGCGACTTCTACCGGCTCTGACCGCTACCTTTCCGGGGTCGGTCGTCCACGGGGCGGCCGGCCCCGCCCGGAGAGGAGACATGATGGCCGATCACGCCGGCGAGCGGCCGAGCGAGTGGCTGACCGTCGTCCCGGCCACCGCCTCGGACGAACCCGCCGTCGCCGGGACGGGTGGGGACTCGGCTGCCGCCACCCATGCCGGTCCGGGCGAGCTCGGCGCCAGCGGGGTCGAGGCTCGCGCTCCGGTGGTGCGGCTGGCCGGCGCGGTCGCGCGTACCCGGGACGGCCTCTTCGCGGCGCTCACCGACGCGCTGACCCTGCCGGCGCACTTCGGCCGCAACTGGGACGCGCTGGCGGACGTGCTGCGGGACCGGTTGACGGCCACGCCGCTCACCCTGCACGTCGAGGACGCCGGCCAACTGCTCGCTGACGAGCCCGCCGGCCAGCACGCCCGCTTCCTGGCCGTGCTCGGCGACGTCGCCGCCGAGGCGCCTCACCCCCTGCGCGTGGTGCTGCGCGAACGCCCACCCCGCTGACCCCGGCTGCGCGGGTTCGCCGGCCGGGTAGGTGGGGCGGCGGCCCAGGGGTCGCCGTGCGACGCTGCCCGCGTGCGACGCTGCCCCGACCCGCACGTGCCCTTGATCCACTCGGGTTCCTTGAAGTCGTGGCGTCCGGCCGCCCGGATACCCCGAGATCAAGGAAGGCGAGTCGATCACACGGCCGGGAGCGGGTCTGGGGGCGCCTGGTCAACTGGAACCGGGGCGAACGCGATCACCGTGACGGGCACGGTGGTCGTGCCGCGGTGGCGTGAGCGTCCCGGTCCGCGTCCGGCGACGGCGAGCGCGGCGGTTGGTCAGTGCCGGTGCGCGGGCTGGTCGAGGATGGCGCTGAACCGCTCCTCGGCCAAGTCGAGCTGGCCCAGGATGTGCCTCTTCACCTCGGCCGACAGGGGAGTGTCGGGCCGGCTGACCAACTCCCGGTAGACCGGGACCAGGGGCCGGTACTTGCGGGCCGAGGACTCCACCTTCGGCCCGACCGTGTGGATCACACCCACCCCGTTGTCGGTGAAGTCCGATACCTTGATCACCCGTGCCCAGGGGTCCCGGTCGAGGCTGGCGGCGACGTGCTCGCGGTACTGCTCGTCGCGGTCGCGGCTCGGGTCGTACCGCGGATTGGTGACCGCGGCGACCAGGCGCGCGACCCGGGGCCCGAACCGGGCGGCGAGCGTGGCCAGCGCCGCGGGCGTGGGGTCCTCGCCGCCGGCCGCGTCGCCGGCCAGCTCGGCCGGGTGGTCCTCGACCGCGTCGTGCAGCAGCCCGGCGACGATCACGTCCACGTCCCGCACCTGGTAGTGGTGCATCAGCCGGATCGCCACCCGCAGCAGGTGGTTCAGGTACGGCTCGCGGACCCGGCGGTCCTCGCGGTGCAGCTCGGCCGCGAGGTCGAGCGCGGCGGTCAGGCGTTCCCGGGCGGCCCCGTCGAACGACTGGATCTCCAACCGGAAGCGCTCCAGCAGGCCCGGTTCGCCGTGGATCTCGGTGATCGCGTGCATCGGCATGCTGGCCAGGTACGGCGGGAAATCCATGCGTCACTTATAGCCGATCATCACGGTACGGTCCGCCCCGCAGCGCCGGGGCGGGCGGTCCGTCCGGCCGAGTGCACCGGCACCAGCGCCTGGCGGTGCCGTCGCCCGCGCGGCCCGATGAACGCTCCCGGACACCACACTAGGCTCGCGACATGATCATGATTGCCTGCGTGCTGCTCGTCGACCGGGACGGGCGGCTGCTGATGCAGCTGCGCGACGCGAACGCGCCGTTCCACCCGAACGTGTGGGGCCTGCCCGGCGGGCACGCGGAGGCGGGCGAGACCCCGGAACGGACCGCCGAGCGGGAGCTGTGGGAGGAGACGGGGCTCCGCGCCGAGCAGGGTCTGCGCCACTTCGCCCGGCAGGAGGTGCCCGAGACCGGCCGGGTCAAGCACTACTTCTGCGGCGCCACCCGGGCCCGGCAGGAGGACGTCGTGCTCGGTGAGGGCGCCGCGATCGTCTTCGTGCCGGCCGCCGAGCTGCTCGACGGGCGGCCGTACACCCCGGGCACCGCCGAGGTGCTGACCCGGTTCCTCGCCTCGCCGGAGCACGCCCGCCTCACGGCCGTCGCCGCCGGCTGAGCGGAGCCCACCGGCGCCGCTCACCTCGACTCCGCCCGACGGGCCGGCGGCGGCTGAGCCGGGGCGCCGGGCCGGTGGGCGCTCGCCGCGCGGTTGGTGGACGATCAGATGTCGGCGTGCGAGGAGGGTGATGATCCGGATGGGCTGGTTGCGGGTGGCCGCCGAGCGGCTGCGCCACGGCTGGCGGCCGGTGCTGGAGGCGACCCTGGCCGCCACCGTCGCCTGGATCCTCGCCACCCGGCTGCTCGGGCACCCGGAGCCGTTCTTCGCGCCCGCGGCCGCGCTGATCGTTCTCGGTCAGGCGCGGGGGCAGCGACTGCGGCGGGCCGTCGAGGTGGTGCTCGGGGTGGCCGGCGGGGTGCTCGTCGCCGACGTGGTGATCCAAGGGCTGGGCCGGGGCAGCACCGGGACCGTCTTCACCGTCATCCTGCTCACCGTCGTCCTCGCCGCGGCCGTCGGCGCGACCGGCGTGAGTCTCGTGCAGGCCGCCGTCTCCGCCCTCTACCTGGTCGTCGTCGCCCCGCCGACCGAGGGACTCGTCCCGTTCCGATTCGTCGACGCGCTGGTCGGCGGTGCGGTCGCGCTCGCCGCCAGCCAGCTGATCGACGCCCGGCGCCCGCTCGCTCCGCTGACCGCCGAGGTGCGCGGCACCTTCGGCGAGATGGCCGCGCTGCTCACCGACATCGCCGACGCCCTGGACCGGCACGACGAGGCGGCCGCGCGCGGCGCGCTCGGCCACGCCCGCGAGATGGACGTCCGGGTGGACCGGCTGCGCGACGGGGTGCTCGCCGCCGGCGAGGCGCTCTGGCTGAACCTACGGCGGCGTCGGCACATCGGCCGGCTGCGCTCGGTGGACAACTCGATCCGGCAGATCGACTACGCGGTACGCAACGTCCGGGTGCTCGCCCGGGCCGGGGTCACGCTCAGCCGCCAGCCCACGCCGGTCCCCGCCGAGCTGGGCGTGGCGCTGCGGTCGCTGGCGGAGTCCGTTCGCGCCGCCGGGGAGGCGCTCGCCGCCGACCTGGAGGGGCGTGACGGGGTCGCCGACGATCACGCGGCGCGGGCCGACCGGTCGGCGCTCGCCGCCGTACGTACGGCCGGCGCCCTCTTCACCCCGGGCCGCTCCCTGCCCCTCGTCATGATCATCGGACAGGTCCGCGCGACCGCCATCGACCTGCTGCGCGGCGTCAGCGCCGACGACGAGCGCACCGTCCTCACCCGCGTCGACCAGGCCATCGGCCTCCCCCCACTCTGACCC
>NZ_SMKG01000074.1 GCF_004348525.1 Micromonospora sp. 15K316 | reverse complement strand
CTGGCGGGGGAGTGGGGGCGGGGTCAGCCGTTGTGGCGGTCGCGGCTGCGCACGGTCGCGGTGCGATGCGGCAGGTACTCCTGCACGCCGACGCTGGCGCGTTTCGCCTCGTACATCGCCGAGTCAGCCTGGGAGAGCAGCTGCCGAGGGCTGGCGTCGGCACGGTTCACGTGGGTGTAGCCGACCGACGCCGTCACACGAAGGTCGCCGTTGACAACGCGGATGAAGTTGTCGGCGATCGCCTGCCACGCGGCGTGGGCCGCGGCGGCGGTGTCGTCGCGGTCGCCGGTGACGAGCAACGCGAACTCATCGCCGGAGAGCCGGGCCGCGACCTCCACGGGGGCGGGAAGCCCGGCCAGGCGTCGGCCGACCTGGTCGAGCAGGTCGTTGCCGACCTCGTGGCCGAGGCTGTCGTTGACGGCCTTGAACCGGTTGAGGTCCAGCAGCACCACCCCGACCGGCGTGTTGTCGTTGAGGGCCGCCCGGAGGCGGGTGAGGAACAGCCGCCGGTTGGGCAGGCTGGTGACGTCGTCGTGGGTGGCCTCGTAACGGGCCGTCCGCAGGGCGTACTGCTGTCGCCACAGCACAACCACGGCGAGGGCGAGGCCTGCGAGGATCCCGCCCGCGGCGGTGAGCAGCGCGTGCACGGTCTGAGACACTGAGATCGCTCCTTGGTTCAGAAGGAGCACCGGGGGTGGGCGTGAGGCGCCAACTTCGACGCCCGCCCCCGGGCTACCTAGCGTGGGTTCCGTCGGCTACCGGGCGGGCGGGGCGAGTTGGAAGGTGGCGGGCTTCTCGACGGTCCGGACGGCCTTGCCGTCGCTGACCAGCTTGTCCGCCGCGTTGACGACCGCGCCGGCGCTGGCTTTCCTCGCGTCGGTTCCGGCGTTCGCCGCGTCGATGAGCCTGCACAGCTCGCTGGTCTTGTAGGCCCGCTCGGGGTGGGCTTCGAGGATGTCCAGCACCGCCCCTCTCAGGGAGCCCTTCGTCCGGCGACTGCCCGCAGTCGCGGTGCCGGCCTCGCCGGCCGGAGCGTCCGTGTCGGCATCCGCGGACGCCGCAACGGGATGCGCGCTGTCCGCGTCGGTCGCGGCCTCAGATCCGTCCACAGTGTCGTCGGGCGCGGCTGGGGTACGGGCGGAGGCCGACTGCGCGGTGGGGATGGGATCCTCCGGCTGCGGAGCAGTCCGCTCCTCGTGGGTGGCGTCGGCGTCATCGGTGGAGTGGTCGGGGGTGGTCGGTGCCGGTGCCTCGGGCGGCACGTTGGTGTCGCTGGCGGGTGGCGGGCTGTGGTCGGCGCCGACGGTGGTGCGGCCCGCGTCGGTCAGCTGCCACACCGCGCGCTTGTCCTCGGTGCGGACGGGCTCGGCCTGCCCCGTGTGGTGCAAGGCGCGGAGCTTGGCCGTGGCGGTGGAGTAGGCGAGCCCGGCCTTGTCGGCTACGTCGGCGGCGGTGGCTTCGCCGAGTTCCGCGAGCGCGGCGAGGACGGTGAACATGGCATGTGCGGGTGCGGGTGCGGGTGCGTCGGTGGTCATGGGCGTCTCCCTGTGTGGTGTGAGGTCAGCACTGATCCACGCTTCGTTCGCGGCGCTGATCAAGTGCAATGACCGGATCTCGGGACATCCCGCGGGATCCGGTTTGCCGAAGGGCTCATGTGTCGCGAGTCAGAGCGACGGACGGTCGTCAGCTGCGGGCACCTGCCGCACTCGGCGACGGGTGTCGGCGCGCTCGCGGAAGCGGCCGGAGAGGGGCCGCCAGGCGCGGCCGGAGCCGGGTCCGCGTGGGCATGGAGCCGGCGACCGTTGGCGAGATCCCCGGCGTGCTGTGGACGCCAAAAGCTGCCGCCGGTCTCAAACCTTTGATCCTGTGGGGCACGGCGGCGGTCAGCACAAGAAGGTCCGGCATCACGGTCGGTGCGCCCGCTTTGTGGCCGAGTGTGGTTTCGCGGTGACAATGATCGATGTTCCTGGCCATGGCGACTGGCCGAAGAATGAGGAGTACGACCGCTTGCGACCGAAAACCAGGCTCGGGATGGATGCCAGAGGGTGTCGTGATCCACCCGGTTGGCCTCGCGAGCCGTCGGAGGTAGGAGGCGGCGAGCTCGCCCGTCAGCGGCGATATTCGGATCGGCAAGGTGCGCAGACGGCGCTGCCGGTAGGTCGTGATCGGAGACCGGGCGGTCGACGGCCTCGCCGTAGTTTCCAGCGAGCTAGTGCCTCGTCATGCAGCCATGAACGGGTGATCCGGGTGGCGGATCTTGGAGCTGGCGGCGAATCCGGATTCGGGTTGGCACGCTGGTTGTGCCAGTGGATGTAGTCGCCGATGGCGCTGTCCTGTTCGGGTGGCTGCGGTGGTCGGTGCCGTTGAGGGCGAAGTAGCGCGCGGCGACGAATTCGGCCTCGATCTAGTTCAGCCAGGATGCGTAGGTGGGCAGGAAGACCAGGTCGATCTGGTTGGTGGCGCACCAGGCGTGGACCTCGGGGTGCTTGTGCGGGGAAAAGTTGTCGCAGATCAGATACAGCTTCTGGTCGGGCCAGCGGCGGCGCAGGGTCTTGAGGAAGGCCAGGAACTCGGGCCAGTGTTGCTGTCGCGGATGCGGTAGTGAATCTTTCCGGTGGCCAGGTCCACACCGCAGGGGAAAGCCCAGGGCCTCTGCATGCCCAAGTACTGGCGGACCAGCCTGTCACGCTCCGGTAGCAGCCAGGAGCGTTGTGGGCGGGCCAACTTCGCCGACGCCGCCCACGGCCGTGCGGCCCGTGGGTCCACGAACAGTCGCCGCATCGTTCCGTAAAGCCTCCCCGCAGCGTCAATGCGGCCTGATCTCTGGCCTTGGCCAACGGCCAGCCGGCCACGTCCGTTGCCGAGGGCGAGCCGACCAACCTTGCAGGGGACTTTGAAGGCCGTGGGTCGTTCGATATTGTTAGCTGCCGTGGGTCCAGGAGTCGCGTCGGTGATCGCCATAGCGCTCGGTTCGGTCGCTGTGGTCTGCGCCATTAGCCGGGTCTCCTGCTACTACATGGGCTCCTACGAAAGCACGATTTCACAGTACAAATTCGATTACCATTTTCGGTCGGGCCCGGGTCCGGTGCGGGCCGCGCCGCTTCTCCTGGCCGGGCTGGGCCTGGTCATCCTGCACGCGTGGCCGTGGCTCGACGGCATCGACCGGCATGACACCAGTCTCATCCTCAGCCTCGTCCTGTGCGGTGCGTGCCTGCCGTTGATGGTGACCTACCTGAACGTCGGGCTCGGCTCGCCCTTCAAACTGGACGACGACGGGTTCTGGTACGGACTTGCAACACTCCTGCTGGGCGCGGGCAACACTCTGATCCAGCTGCCTTTCGCCGGGCAGCAGCCCAGCCTGTCGTACTGGGGGCTCGGCGTCGCGATACTTGGCATGCTGATCGCTGTCCTCGCCGTGGCCGTCGATTTTAAGAGCCAGAAGATCTTCTTCCGCTGGCGGATGTGGCGGCTCGTGCGCTGAGCGCCATCCAGGTGATGCTCGGAAACGCCGGAGGCATCTACGTCTTCGCGTGCAAAACCTGCTCGCAGCGTCCCTACGACAACCGACTTGACTGCTCCTGACCACATAGGAATCATCGCGACCGCCAAACCGGCATCCGCTCGTGCCGGGAGAATGGCGGCGTTGTGGTGCCGTCGCCGGTTGGCTGCCCGTGGTTCCGTCTCGTCTTGCCTTGTGGTTCCTCCGGGTACCGAAACGTGGTCGTGGCGTCTCGCGGAGAGGGTCATCCCGACCTCCTCGAGCAGCAGTTGGGCCGCCGTTCGCCCAGCCGTTCCCCGGTTAGCGGATCGACGGCAGCGAAACACGCGCCCGCGCCGCCGAACCCGAGGTCTTCGTGGCCGGCAATCGCCCCGTTGTCCGGCTCCCGCGGCCCGTGTCCGGTCAGCTCGTGCAGCACATCGTGCGCGATCAGGTCGTTGGTGCAGCGGCGGGTCTGAGAGCGTGTTTGAGAGGGTCTGTTGTGGACGACGCGGCGGGGTGACTTCCTCCGGTGGGCCGGGCAGGGTGGCGCGGTGTCTGCGCGTCTTGGCTACCCCTCCGACCTGACCGACCCCTGGGCGCTGATCGAGCCGCTGTTGCCGGAGCCGAACACGGACGGCCGGCGGGAGAAGCATCCGCGTCGGGAGATCGTCAACGCGATCCTGTATGTCGTGCGGTCCGGGTGCCCGTGGCGCTACCTGCCTGCTGACCTGCCGCCCTGGCAGACCGTGTACTGGTACTTCACTCGGTGGGAGGAAGCCGGGGTGACGGAGAAGGTGTTGGCGACGCTGCGGGTCAAGGCGCGGGTGCAGCAGGGCCGCCAGCCGGATCCGTCGGCGGGGATCTGCGACTCACAGAGCGTGAAAGGCGCCGACACCGTCGGCCGTGACAGCCGAGGCTACGACGCGGGCAAGAAGATCAACGGTCGGAAGCGGTTCATCATCACCGACCCTTGGCCTGCTGGTCACCGTGACGGTGCTCGCCGCGAGCTGCCAGGACCGCGACGGTGCCAAGGCCGCCCTGCTCAGCGCCTACATGCTCACCCCGATCCGGCACGTCTTCGCCGACCAAGGCTTCACCGGACGACTCGTCGACTGGACCCGCGACACCCGGCGCACCAAGCTGGAGATCGTCCGCAAACCCGCCGACCAGCGTGGCTTCGCCGTCCACCACACCGGTGGGTCGTGGAATGCACCCTGTCCTGGCTTACCGTCTGCCGCAGGCTGGCCCGCGACTACGAACGCCACCCCGCCGTCTCCGCAGTCCTCACCCGCTGGGCCGCCATCGCCGGCATGCCCGCCGCATCAGCCGCGGCCAACCCGCACGTCAAGCCCGCCGCACCTTCACCTCGACCTGATCACACCATCTCAAACACGCTCTCAGTCATCGATTCCTGCCGGACGAGAATCTCCGGCCGTCTACCCACCGGCCACGCACCTTCCCAGACGAGTGCTGGGAGACAGCCTGCCCGTTAGGTGCTCAGAACCGACGGATTACACGATGAACGTTGAAAGATTGGGCATTAGATGAGACCGAGAAGCTTGGCAAGGTCGTGGGCCTTGTTGCCGCCCAGTTCGAGACGCTTGATGTCGAGCTGGAACACGTCGGTGACGACGGCGTGCAGCAGCGTGACGAACTGCTGGTAGTCGGGCTGCTTGAACACGGCCGGGTTCACCAGGTCGGCGGGCACGTGGTACGGCCGTACGATCTGCGGCGCGGCGCCCTCGAACTGGCCGATCTGGTCTTTGACCGAGACCTTTTTGGTCGTCTCGCCGTCCCCTCCGGTGGTCGGGCCACCGGTCGTCGCGGCCTGGGTCAGGGCCGGGTGGCCCACCCCGAACTCGAAGCTGTACACGGTCGCCGAACGCCCGTCGCCGAGCTGGCCGGTGGCCTTGTCCGCGCTGAAGTCGATCTGTGTGCCGTTGGCCAGCGTCATCGTGAACGTGTCCCGGTTCGACACGATCGTCAACACCGGGACGATGTCCTCCTGCTTCAGCCGGTTGATCACGGGCTTCACGTGGTCCAGCGCGTGCAGCATCGTACGGCCCACCGCGTTGTCGGCCGAGTCGTCTGTGAGGAACCGCCGCAGCAGCGCCTGACCGGTCGTGGTCGTCAGCGCGGTGGTCTTCAGCTGGCACTGCGCCGCCAGGCGCAGCCGTCGACCCTCGCCGTCCTGGTGCGTTTTGCCCTTGAGCGCGAACAGGTACGTGCCCCCGGCGTCGCTGCTGCGGTGCCGTCGGCGCAGCACGATCCGGTTGGCCAGCAGATCGCATGCGTTGGGCAGGTCGAAGTAGGTGTCCTCATACACCTTCTGCTCGCCGGTCATTTTGAGGATGCCCAGCCGCTTCTGCATCTCGCCGTCGTCGTGCAGCTTGTTCATGGCGATGATGACCTGGTCGAGGTCGCTCTCGCGGGCAAGCCTGTACTCCGCCTCGCACTCCAGGGTGGTCATCATCTCCTTGCCGCCCTGCAGGATCTCCTGGAAGGTGTTGAACACCGGGCGGCTGCTGTTGAGCTTCTCGCTCATGTTCCAAGACGTGTTGCGCCGGTTCTCGGTGCCGGCCAGCTCCAGCAGGGTGTACGGGACCAGCCGCAGCTTGCCGGATCCCCCCTTCTGGTCCAGCCCGCCGCTCTCGTGGCGTACCCCGTTGACCTGGATCTGCTGCTGGTCGGCCACGCCGAGCCACTGCGCACGCAGGCCCAGCTCACGGTACCGCTGGGTGATCATGTGAGCGGTCACTGGGCCGCTCGGATTGATCTTGAGAATCTTGGCTAGCTGCTGCAGCGTGTACTCGACCCGGATCTCCCAGTGGTTGTAGTCCCACGTCGGCTCAATCAGCACCACCATCAGCTGCCGCTCGCCCGGCTTCTTCGTGTCCGCGGTCGGCGTCTCCAGGTAGATCGGGATCAGGTCCTGGGGCTGAGCCATGTACCGCGGGTTGCCCGTCACGCTGAAGTGCAGCTTCAGGCCCTCGTTCGACAGTAACGCCGGCGACTCGATCTCCAGGTGCGCGGTGCCTTCCCACTTGCGGTACGACTTCTCGATCGCGATCGCCGGGCCTTGCTGACCGAAAGCCTCCTGCTGCCCCCGCGCCCAGGTCTCGATCATGAACAGTGGCGTCTTGTACACCTGCCGGTCCAACGCCGAGACCAGGTCATCGCCGCAGACCCGGTTCTCGCTGTCGGTCGGCCGGGTCGGTTCCTCCTTCGGCCGCGGCAGCGCCTTGATCGTCACCGTCTGGTCGTAGCGCAACTGCCCAGCCGTACGCTCTGGCTGCATCGCCCACGCTCCTCCTGCCGGCCCACCGTGACCTTCACCGTGGGGATTCGACCAGAGCGTAAGTGAGCGGCCGAACACATCCTGTCACCATTGCGACCCCTAGCGAGAAAAGGGGCGGGCGGTCCCCCGACGACAGCAGGGCCACGGACGCCGCCGTCGACGGGGCGCCACGCGCCGCCGGAGGCGACCCGCTTGTCGCCGTGCGGCATGTGCCAGACCGGCAACATCGATGGAACGAAGCTGCCCTTACAGGGCCGGCGCGTAGGGCCAGCGCCGGAGTGTGGTGCTCGCCTGCGGCGAGTTGCGTACGGGTGAGGCGGTGGGTGGGACAGGCGAGGGCGTGTTCTGCCAGGGGCAGCACGTCCTCGACCGGAAACACAGTCGGCTGGGCACGGTGAAGCGGACCTCCTTGCAACGAAGAGCGGGCAGGAAGAGGAACAGAACGGCCTGTCGCAGGCCAGCGCGGCGCGGGTGCCCCTTGCCTGGGGCGGCCCGGCGCGCGTGGCGGCGGTGCCACCCGCCTGCGATGCCCACGCTCGCCAACCCCGGCGAAGCGCGGGCATCGCACACGACGCTGGCAGGGTGTCACGGCGACGGTGCGGTGGGCAGTGGCCTGACGGCCGGGCCGCCATCCGCACTGCGCGGCGGTGAGCAGGCACCGGCGATGTTCGCGGTGCAGATGGCCGCCTGGTTAGAGGGAGACGGCGAGCAGCCGTTGCTCCGGTCCGACGGTGTCGAGGTGCGCCAGGGCCTGCTCGAGGTAGGTGATGCGGTGGGCGAGCGCGTCGCTGGCGGGGGCGAGGTGGTGGCCGTCGGCGGTGAGCATCGCGTCACCGGCGACGGCGCTGGCGGCGCGGTAGTGCTGATAGGCGACCTGCCCGGCCTGGTACATCTCCAGCTCCCCGACACTCAGATGGCCGGCGCCGGGGCTGGTGGCGGCGTGCAGGCGCATGGCGTGCACCCGGGGCTGGGCGTGGAAGTCCTCGCTCGCCCTGTCGAGGGGGTAGCGGTCGGGGTCGGTGAGGTGGCGGGACTCGAACACCGGCCAGGGGGTAGCCGGCCGGGTGCCGTGGACGATCTGCTGCCACAACTGGTGACGAATGCCGGCGCCGACAGCGGCGGCGTGCCGCAGGCCAGGCAGGTCGAGCAGCCGTACGGGTCCACCCGCACACATGGTGGGTTGGCCTTTGCGGGCGCGAATGAGCTGGTGCCGTTGCCACGGCCGTAGCCGCGGGGTGGCCCAGTACAGGGCGGTGAGGGTGCCGGTGACCCCGAAGTGGGTGTCGAGCTGGTGGGTGGTCAACGCCTGGGCCGGTAGGTCGTCGGGCAGGCAAATGACCATGATCTTGATCGTGGGGGCCGGGGTGATCGGCGGCCGGACAGCGGTGGCCTGGGCGCGGGCTGGCGGGACAACGGGCGCCGGTGGGGTGAGCCGTGCGGGGATGGCTGACACGCGGCTGCCGTGGCGGGTCAGCGGGGTGCCGTTGACATTAGACATAGATGAAGGCCCTCCTTCGGATCGATGGGTGTGGGGGCGCACGGAATTGACCGGCTCGCCGGTTTCGCGGGTCGGGTCAGTTCGGCGGGCAGAGGTTGCGCGTGAGGACGCGCGGAGGCGACCGAGCCCGATGGGTGCGTGGGCCAGGTCGGTGAGTGCGGGCGCGTGGTGCGCTGGTGTGGGTGGTTGGCGCGACCGTCAGGGTCGCCGCGCGGCGCGCATGCCGACCGGCCGAGGCGGGTGGGCGTGGCGCACCGGGTTGGTGCGGCGAGGATCCCTGGGGTGGGACCGAACCAGGGGTGAAGCGATATCTGGAGTGTGATGGTGCCGTGAACGGTAGTCCTGCGCGCTCACAGCGTTGCTGGGCCGCCGCAACGGCCGCGCAGGCGGATTGACCTGCGATGTGAGAGGCCAATCGGCGCTGCACTCCGGCGGTGGCATAAGCGGCCGTGGGTCGCTGTGAGCGGCGGGCCCGCTCACAGACGCTCGCCTGGAGCAGGACCCTTCCGAGCCGTGGTGAGGCGGCGGGCTGGGCGGTGACCTGCGGTGTGAGCGGCCGCATGCGAGCCGGCGGCGCCGTCAGATGGCGTCGGGGTCGGCGTAGCGGTGGGGATTGGCGGCGCTGTTGTCGGGCCCGTGGTCGCTGGGCAATTCATGCAGCCGGCGGCGAGGCCCGGGATCGGAGGCGAGCACCCAGGCGGGCCCGGCGGGGCGCTCGTGGTGCAGACCGGTGGCTACGGGCATGGCGGTGGGGACGCCCGCGAGGGCGTCGAGCAGGTGGGCCTCGCGCCGGCGGCCGGGCACACGCAGCAGGACTGGATAGCGGGGGCCAAACTCGGCGAGGCGTTCGTAGGCGCGCAGCTTACGCAGCACGGTTGGCAGGGTCTCGGTGCCGTTGTCATGTTCGAGGAAGAACCCGACGGTGCGGCCGGCGGCGTGCCAGATGCCGTGGCCGTCGGGGCGGATGTCGGCGAGCGCGTAGGCGGCGGTGGCGTGCTGCTCGGACCACCAGCGCAGCAGGCGGGCGCTGCGGTCGCCGCGGGTGTGAGCGTGCAGGTCGACGAAGAGTTGGTTGACGCCGAGCAGGTGCCGAAGGCGACGGCTGCCGATGATGCGTTCGGCGCGTTCGAGGCTGGTGCGCGGCGGACGGGCGTCGGGTCGTGCGGGGTCGCTGTAGGCGCTGGGGTGCACGACCGCGCCGAGCGGGCCGAGGGTGTACAGGTAGTCGCCGGTGCCGGTGGTGACATCGCCGAAGCGGTGTACCGCCTCCAAGTGGTGCAGCGTGGCCAGGCGCAGCCGGGCGGAGCGTGCCGACGGGAACAGCGCGGTGGCGATCTGGGCGGTGGACAGCAGGTAGTGCTCGGCGAGCCAGGCCAGGAGTTGGTGGTCGCGCAGAGTGAGCCGGCGCAGGTTGGACAGGAGCTGGGCTCTGCTCGGCCGGCGGGTGCCGGCGGACGCGCGGGGTTGAGACGGGTGCGGTTCGGGGGCCGGTGAGTCGGTAGACATGAGGATCTCCTCAGGGAGTAGAAACGAAGGGACTCCCTCCTGTGGGAGGGAGTCCGGAACTGTCACCGCCGGTGACCAGGCTGGTCACCGGCGCTGTGCTGCGCTGACAGGCGTGTCCGCCTCCCAGGTGGTGCCCGCGCTGAGACAGGTGCGGAAGGCGCGGTGAAGCCGCCGCGGAAGACGCGGGGAAACCCATCGACGGTATGACCAGGGGTGAAGCGGCACGACAGCTTGCGGCCCGAACTGCCATTGAGGTTGGAGCGGTCGGCATTGGCCGAGCCGGACACTGATCGAGTGCGGAGTAAACGGCGTCCTTCACGTTATGACCGGTGCCGGCAACCAGACATGCGGCGGCGAAGCCGGCCAGGTCGCGCTGTGACATGAGATGCGCCACGGTGCTGCCGACCGGTCCGACTCTGGCGGCGCCCGTTGCCTCGTACACGGCCCCGATATGAGCGAAGCCCGAGGTGTCGGCCACCTATACCGTCCAAGTCACCCAGCGGCTGTTGCCGGCCGAATCACGGACAGCGGCTTCGCCGCGGCAAGGGCCGCAAGCCAGGCCCACCCGTGCACGACGACCTCGTGCGCCGGGACTTCACCGCCGACGGCCCGAACCGGCTGTGGCTGGCCGACATCACCGAACACCGCACCGCCGAAGGCAAGCTCTACCTCTGCGCGATCAAGGACGTCTGGTCCCACCGCATCGTCGGCTACTCCATCGACTCACGCATGAAATCGAGGCTGGCCGTCAACGCCCTGCACACGCCGTGGCCCGTCGTGGTGCCGCGACCGGCTGCGTGCTACGCGCCGACCGCGGGTCGCAATTTCGAAGCCGGAAGCTCGTCCACGCCCTGCACCAGCATCACATGATCGGATCGATGGGCAGAGTCGGCGCCGCCGGCGGCAACGCCGCCATGGAATCCTTCTTCGGCCTGCTCCAGAACAACGTCCTCGACCGCCGAACCTGGACGACCCGGCAGCAGTTGAGGACCGCGATCGTGACCTGGATCGAACGGACCTACCACCGCCGACGACGCCAGCGATCCCTGTCCCGGTGGGCCCCTATCGAGTACGAGACCATCATGACCCCACCGGCCAGTCAGGCCGCGTGACTGAAACTGTCACCTATCGGTGCAGCAGACCCGGATCCGATCAACGCATGACGACGACGAGGCCCTTGGGTCGCGCGATGCTTCAATCCGAGGCGTGGATGATCACCAGACCTGGTTGCAGCAGCTACCCACCGATGCGAGGGAACGCGCACGACAGTTGCTCGGCGCGTTCAACCAACTCGGGTGCAGTGACCCTGAGGGATGGGTCCGTTCCGAGATCGAGGAGGGCATCCCGCAACTGGCCCGCTACCGATTCCTGCGCACACTCTGGCTGCAAATCATCGACAACTGGCATGACGGGCCGGCCAACATCCCTGCTGCCCGGCGGGCTCTCGAAGCGGGAGCGAGCCAGGGCGATCTCACGCAGCTGGCCCGAGCCGTGGCCTACGAAACGGTGTTCGCCATGCTCTACCACCTCGACGCCGACGAGGAGGCCACCGACCAACTCCCGTCGTGGGCACTGGCCGAGATCACGCCGACCGGCGAGGCCACCAGAAGACACCTCGACGCCCTCCACGAAGACCTCCTCACCCTCGACCCCTCGGGCCGGGAAGGGCAAGACCTCTGGAGCTGACAGCGACCCCGCAAGGTCACCCTCATTCGTCTAGGCCAACCGTCAAGCAGGTGCTGGGACGGATTCGTCAAGCATGTGGTGGGACTAGACAGAACCGTTCGCTGTGACGGACGGCCACGCGGAATGCGGCAGATGAGGGCGAGGCTCGGCGCGGGCGAATGTCAGCAAACGTCATGCAGACTGGAGTGATGACGAGCGTCGGTTCAGTGCGCACATTTGATGCGGACGAAGGTTGGGGTGTCATCGACGCGCCGGACGTGCCTGGCGGATGCTGGGTGCACTTCTCTGCCATTGCCGGGGATGGATACCGGCAGTTGGTGCGAGGACAGCGCGTCTCGTTCCACGCCGAGGCAGCGAACCAGGACGGGTTCGGCTTCCGAGCCGTGAAGGTCTGGACAGAGGAGATCGAGCCGGCCGACTACCCCCGCGTTCAGGGCAACTCCGCCGTCTACCGCAGCTCATTGACCCTGACATTCGACGATCCGACCCGAACCGACATGACCTGGCCGCAGAAGTAGCCGCGGCCGGTCGTTCGGGTAGACCTCCGCATCTCGGCATGCGCGCGATCAGCGGCATGCGCGGATGTCGTCACGTGGGGCGAGCCGGGTGTCCCACCGCCGGAGCAGCCCGCAGACGTAACGCCGGCGCCCGCCCCGCCGGACGGGCTCACCGTACCCCACTTACTGCGCCTCGATCGTTCCCGTCGCCAGCAGCACGATCAGTAGCAGTCCTAGCGCCACCCGGTAAACGATGAAGATGCTGTACGAGTGCCGGGCGATGAATCGCAGCAGCCAGGACACCGAGAAGTACGCCACCACGAAGCTGACCGCCGTTGCCAGCAGCGTGTTCGTCCAGCCCACCCCTTCGGCAATATTGCCCGCCTCCTCCACGCCCTGCAGCAGCGACGCGCCCAACAGCGCCGGGATGGACAAGAAGAACGACAGCTTGGTCACCGTCACCCGGTCCAGGCCGCGCAGCAGGCCCGCCGACATCGTCGCTCCCGACCGCGACACCCCGGGGATCAGCGCCAAACACTGGACTGTCCCGATGATCAACGAGTCTTTCCAGGTTACATCGTCCTCGTGTCGCGTTTGCGTGGCCGCGCGATCGGCGAACGCCATCGCACCGCTCCACACGATCAGCGCCCCGGCCACGAACCACAGGCTCCGCAACGTCGTCTCGACCGTGTCCTTGAACAGCAACGCCACGACCACGATCGGCAGCGACCCCAGGATCACAGCCCAACCGAACCGGTAATCCGGATTAGCCCGCGCTGCCGCCGAGAAAAGCCCTCGAAACCATGCCGGCACGATCCGCGCGATGTCCTTACGCAGGAACAGGATCGTAGCCAGCACCGCACCCGACTGAATGATCACCGTGAACGCGGTGATGTCAGGATCGTTCAGCTCGTACCCAAGAAGCTTCTCCAGAATGGTCAGGTGGCCTGTACTCGACACGGGCAGGAACTCGGTGAAACCCTCCACCGCGCCGAGCAGCACCGCTTCGAAGATGTTCAAACCTGACCGCCTTTGATCCCGTTCTGGCCGGGCTTGAGCATAGGGGCAGCGATCGTGCCCGCCGCGCCGGGTCGTCGGGCCGGACCAGCGCCGCCGAGAGCTATGCACGGACGGGCACGACGACCCGCACGAACGCGTACGCCGGTCGCGGTCCGACCTGTCAGGCTCCCACGCCTATCGAAGCCGCCCATCGAGGACATCAACAATGCCAATGCCGCCAATGCTCGCTCATCGGCATGTGAGTGTGCGCCCCAGTCGCTCAGGGGTCACCGACTGAAACCGGGTCGACTGAGCAACCAAGGCCGGCTGCCGTGCATGTGCTGGGACGGCTTCGTCAAGCATGTGGTGGGACTAGACATCCGGCAGCCGGCCACGTCCTCCGCCGACTGATGCGCGACGCTCGTCCGCTCGACCGATCTATCGCACCTCAGCGCGCTGCTCGCGGCATAAGCGGTCGTCTCGGGCTTACTGCCCCGTGTGGCTTCGACGCGATCGACGGACGACGCCGCTTTGGTGTATCGCAACACCGAATAGCGGTGTATTATGTGTCGCATGATAGCGGGGGAAAGCCAGCCGACTGATGACAACGAGCGGCAGAGCCAACTCCTTCGCGGTGCGCTGGACATGTGCCTACTGGCACTGCTGGCACGCGAGCCCGCCCACGGCTACGAGCTGGTACGGCGGATGGAGGCAGCCGGCTTCGGCGCGATCAGCTACGGCACCATCTATCCGCTGCTAACCCGGATGCGCCGCCTTGGGCTTGTCGCTGACGAACAGCAGGCCAGCCCGACCGGCCCACCCCGCAAGGTCTACGCGCTAACCCGGTCTGGCCTCATCCAACTGACTGCCTGGCAAGAGCAGTGGACCCGCTTCGCCGACACCGTTGGTGCCGTCCTCGCCGTCCCCGACAACAGCCCCACGAGGAGTTGACCGTGGATTCCATCGATAGCGTCCTGGCCGAAGCCGAGCATGCCTGGCGCGCATACGGGATCGGTTTGGCCGATCGGGAGGCACTCGCAGCCGACCTGCGCCTCGACCTGCAGGCTGCGGCCACAGACGGGGTCGACCCCGTGCAGTTGCTTGGCGGTGACGTGGCCGGCTTCGCCCGACGGCTCGCCGACGAGGCCGGTGTTCGACGAGTGCGCCAGGAGTACCGCCGCCTTCTCGGTACCGCGTTGATCGGTGCGGTACTCGGTGGCGTACTCGGTTACGGCGCCCTGATCGCGCTATACCCGCTGTTCGTGCGCCTGATGGACATACCTCGCTCGATCGAGGTACCGATCCAGGTCGCCGTCGCCGTCTACTACGGCGTCCCGGCCGCCGTAGTAGTTGCAGGAGCAGTCATCGCGGTTCGCCTCCGACTGCGCGACGTGCCCCAGTTTCGGAGAACAGCGCGGATGATGAGTCTGCTGATGCCGGCAGCCGGCATTCTCATCACGCCAATCACCATGGCATTCGCATGGTCCACTGGCTACAGCACTGCCCCGGGAGTAGTGGTGGCGGAGGTCGCCATGGTCCTAGCCGCACTTGCCGGAGCCACGGTTTTGGCCCGCCGACTGTCGCTCCGCGGCTATCAAGCGACTTCCGGCCCCTCCGTCACGGGCAGCTCGGGATTGCTGCTCTAGGCGGGAGACTTCAGCGAGCGATGCCGAGGCGGTCCGCACTTGAGGCCACTCCAAGTCGATCACGCTGTAGAAGACGCTGTCCCGGTACCTGCCCGTGCTCAGCCGCCGGTGGTTCCGCCAGACGCCTTCGCGGACTGCCCCCCAGCTTGGCGATTGCCCGCTGCGATCGCTCGTTGCGGAGATCGGTCTTGATGCCAACTCGGCCGGCCCGGCCAATGCCTGCCGAAAGTCGGCAGCAGGCCGGGGCCGGGCCGGCGCGGCCCGCTTACGGGCCGCCCTGACCCCCAAAAGGCAAATTCGGCAGTTCCACCAGCACTCAAGGGTCCTGCCGATGCGACTTGCAGCCCGCGCGCAGCCGCCCCGCCTCAGCACGGGCAGCCTCCGCCCCTGCGCGAGCAGCACCACGATCTGCCTCGAACAGCAGCACCAGAGCCAGGCCGTCCAACGCCTCGGCCATGGCTTCTCGCCACTCGGCCACGTCACAGGGGTCCGCAGCATCAGCGGGACTCGTCGAGCGCACCAGGCGAAGCTCCCGCAGGGCGGCCTTCAGGGGGCCAGGAACCATCAATAAACTTCTCTCACCGCAACAGCGAACCCGCAAGGTCGTGGCAAACAACCTAGACCGGCCGTCAAATATGTCCTGGGACGGATTCGTCAAGCATGTGGCGGGACTCGACAATCTGGGATGCTATCCCCGCCGGCCGGGCCTGAACCGACGTTGAACTGGCTTCGTGCCCTCCCGTGAACCCGCCGACTTGGCTGGTGGGGACACTGCTCTCGGCACCTGCACGGGCCGGCGTGGTGACCTGATTAGGAGCTCGGGTTCGTCCGTCATCCCCGTTCTGCCCAGTGTTCCCCTAGTGCGTGGTGGCCGATCCTTGTCGTCAATTGCAGCAGGTACGAGGCAACGTGAGCGAGAACCAGGACGTGACCGTCGGGGTCGACACGCACAAGGACATGCACGTCGCGGCGGTGTTGGACCAGACAGGCCAGGTGTTGGGCACTAGAGGCTTTCCGACGACGACGCGCGGCTACGCCCCTCGCCACCTGGGCTGAATCCTTCGGCACAGTTGTTAACGGTCGGCCTTGAAGGCGCCGGCAGCTACGGCGGTCAGCTGGTGCGAGACCCGCGGCAAGTCTGATCAGTGTCGCGGGCGACGCCCGCGCGGCGGGTGTCGTTCTTCTTCGGCTGAGCGAGCCGCTCGACGAGGGCGTCGATGCCGCTCGCCTCCTGCGGCTCGACCCTTTTCGCGGCGGCTTGTCGGATGGCGGTGGCTGCGCCGACCACAGGTTTCGGGGGTCGGGTGCGCATGGTGAACGCCGGCGTTTGCCGTCCGTCGGCGACCAGGCGGGTCGCGGCGGTGTAGGCGTCGAGGTGGGTCAGGTCGTGCTCGTCGAGTTCCGGCAGGGTGTGCCGGGCCAGGACGCGGGCGTCCTCGGGGGCGCAGGAGAAGTAGACCTTGTTGCGGGCGTTCGCCGACGCGGCGGCGAGGAGATCCTTGGGGAACTGGGCGAGGTCCTGGTGAGACAGGACGAGGGACAGCCGGTACTTGCGGGCCTCGGCGAGCATTGTGTCCAGGCTGTTGGCGAGGGTGAGGAAATTCTGCGCCTCGTCGATGATCAGCGTGGCGTCGCGTCGCTGCTCGGGGGAGACGCGGGCGCGGGCGGTGGCGGCCTGCCACACCTGCGCCAGGATTAGCGATCCCAACAGCTTGCTGGTGTCCTCACCCAGCTGCCCTTTCGGGATGCGCACGAGCAACGCCCCGCCGTCGAGGACCTTGCCCATGTCGAAGCTCGACTGCGGGTAGCGCATGGTGCGTTTGACGAAGTCGCGTAGCAGGAATGCGCGTAGTCGGGCGAGTACGGGGCCGATGACTTGGGAGCGCAGGGCGGGGTTGAGCTCGTCGTACCACTGCCAGAAGCCCCGCAGCCCGGCCGGGTCGTCCAGGTCGGCGGTCATCTCGGCGCGGACCTGCTTGTTGTTGAGCAGGGGCGGGATGTGTTGCAGGGTGACGTTGGCGTGCCGCAGCAGGGTGAGGCACGCGACGCGCATGACGTCGTCCATGCGGGGCCCCCACGCCTTGGCGAAGATGTTCCCGAAGATCGACACGAGGTTGTCGACCACGAGGTCCGGGTCATCGCCGGCGAGGGGGTTGATCGTGGGCGGGTTGGGCTGGTCGGGGTCGAACAGCACCACCCGGTCCGCGACCGAGGCGGGAAGCCGGTCGAGGATGTCCAGAACCAGATCGCCGTGCGGGTCGATCACGACCGTGCCGCGGCCGGCTTTGATGTCGTCGACGGCCATGTTGACCAGCAGCGTCGTCTTGCCGCTGCCGGTCGACCCGATGACGTGCAGGTGATACCTCGAGTCCGGCACGGACAGTGCCACGCCGTGCCCGCCGACCTGCGCGTCACCGAGGACCTTCTCCCCGCGCCCGCCGGCCGAGACGGCGACCGGCGCCGGCATGGACTTGGCGCGGGCCCGGTCCAGGCCCGGCACGGCCAGATCTTGGGGCAGCGCGGCCAGCGCGGCCAACTCCGGGGTGCAGGTGAGGAACCCGGAGCCGAGGCGCCGCTGCATGAGCACCCCGGTGGGGTGGGGCATGCGGGCCCGGCGGGTGAGCCGGTTGCGTCCGGAGTACACCGCGAACGCAAAAGCGAGGGTGTCGGCGATGCCCCGCAACCGGGGACGCTGACCGGTGTGGGAACGCCGGGAGTCCTTGGCGACGCCGTATCGCACGGCGGTTTCCCACAGAGGGTGAGAGGTCTTGTCGAGGATGGCCCGCACGTCACGTTCCACGCCGGGATCACGGCGGCCTGTCTGCCCGTGCCGGCCGAGGGTGTGGGCGGGGCGGCCGGGCAGGAACGCCTCGATGAGCCACAGCAGCGGCGCGGCCGGGTTGATCGCTGGGAGGGCGGTTTTGCCGTCGCGCAGCCGTGTCGCGGCGCGGCGGGCCCGCTGGGCGCGCCGGACGGCGGCGGGGCGGGCGAGGACCTGCACGCACGCGTGCTCATCGGCGCGCAGGCTCGAACCGGCGGCCATCAGAGCGCGCAGCGGATCATTGTCGTGATCGGTCGCCAGGGGCAGCCATTCGGCGGCGTAGGGCAGCAGGTGCCCGCCCACGGCGGTCGCGTCGTGGGGGATCGGCGGGCCTTTAATGGCGCTGGTGGTGCAGGCCGCACCCGGCCACGCGCCGCGCACAGCGGCCTCGACAGCGCCAGGCGGAACGCTGCCGGGTACCCACACGCTGATCAGCAGCCGACGGCCGGACCACGTGTACTGCCACACCACGTGTGGTCTGCCGTAGAGCAGCCTGCGTCGGCGCGACGGGGTGAGCGTGCCGTGCAGGTTGGCCCACAACGCCGCGGCGCTGCGCGGGTCGACCTCGGGCGGCGGGGCAATCGTGACCAGCCGCGCCCCGTCGGCGTGGTAGCGGTGCCGCCACCCGGCGAGGAGGTTCCGGGCGGCGATGTAGGCGACCAGTACGGCTGCGGCGACGGCGAGCAACCAGGGCCGCTGCATGGTCCAGGCGGCGATGTCGAGCACCCACCGAGCGGCTCCAGTCGGCGGTGCGACGCCCACACTCGGCCCGCTCGGCGCAGGTGTGGGCATCGGGGCAGCGGTGGTGAGGTGGGCGGCGGACGGGATCACAGAGCCTCCTCGTCGTCGAGGTGCGCCAGGTCGCTCGGCCGGGTCGTGCACAGCTGGTGTTCGGCGGCGGAGGCGACGGCCTCGAAGCTGGTCCGGCTGGTGCCCGAAATCAGCAGGCCGGTTCCCACACGGGCGGCCAGCAGCAGACGGCGTTCGCCGGCGGTGAGGCCGAACGCGCCGCCGATGGCGTCGATGGCCTGCGGTGCCTGTTTGAGCAGCACCTGGGTCGCGGCGTTCGCGACGACGGCCTGACCGAGGTCGCTGCCGAGCACGTCGGCGACGTCCTGGGTGATCACGGCCAGCCCGGCGTGGCGTTTGCGGGCGGCCTTGGACATGCGGAACAGGAACCGGGCTCCCTCGCCGTCGCGCATCAGCAGCCACGCCTCGTCCACCACCACGAGCCGGCGCACGTCTGATCGGCCGGGGGTGTCGACCTGCCGCCAGATCGCGTCCAACGCGAGGAGGATGCCGACGGTGCGCAGCTCCTCGGGCAGATGCCGCAGCGACCACACGACCAGGTGCCCGTCGGGGCGGGTGGTGGTTGGCCCGTCGAACAGGTGCGAGAACGATCCGTGCACCCACGGGGCGAGCCGGGCGGCGAGTTGCCGGGCGGCCGTGTCGTCGTCGGCGTGTAGGCAGGCTTTGAGGTCGCGCAGCAGGGGGGCGGGCCGGTGGTGGGTGGCCGGGTCGGCGGTGATGCCGGCCTGCCGGTAGGCGGTGAGGATCGCCCGGTCCAGCGCGGCGCGCTCCGCCGGTGGCGGCTGCTCGCCGAGCAGCACCGCGATGAGGGTGTGCGCGAACAGCCCTCGTCGGGTGAGGACGTCGGGTCTGTGGTCCCCGGTAGGCAGATCGAAAGGGTTGACCTTCACCCCAGCCATGCCGAGGCGCACTACGGTGCCGCCGACCGCATCGGCCAGCCGGAGGTATTCGTCTTCGGGGTCGATGACGGCGACCTGCACCCGCTGGTAGAGGTTGCGCAGGATCTCCAGTTTCACGAAGTACGACTTGCCGGCGCCGGAGCGTGCGAGGACGACGCTGTTGTGGTTCTCCTGGGCCCAGCGGTCCCACCACACGACGCCTTGCGAGTCCGGGTTCACCCCGTAGAGGACCCCGCCCTCGGCGGGCGGGTCGCCGGGCAGCGGCGCCGGCAGGTCCGCGCTCGCAAGGGGGAACGCTGCGGCGAGGGCGGCGGTGTCCATGGTGCGGCGCATCTGCAGACTGTCCGTGGCCAGCGGAAGGGTGGTGCTCCAGCCCGCCAGGTGCCGCCAGGTGGCCGGCTGCACCTCGATCAGCGTCGACGCAGCGGCGGCTTTCACCTGCGCGCAAGCTTCCAGGAGTTCGTCTTCGGTGCGGGCGTGCACAGTCAAATAGAGACCGACGCGAAACAGCTTCGCGGCGCCGCGGGCGAGTCGGTCTGCGAGGTCCGCGGCGTCCTCGGCCGCCGCCTCCACCATCGGGTCGGCGAGCTTGCCCCGCTCGGCGTCCGCTCGCCGCGACGATTCGAAGCGGGCACGCTGGTCACGCAGCCGCGCCGCCGCGGCCGGCGCGGGCAGCGGATCGATGTGCAGGGCGAGCTCGAGGCGGCCCGGCCAGGACAGCAGGGGTTCGAGCCAGGCCGGGCCGACCTCGGCCGGGTAACCGGTCACCACGAGGGTGGCCGCGTAGCCGTCACCGACGCGCAAAAAGCGGGGGGTGACCTCCACCGAAGCGGGGGCGACGGTAGCCGCCAACCTCTGCGACTGGCGGTTCCGCCTGCTCGTGTGGGATCGGTTGCGCAGTTTCACGGCTGTTCGCTCCTTCGCGGCCGGCGACGATGGTGGGGCGTGGAAGTGATGACGGCGTCCGGTGCGGCGAGTCCGCCGGGTCGGGGCGGCCGGTACGGGTCGGCGGAAGCGGCGATCGCGGCAGTCACCGCCGTCCCGTCCAGCGTTCGGGTGGTGACGCCGAGCCCGGACAGGACGCGGACCGCCTGGTCGGCGCGCCGCCGCGCGGCATGCTCACCGCGCTCGCCGGGGCTGGTGCGGGTGACGATGAGGACCTGCCGGCGCAGCGGATCCCGCCGCGTCGCGAGATCCTCCAGGAAGCGGGCGTGGTCGGCCGCCGCCTCCGCCAGGGCCGGGTGTGGAAGGCCATCCATTACCTGGGAGAGGGCGCGAGCGGCGGAGTGCAGGTCCACCGGCCGCGCCGACACCACGATCTGCGTCGGGGTGGCCAGGCTGTTGAGCCAGCGGCCGAACGTGTCGATCAGGGCGGCCTGCTCGTCGGCGGTACGCAGCGCGAGGTTGACGCTCGACGCGGCGACCATCGCGGCCCGCGCGCCACCCAGGCGGATCTCCCCGCCGTCGGCGATCGCGTCGGCGGGTAGCGTCAACGGCGCCGGCGTCATCACCCTGCTCTTCGGGGCCTGCACCCAGTCCGGCGTCCTCGACGTCGTATCCGTCGTCGACAACGCACGAGGTGCCTGCGCGTGGCGGACCGCGGCCAGCAGCCACACATCCAGCGGCAGCCCATCGCGGCGGCCGACCGCGACCGCGAAGACCATGGCCCCGAGCACCACGGCGGCACCGACCAGCACCGGCACCGGCACCAGCTGATGCAGGAAACGCCAGGCGCCGTAGAAGGCCAGGGCGGCGACGGCGAGGATCGCCAACTGCCGAAACGTCAGCCCGTAGGCGACCTTGTCCGGGGCGTCAACGTCAGCGGGCATCCGCACCCGACCCGCGTCCGACCGGTCCGCGTGGGTGCTCATCGGCCCACCGCCTTCAAGCCGCGGCCGAGACCGGGGACCGAGCGGGTGACCTGCTGTACGACGAGCACCCGCGCGGCCGCGCCGATCATGTTCACTCCGCGGCCGCTGCCGCCGGCGGCTACGTAGCGGCGCATCAGTGCGGGCACCCGGACCGTGGTCCAGAGCATGACCATGACGATGAACAGGTTGAGCACCCCACCAGGCTCGACCGGCAGACCGAGCACGGGCAGCAGGTGCTGCGGGTCGGTAAGCATCCAATGCCCGACATAGAGGGTGAAGCCCTGCACGACCGGCACCGCCAGCACCCCGGCGTAGGAGCGCCACCACAGGCGGGCGACCGAGTCGGTCTGCGGCAACGCGTGACAGGCCAACGCGAGCGGCGCAGCGGCGGTCAGGACGAGCACGACCGCGAAGCGGACGATCACGCTGAACGCCGTGGCCGCGAGCAGCACCGCGATGATCGCCACGCAGACCACGAACAGCAGCGCCGCCACCTTGTCCCGCCCGCCGCCGATGTGACTCCTGATCGCTCGCAAGGGCCCGTCGGCGTCCCCTCCGGGGGTGGTGAGCGCGCCGGTCATCGCGTTGGCCAGGTCGATGAACGTGGCGCACCACAGTTGGGAGAAGTGAGCGGCGACGAATCCGACGATCAGGCGAGGAAGCAGGTCCTTGATCGTGTAGCGGGAGCTCTCGCCGCCACCGGCGGTCATGGTGAGCACGCCGGCGGCCACGAACGCGAGGACGAAGACGGTGTCCACGACGAGCACGGAACGGCCGGTCAAAGCCTGCACCTGCGGCAGACCGGTGACGTTCGGGGTGACCAGCAGGGCGCCGCTGATCACCGCGAACAGTGCGTCCACGGTCGCGAGGATCGCCGTCGCCAGCCAGTCCAGGATCTGATCGAACAGGAAACCCATCACGGGGCTCCGACGATGCCCTGGACGATCTGCAGCAGGACGGGCGCGAGGACCGCGAGGCCGTAGCCGACCAGGGCGTTGCGCAGCGCGCCCTTGGCCCGCTCAACCTGCGCCGGATCACCCCCGGCGGTGGCCCAGTACACGCCGGCGAGGACGAGGAACAGGGTCGCGACCGCGGCGAGGATGCCGATCAGCCACAGCCGCAAATTGTTGATGACGACCGGCAGGGAGTTCGCCGCCAGCACCAGCGTGCCGCTGTCGGCGTACGCGGCGGCGGGCACGGACAGGAACAGCAGTACGCCGCCCGCGACGGCGGCGAAGCGTCCGGTGCGGTGGGCCGCACGGGAACGGGGGAGGGCACGAAGACGTGCCAGGATGCCGTGCATGAGCGGATTCACCTCCGGCCCCGGACGAGCTGCCGGGGCGGTTGTCGGCGGTCAGGACAGGTGGACCGCCGCGTCAGGGGACGCGGGCACGGACAGCACCACGAACACGACCGTCGCCGGGAGGAGCACGTCCTCCCTTGTCGGGTAGCGGTGTTCGATGGGGTGTCAGCGCACCGAACTGCGCGGCACCCGGAGACGTCCGGCTGCGTGAGGCGGCCCGAGAAAAGCCCGGCCCCCTGGCGGCGGGCGGAACCCTGCTGCCCGCCGTATCGCGGGCAACTGGTCTCGCACTCTTAAACCGCCGTCTGTGTGCTCTGGCGAACGCCTGCCTCTCTCACAACCGCTCACACCTATGCGCAGATTTGCCGGCTGACGGCGGCATGGTGGTTCGGCGCACAGGAGCGGCAGCATCGGTCGGCCGTCATGGCTCGCCGAAGTAGCCCTCTTCCTCACCGAGAAGCAGCGGCACGTCGTATGTCGACACGTCAGGCCTGGCTCGGATGTACCTCACTCGGTGGCGCAACCGCTGGTGGTCGAACGCGACGTCAGCCTCGATCTCCACCACCACGACCAGCTCCACCTGCACATACGGCAGCGGCTCCGGCCGGTCAAGCTGTCCCGACCACGACGCCGGTAGCGTCTCCGGCCATGGGCACACGGTTCCGCCTCGGCGATTCGAGGGGCGTAGCGGCGACAGCATCCCGCCGAGCTCGGCCCGCTGCTGCGCACCCAAAGGGTGGGTGCGGCCCGTGTACCGGAGTCGACCCCGCCGGTCGTACCTGCCGAGCAGCAGCGTGTCGGGGCTGTCGAGGTTGCCTGTCACCCCGCCGACGATGGCCTCCGTGGTGATCTGGGTTCGGTACTTCCACCTTGACTGCACCGCCAGGCGGAGTGGAAGCAATGGGTGTCTGTGTACGGGCGCGGCGTCACACCGGTGTCGCGCGGATCGCGGCAGATGCGGATGCGCGGCCGCAGCTCGCGCTGGGTGTGGCGGGTTGTGCTGCTCGTGCTCGGCGCCACCCCGCGCACCGTCGACAGCGATCTCATCAAATGGGCCGGCATGTCCTGAACGTCGACGTCGAGGCTCTGCGCCAGCGTGTGGCCGTCGCTCACGACTGAATCATGGCTGCAGCGGTCAGCTGGGCGGGCCGGGCTGGGTTTCCTCCCAATCGGGTCGCTCCAGAAGCGGAAATTCCGCTATAACGAGCATGCTGTTCCGCTGGTCGACATCGCCCCCTCGGAGTGCCCATGACGACGCAGTTGCGTGACCGTCTCGACCAAATACTCCAAGCTGGCCAGGTCGACGGTCTGCACGCCGTCGCGGCGGTTCGCGGTGGTCAAACCGTGCTGGAGTACTACAGGGCCGGCGAAGATTTCGCCTGGGGCGACTCGCTGGGCGTCGTCGAGTTCGGGCCCGGGGTCCTGCACGACATCCGGTCCGTCACCAAGAGCGTGACCGTCCTGTTGTACGGCATCGCGCTCGGCGAAGGACTGGTCCCGCCGCCAACGGAGCCGCTCCTGCCGCGGTTCCCGCAGTACCCCGACCTGGCGGCCGACCCCCGGCGTGCCCGGCTCACCGTCGAGCACGCGCTGACAATGTCGTTGGGCGTGGAATGGCGCGAAGATCTCCCGTACAACAGCCCAGCCAACGCCGAGATCGCGATGGAGCTGGCACCGGACCGATACCGGTACATCCTGGATCGGCCGATCCTTGAGCCGCCTGGCACCCAATGGACCTACTGCGGCGGTGCCACGGCTCTGCTCGGCCGACTGATCGCCGACGGCACCGGGCATTCGCTGCCGCAGTACGCGCAGGCCGTGCTGTTCGCGCCGCTGGGCATCGGCAGCTTCGAGTGGATGACCGGCGCGGACGGAGTGGCCTCCGCCGCGTCCGGGCTGCGACTCGCGCCGCGCGACCTGGCCAGGCTCGGCGAGCTGGTGCTGGCCGAGGGAACCTGGGACGGTCAGCGGGTCGTCCCCGCCGACTGGATCCGCACGATGCTCCAGCCACGCCTGCAGACCAGCTGGGGCGCGCAGTACGGCTACCAGTGGTACATCGAATCCATCGAGGGTCATCGGCTGGTGGCCGGCATGGGCAACGGCGGCCAGCGCCTGTTCGTCCTGCCCCACCTGGACCTCACCGCGGCCATCACCGCTGGCAACTACGACGACCCCGACCAGTGGCGGACCCCGCTCACGGTGCTGGAACGGGTCATCCTTCCCGCGATGATTTGAGGCACCGCGCCCGCCGGTCAGCCCATCGGCACGACAGGGCGGCGCCGAACGCGCGCGGTCGACGGCATGTCCGGACGCTCGACACGACGTCCAACCCGGTGTGGCGTGGGCTGCAGCATAGTGATGCGGCAGCCGTTGTTCGGGTCGGCGGCGCTCACCGGACATGGGGCTGCCCCTCAACAGCCCGCCGTGATGCGCGCGTGGCATGCAGGCTATCGTCCGCCGCATGAGTGAAACCCCGCTGTCCGATGTCATTTCGGAGCACGCGGAAACCAAGACCCCTGAAAGCTACGAGCGCTTTCTCAGGCTCTTCCGGGCCTCCACGGTCGGCATTGTGGCCACCGGGGTGCCCGCCCACGGCGCGCACGGGTATGTCGCTGACGGCAACCTTGGCGCGGGCAGGACCACTCACGGCGACGGGCTGCCACGCGTGCTGGCATATGCCGATCCCGAAGCGGCATTACGCAACTTTGGTCCCCGGTTCAACGCGGGCCTGTCCGGTGAGGTTCTCCTCCAGATGGCCGCGACCGATCCCGATTGTGAAGGCGTTCTCGTCAACAGCGCCATCTGCGAGATCAGCCTGGTAGTCAGCAAGTCAACAGCCCAGTCTCTACTGGCGCCAACCGCCACCGAAGCGCCCGGCCCGCGGCGCTGGTGGAAACGCCGATAGGGCCGATATCGCGACTTCAGGCAGCACACTCATCTCGGCATGTCCGGACACTCCGAGGGCTGCTGGGTGGTCACGCTCCGCTTCGCGCGGATCGCGGCAGATCCGTGCACTGGGCCTTTTTCATCCTGCGTAGCGGTTGGCTTCGACGTGGTGCAGAACGAGGATGGCCTGCACGATCGGAGTCGCTCGCCGTGGGCAGCAGCGCAGCTTGTTCAGGATCTTCCAGGTCTTGAGGGTGGCGATCGCCCGTTCGCCGCGGGCGCGGATTTTCGCGTGGGCGCGGTTCACGGCCTTTTGCCGGCGTGAGAGCTTCG
>NZ_SMKG01000073.1 GCF_004348525.1 Micromonospora sp. 15K316 | reverse complement strand
GTGTAGGGGTGGGCGGGCCGGCTGAAGATCTGTTCCCGGGAGCCCTGCTCGACGAGCTGGCCGAGGTACATGACGGCGATGTCGTCCGCCAGGTACTCGACGGCCGAGAGGTCGTGGGTGATGAAGAGGCAGGCGAAGCCGATGTCCCGTTGCAGGTCGGCGAGGAGGTTGAGCACGGACGCCTGCACGGAGACGTCGAGCGCGCTCGTCGGTTCGTCCGCGATGAGCAGGTTGGGCTCGGAGATCAATGCCCGGGCGATGCTGACCCGCTGGCGCTGGCCGCCGGAGAGCTCGTGCGGGTAGCGGCGGGCCACCTCGCCGCGCAGGCCCACCCGGCCGAGTTCGGCGGCGACGCGGGCCTCCCGGTCGCGTCCGGAGAGCCGCCGGCCGGACAGCCGCAGCGGCTCGGCCACGATGTCGCCGACCAGCATCCGTGGATTCAGTGACCCGGCGGGATCCTGGAAGACTATCGACACGTCGCTGCGGTGCCGGCGCAGTTGCCGCCGGGTCAGGTGGGTGACGTCCGTCCCGGCGATCCGCACCGCGCCCGCGGTGGGTTCCACGAGCCGCACCACGCAGCGCCCCACCGTCGACTTCCCGGATCCGCTCTCCCCGACCAGCGCGGTGACCCGGCCGCGGGGAATGCGCAGGGAGACGCCGTCCACGGCGCGTACGGGGCCGAAGTGCATGACGAGGTCGTCCAGCTCGAGGGCGTTCGGTTGTTCCGTCATGCGCTCGCCTCCTCCGGCTGCGTCCGCGGGATCGGGCAGGGATGCCAACACGCCGCGAGGTGGTCGGTGGCCGTGGCGACCGCCGCGAGGGGCGGCGCGGCGTCGCGGCACCGGGTGTCCGCCGCGGGGCAGCGGTCCGCGAAGGTGCAGGCGTCCGGCTGGCTCGACAGGACGGGGACCAGGCCGGGGATCTCCTGCAGGCGCTGGGTGCCGGCGTGCACACCGGGCGTCGGTGACGCCGACAGGAGTCCCGCGGTGTAGCGGTGGTGGGGGTGCGCGAACAGGTCGGTGACCTGCGCCCGCTCCACCACCCGGCCCGCGTACATGACGACGACGCGGTCCGCGACGTCGGCGATCACCCCAAGATCGTGCGTGATGATGAGGATGCTCGTGCCGAGCCGGTCGCGCAGATCGCGCAGCACCTGGAGGATGCCGGCCTGCACGGTGACGTCGAGCGCGGTGGTGGGTTCGTCGGCCACCAGCACCTTCGGGCCGCAGGCCACCGCCATCGCGATCATCACCCGTTGGCGCATCCCGCCGGAGAGCTGGTGCGGGTAGTTGTCGACCCGGGTCGCGGGCGACGGGATGCCGACCAGGGCCAGCAGCTCCACCGCGCGGGCCCGGGCGGCGCGCCGGGACATCCGTTCGTGGACCTGGAGGACCTCGGCGATCTGGCGGCCCACGGTCAGCACCGGGTTCAACGAGCTCATCGGTTCCTGGAAGATGTACGCGATCTCCTTGCCGCGCACGCGGCGCAGCACGGAGTCGCGGGCCCCGACGAGCTCGGTGCCCTGCAGCCGGATCGAGCCGGTGATCCGGGCGCTGTCGGGCAGCAGGCCGGCGATGCTCATCGCCGTGACGCTCTTCCCGCACCCCGATTCGCCGACCATGCCGACGATCTCCCCCGGGGCGAGGTCCAGGCTCACCCGGTCGACCGCGGAGACGTTGCCACCCTCGGTGCGGAAGGTGACCGAGAGGTCGCGCAGCTCCAGCGCCGGCGCGGCGGGCGCGGGCCGGTCACCGATGCGTTCGGTCGTGGTCATCGCCGGTCCCCCTTCGGGTCGAGGGCGTCCCGGAGGGCGTCACCGAAGACGTTGAACGCCAGCGCCAGGCCCATGATCACCACACCCGGGAGAACGGCGGCCCACGGTGCGCGGGCGGCGAACTGCTGGGCGGTGGCGAGCATGGTGCCGAGGCTGGGAGCGGGTGGCTGGATACCGAGGCCCAGGAACGAGAGCACGGCCTCGCCGAGGATCGCGGCGGGGATCGCCACCGTGGCCTGCACCAGGATCACGGACGTCGCGTTGGGCAGGATGTGCCGGGCGAGCACCCACAGGTCGCTGGCGCCGTCCACGATGGCGGCGGCGACGAAGTCCAGCGACTTGAGCCGCAGGGTGTCCGAGCGCACCACCCGGATCACGCCCGGGATCTGCGCGATCCCGACGGCCACGGCGGCATTGGTGAGGCTGGCGCCGCGGATCGCCGCCAGCCCCACCGCCATGATCAGGAACGGAAACGCGAGCAGCAGGTCGGTGAAGCGCGAGATGACCGCGTCCCACGCCCGGAAGTATCCGGCGGCGAGCCCGAGCGGCACACCGATCACCAGCGAGGTGGCCACCGCCAGGAACGCCACCTGGAGGGAGGCGCGCGCGCCGAGCATGATGCGGGACAGCACGTCACGGCCGAGGTCGTCGGTTCCCAGCAGGTGCCCGGGGCTGCCCGGCGGGGCGAACGTGTGGGCGAAGTCGGTCTGCTCGACCGCGTACGGGGCGAGCCAGGGCGAGAGCAGAGCGGCGACGGCGGCGAGCGCCAGGACGACGAAGCTCACCACGGCGAGCGGGTTGCGCCGGAGCCGGCGAAGGATCCGGGTGCGTCGGCTCAGGCCCGCCGGAACGGCGTCGGCGGTCGGAACGGTCAGGACGGTCATGCCGGGTCCCCCGTCACTCGGATGCGGGGATCGATGACGGAGTAGAGCAGGTCGACGAGGAAGTTGATCAGGATGTAGGCGGTCGCGGTGAGCAGGACGACGGCCTGGATGACCGGGTAGTCCCGCTGGAACACCGCGTCGATCGTCATCTTGCCGAAGCCGGGCAGCCCGAAGATCTGCTCGGTGACGACCGCGCCCGAGATGAGCCCGCCGAGCTGGAGACCCACGATCGTCACGACCACGATGAGACTGTTGCGCAGGGCGTGCCGGGTGATGACGGCACGCGGACGCAGCCCCTTCGCCTTCGCCGTACGCACGTAGTCGGACGAGAGCGAGTCCAGCATCGCCGACCGGGTCTGCCGCATGATGATGGCGGCGAGGCCGGTGCCGAGAATGACGGCGGGCAGGACGAGGTGGTGCAGGTTGTCCACCGGGTCGTCCAGCAGCGGCACGAACCCGGAGGCGGGGAAGAGCCCCGTCGCCACCGAGAGGTAGAGGATCGCGAGCAGTCCGAGCCAGAAGTGCGGCACCGACAGCCCGACCAGGGCCAGGCCGTTGGCCAGCCACTCCGCGGGGTGCCCGCGGCGTACGGCCGCGAGCACCCCGGCGCCGACGCCGAGCGCGGCGGCGATGAGGATGGCGAGGACGGCGAGCTCGGCCGTCACGGGCAGGGCGGTGGTGAGCATCGAGGACACCGGTATCCCGGTCCGGATCGACTCCCCGAAGTCACCCTGGGCCATCCGCCCCACGTACTGGGCGAACTGGAGTGGCAGCGGCTGGTCCAACCCGTAGTGGTGCCGGATCGCCTCCAGTGCCTCGGGCGAGCGGTCCTCCCCGGCCAGCGCGAGCGCCGGGTCACCGGGGAGGGCGCGCACACCGAAGAACACCACGATCGTCGACAGGAGCAGGGTCAGCGCGGACTGCCAGGCGCGCGTGATCAGATACCGGGCCATTGTCGACCTACTTGGTGAATCCGGCGAAGGCCGCGCGGATCACGCCGTCGGGGAAGACCTGCAAACCCTGGATCTTGTTGGAGAACGCGGTGAGGTTCCGCTGCCGGTACAGGTAGATCAGGGCGTCGTCCTGCTGGAGGATCGTCACCGCCTGCCCGTACAGCTTCTTGCGCTCCTCGATGTCGCTCGCCTGGCGGGCCTGCGTCAGCACGCTGTCGAGCTGCGGATTGCTGTAGCCGGCGACGTTCTGGCTGGCCCGGGTGCCGACGAAGTTGGTGATGTTGGCGTCCGGGTCGATGCGTCCGCTCCAGCCCAACTGCAGCAGCTCGAAGTTGCCGCGGTCCTGCTCGTCGAGGAGGGAGGAGTACTCTACCGGGTTGATCTTCAGGTCGAAGCCGCCGTCCTTGACCATCGACTGCAGGGCCTGCGCGAGGCGCAGCGTGTCGGGCGTGTTCGACGCGAGCATCGTCACCGGATACGGGGTCTGGACGCCGGCCTCGGTGAGCAGCTGCTTGGCCTTGGCGGGGTCGTGCGCCGGGCAGCTCTGCGCCTCGGGAGACGAGAACGGGCTCGCCGGCGAGATGGGTGAGCAGGCTTCGGCGTGGATGCCGCTGAAGACCGCCTGGACCAGCGCCTTCCGGTCGATCGCGTGCTCGAAGGCCTGCCGGATCTTCGCGTTCTGGGCGATCGGCCGGTTGATGGGCTTGGGCGCGGCGCCGAGACCGTCGACGTTGCCGATGTTGAACGTGAGTCCCTGGTAGCCGAGGGACTGGGACTGCAGCACGGTCAGCGAGGACTCCTGCTGCAGCGCGGCGACGTCCTGGGTGGAGACGCTGTCGGCGACCTGGGCGTCGCCGGAGCGCAGGTTGGCGGCGCGGATGCTCGCGTCGCTGAGGATGCGCCACGTGATGCCGTCGAGGTGGACCTTCGAGGCGTCGTAGAAGTTCGGGTCCCGCACGACCTCGATGGAGTTCTGGGGTACCCGCTTGGCGAACTTGAAGGGGCCGACGCAGACCGGGGCGGAGGCGAAGTCGTCGCCGAGGCTCTGCAGCGCCTTCGGGCTCATGATCATGCCGGCGCGGTCGGCGAGCGCGCCGACCAGGGGCGCGAAGGGTTGCGTCAGGCGGATGACCACGGTGTGGGCGTCCGGGGTGTCGACGGCCTCGATCGGGCCGAGTTCGCTCTTGCGGGCCGAGCGGGCGTTGCTCAGGTGCCGCTCGATGGTGGCCTTCACGGCGGCGGCGTCGAACTGTGTGCCGTCCGCGAAGCGCACGTTCTCGCGCAGCGGGATGGTCACGCTCTTCCCGTCGCCGCTGGTGGTGGGGAGGGCGGTGGCCAGCTGGGGTACGACCTGGGCCTTCTCGTCCACGTCGTAGAGCTTCTGGCACATGGCCTGGAAGACGTAGCGCGAGTAGAGGCTGCGCGACAGGGTCGGGTCGAGCGCGTCGGGCTCCGCCGAGAGGGCGATGACCAGGTTGCCGCCGTCGCGCACGGCGTTGGGGTCCGCCGGTGAGCCGAACGAGTCCTGGCCCGCCGACTGGTTTCCGCCCGAGCCCGTGTCGCCCCCACTGTCCGACACCGGCGAGCAGGCCGCGACGGTGCAGGCCACGGCGACCGCCGCGAGTGCGGCCCGGAGTGGACGGAGCCGGGGCAGGCTCGGTTCGCGGAAGGGGAGGTTCGTCATTGAGAGCTCCTCACGTGGGCGATTCGGGGAGCGTATGTTGTATACGAAGACCGCGCAAGACCTTCCTCGATGGCTGTCCGACCACTGAGCGTGCACCGCCAATCCACGACAAAACGGATGGGCGGGCTTCGCTCACCCCGCGCCGGCGATCACCTGTTCCGCAGCTCGCCGCACATCGTCGAGCAGGATCTCCACGTCCCGCCGGGTCGTCCGGTAGTTCAGCACGCAGCCGCGCAGGGCGAAGCGACCGTTGACGGAGGCGTTGGACAGGTAGGAACTGCCGCCCTGTTGCAGCGCGACCATGATGCGCTCGTTGAGGCGGTCCAGACGCCGCTCGTCCGCATCGGACCGGGGCTTGTCCCGCAGCGTCCGCGGCAGGTAGCGGAAGCAGACGATGGAGAGCCCGACCGGGGCCAGCAGCTCGAACTCGTCGCTCCCGTCGACGAGTTCACCCAGGTGCCGAGCGCAGTCGAGGTTGCCCTCGATCGCCTCGCCGAGCGCCCGGGAGCCGGCGTGGGCCAGCAGCATCCACACCTTGAGCGCGCGGAAGCGCCGGGACAGGTCGGGGCCGTAGTCCCAGAACGCGAAGGCCTCGGCGGACTCGGGCTGGGTGACCCGGGTGTAATCGGCGTCCAGCCGGAAGGCCGCCCGTGCGGCCTCGGGGTCACGGTAGATGAGACAGCCGCAGTCGGCCGGCAGGTAGAGCCACTTGTGCGGGTCGAGGGCGACCGAATCGGCCTCCGCCAGACCGTCGAAGAGCGGACGGGCCGACGGGGCCAGCCGGGCGAAGCCGCCGTAACAGGCGTCGACGTGCATCCAGAGCCCGTATCGGTGGGCGACGGCGGCGACCTCGCGCAGCGGGTCGACGGCGCCGGTGACCACGGTGCCGGCGTTCGCCACCACGCAGAACGGGTCCAGGCCCGCGGCGCGGTCCTCCTCGACGGCCGCGACGAGGGCGTCGACATCCATCCGGAAGCCGCCGTCGACCGGGATCTGACGCACGTTGGCGCGCCCGATGCCGAGCAGCGCCGCCGCCTTCTGCACGGAGTGGTGGGTCTCGGTGGAGGCGTAGACGCGCAGCGGCGCGGGGTGTGCGGCCGCGCCGTGGTCGGCGACCGCGTCGCCGCAGTGACGGTGCCGGGCCGCGGCGAGCGCCGTGAGGTTGGCCATCGAGCCGCCGCTGGTGAAGAGCCCGCCGGCGCCCGGATCACAGCCGAGCGCCTCCCGGATCCAGTCGATCGTGACGTGTTCCAGTTCGGTGGGGGCCGGTGCCGAGCGCCACGCGGGCAGGTTGGCGTTCAGGGTCGACGCGAGCAGGTCGGCGACGGCGGCGACCGCGGTGCCCGGCGCCGAGACGTAGCCGAAGAAGCGCGGGTGGCCGTTGTGCCGGCTGCCCGGCACGATCACCTCGCGGAAGACGTCGAGCAGGTCGGTGAAGTCGCGCCCGTCGACGGGGAGCGGCTCGGCCAGCAGCCGCCTCAGTTCGGCGGCGGAGACCCGGGGCACGATGGGCAGGTCGCGGATCGACTCGTGATAGGCGGCGGCCCACTCCACGGCCGCGGTGCCCATGTCGCGGATCCGGGCGCCCGAGGGATCCAGCGCGGAGTCTTCGGAAGGGGTGGAGGTCACGGCGCGAAGGCTAACCCCTTCCTACGACAGCCTCCCGCATACCTCGCGGGATCGACGAGGACCTGGACAGTCGGTGGGCATCGGTCCCGGCCGGGCCGACACCGGGTCACCCGGGATCAGGCCGCGTAGCCGGGGTCGGCGACGGTCTCGGCGATGCGGGTCAGCCAGTGCAGATCGTTGGCCCGAGATTCTGGACTGGCTTCGGGGTCGAGGATGCTGCCCAGAAATGCGGCCACCTCGTCGAGGTGCCGTTCGCTGCGGTAGTAGTTCAGCAGGTTCCGGTCCGGTTCCAGCGGCCCGTAGCCTCGATGGAAGAGTGCCGCGCGGTGGGCGTCGACCGGGTGGTCGCCGAAGTCCCGGCTGTAGATGAACATCAGGTCCCGCTCGCGCGGCGCGAGGATCGGCGCGTCCCAGTCCACGACGTGCAGTGGACCGCCGCCGTCCGCTATCAGGTTGCCGGGGTGGATGTCGGCGTGGCAGATGACGTGTCGACCGTGCGTGACGTGCGAGGCGAGGTCGTCGACTCGCGCGGACAGCCGCTGCAACGCGGCACCGTACCGGTTCCAGAAAGCGCCGAGGGTCTCGCTCGCCGCGGCCTGTTCAGCCCGAGTGCCCAGCCGTTCGCCCGCGCGGGACCGGTAGGTCTCCACCGGCAGGACCGCGGCGATGTCGGTGGACGGCGTGACGGCGTGCAACCGGCTGAGGAACTGACCGTACTCATACCACTGACGGTCGGTGAGACCACGGCCCCACAGACTCCCGCCGTCGTGGAACGGGTAGAGCAGCAGTTGGTGGTCATCGAACCGCCGCGCGGCTCCGCCCTCCGGCAGCCCGATCGGCGCCACCACCTGGCTGACGCCGTGCGCGCGGAGAAGGCCGGGCAGCAGAACGGCGGCCGGGCTGAACTCGCCGCGGCGCAGCTTCAGGAAGTAGCGCTCGCCGTCGCGGGTGTCCACCCGGTACGCCCAGGCGTCCCCGTCGAGCCCGACCGGCATGAACACGAGTCGGGCGACCTCCACGACCCAGGCGGCGGAGACCTCGGCCGCCAGCAACCGCTCGTCAACACCGGGCTTGTCGATCATCGTCGGTAGCGTCGCAGCCGGCACTCCGGCCGGCAACACGGTTCCCGGCGCACCCGTCAGGCCCCTGACCGCGCGCGAAGCCCGACAACGGCGCGTTTCGCTGGTCAGGTGACGGGATAGGTGTCGAGCAGGCCGCACATGCCGTGCCGGCCCCGCTCGTGCGGCTCGGCGAACTGACCGACCGCCGCGTCGGCGAGGTACGGCGCCTCGCCGCGGGCGAGATCGTCGAGCTGGCGCCCGGTCTCGGTGGCCGCCCGCAGCGCGCCGCTCAGCCACCGCTCGCGCCAGCTGTCGACGAACGGCCGGACGAGGCTGACGGCCGCGGAGTGGAAGTCGCGCAGCGGTGCGAGGTCACCGTTCTTCGCGGCCGCCCGAAGGCGCTCGAATCCGCGTACGGCGAGGTCGCGGCGGGCATGTGCGGCGGTCAGGTCGGTTCCGGGTGCTCCCCCGCCGGGCAGCGCGGTGGCCGCCGCGTAGGTCGCCGGGTCGGTGAGGTGCTCCGGTGGCAGGGTCAGCACGGCGTCGCCCGCCTCCGGCAGGCCGCTGTTCTGCATCAGGACCACGATCTGCAGGTTGCCCTGGTTGACGAGCCGGTGGATGGTGCCGGGGCCGAACCAGACGACCGCGCCGGGGCGCAGCGGGGTCTCGCGGTACCCCGCGAGGGTGAGGGTCTGCACGAGCCCGTCGCCGGCCACCACCACGTACGCCTCGGCGCAGCAGAGGTGCAGGTGCGGTGTGCCGCCGATCTCGCCGTCGGGGGCGGCGGTGTCGTAGACGCAGAGCCGGGACACGCCGACCCCGCCGGGCAGGGGCAGAGGCGGCGGGCTGCCGTGACCGTTCATCGGCTCGCCTCTCCGGTACGTCGGTGAACCGTTTCCCACCCCCACGTGCGCTCCGCCGGGCCGCGGCTGAGGCACGGGGGCGCGGGCCCCGCGCGGTTCAGGTCGAGGACGGTTCAGTGGTTGGCGCCCGCGCCGAGCAGGCGGCGGATCTGGGTGGCGAGCCGGTCGAACCGCGCGTCCGACATGACCTGCGCGTAGTCGCGCTCGGGCGGGATGTCGACCGGGAAGGTGCGCACGATCCGGCCCGGCCGAGGGCTCATCACCTCGACGCGGGTGCCGAGGAAGACCGCCTCGGCGATGGAGTGGGTGACCAGCAGGACTGTGGTGCCGGTGTCGCGCCAGATGCGGTTCAGCTCGGTGTTGAGCTGCTCGCGGGTCAGCGCGTCGAGCGCGCCGAACGGCTCGTCCATGAGCAGCACCGGCGGCTGGTGCAGCAGCGCACGGCACAGGGCCACCCGTTGCTGCATGCCACCGGAGAGCTCGTGCGGCAGCGCCTTCTCGAAGCCGGTCAGCCCGGTGAGGGCGATGAGCTCGTCCGCCCGCCGGGCGGCGACCGACCGGTCCAGGCCGCGCATCTCGGCTTGGAGCAGGATGTTCCTGCGTACGCTGCGCCACTCCAGCAGGGCCGGTCGTTGGAACACGAACCCGATGTCCTGCTGGGGCCGGCGTACGGGGCGGCCGAGCAGACTCACGGTACCGCTGGTGGGTGCCACCAGACCGGCGACGATCTTGAGCAGGGTGGACTTCCCGCAGCCGGACGGGCCGACGATGGTGACGAACTCGCCGGGGTCGACCCGCAGGCTGACGTCGGTCACGGCGGTGGTCCGGGACCGCTTGGACTGGAACCGGACCGTCAGGTCGGTGAGGTCGACGGCGGCGCCGGTCAGCGTCGGCGTGGCGGTGGACATGTCGGCGTCACCCCTCGTTGCCGTAGGAGCCGTCCCAGTACGTCGATGGGCCGCCCGCGTCCTCGAGCCCGGCGTACCGGCTCATGAGGCCGATGGTCTCGGTCCACTTCGCCTCCGCGTTCACCCCCGGCGCGCCACCGCCGTCGATCTCGAGCAGCGGCACGGCCAACGTGAGCTGCTCGACCAGCACCGGCTTGTCCGGCTCGTTCTCGGCCAGCTCGGCCATGGCGTCGGTGGCGCCGGGGATGTCCTTGGCGGATTCGGCCCAGGATCGCTGGGTGGCGCGGGTGAACGCCCGGACGAGCTCCGGGTCCTCGCTCAGGGTGTCCTCGTGGACGACCAGCCCGGTTCCGAGCATGTTCATGCCCCAGTCGGCGTAGAGCAGGTAGTCGACCTCCTTGCCCGTACGCGCCTCGATGGTGGGTGCCTGGTCGTGGAAGAAGCCCTGGATCGCGTCCACGCGGCCCTCGGCGAGCGCGGCGATCTTGCCGGCGGCGTCGAGGTTGACGACCTTGACGTCCGACTCGGCCAGGCCGTTGGCCTTCAGCCAGGCGGGGAAGGTCGCGTAGATGGCGTCCCCCGGTGTGCCGCCGACGGTCTTGCCCTTGAGGTCGGCGGGCGACTTCATGCCCTTGTCCGCGAGGAACTCGATGGACGCGGGGCCCTTCTGCAGGAACACTCCGACGCTCTTCACCTTCATGCCGCTGGAGATGCCCTTGAGCAGTGGCGGGGTGTCCGCCCAGCCGAAGTCGGTCTGCTGCTGCGCCACGGCCTGGATGGTCTTGCCGGAACCGCCGCCGGCGCTGATGGTGAGGTCGATGCCCTCGGCGTCGTAGAAGCCCTTCTTGAGCCCGTAGTAGAAGGGAGCGTGTTCGCCGTACGGCACCCAGTTGAGGGTGAGGGTCACCTTCTTCCTGCCGTCGGCGGTCGTCTGCCGTTCGCCGTCGTTGCCGCAGGCGGCGAGCGATCCCAGCAGCAGGAGCGCGACGGCCGTGATTGCGAGACGTCTCATGGGTGATGCCTCCTGGAGCATCCGGCGGAGTGCGGGCGGGGGGTCGCGGTCAGGACGTGGCGAGCGGTACGCCGCCGCGCCGGCTGGCGTGCCACGGGATGAGCAGCGCCTCGGCGACCTCGACGACGGCGAAGAGCACGATGCCGATCAGCGACATCAGGAACAGGTCGGCGAAGAGCAGCGCGGCGTCCAGGTTTCCGTTGGCCACCAGCAGCACGTAGCCGAGGCCCTCCTCGGCTCCGACGAACTCGCCGACGACCGCGCCGACGACCGCGAGCGTGACGGCGACCTTGAGTCCGGACATCAGGTGCGGCAGCGCGTGGGGAAACCGGATCTTGCGGAAGGTCTTCCACGGCCCGGCGCCCATGGTGGCGGAGAGGTCCAGCAGTTCGGGGTCGGTCGAACGCAACCCGGCCACACCGGAGATGACGACCGGGAAGAACGCGATGAGCACGGCCAGTACGACCTTCGGGGTGAGACCCACGCCGAACCAGGCGACGAGCAGGGGCGCGATCGCGATCTTCGGGATGACCTGTGCGAAGAGGACGATCGGGTAGACGGCCTTCTCCAGGGTGCGGGAGTACACGATCAGGACGGCGGTACCGAGGCCCAGCAACGCGGCGAGGACGAAGCCGATGACGGTCTCGTAGAGCGTCACGTACGTGTTGCGCATGAGGAACGACCAGTCCTCGGTCATGGTCGCCCAGACCTGGCCGGGGGTGGGCAGCAGATAGTTGGGCATGTACTCGCGTTCGGCGGCGAACCACCAGCCGGCGAAGAGCGCGGCGAGCAGCAGCGCCGGCCGCCAGAGCGCTTCGAGGAGGCGTAGCAGCCGGCTGCCCGCGCGTGTGGCGGGCCGGGCGTTCCCGCCGGCGGGTGAACCGCCGGCCGCGTCGACGGTCGGGGGCGCCGCTGCCGGCACGTCGTCCGTGACCAGGCCGGCGCTCTGGTCGGCCGCGCGGTGTGTCACGGGCACTCCTCCTCGATGTCGGAACGACAGCGTCCGGCGGCGCAGCGCGCGGCCCGTCTGACGTCGCGGAAAGGGCTTTCCCGAGGTGATTCACCCGACCGTAACGACACCCGGCGACTCCGTCAACGACCCGGGAAGGATCTTCGACGCTAAGACCGGAACGAATGCGTAACTCCATTCGGGCACGTGCTCGGCATCAAAGTCCCTCCTCGCCGAGCGGGGATCGCGAAACCGACCAACACCGGATGTCGCGGAGCCGAGGATCCGATCGACGGCCGGAGCGCCGCACGCCGCACCGATTGCCGGCCGGAAACACATTGACCGATCGGAATGAGTCTTCTAGGGTTGGACGGCGGCTGGAAAGCGCTTTCCGACTCCCGTCCCGCTTAGGAGCGCGTGCATGAGACGCCAACGCCAGCTAGTCCTCGCCCTGCTCACGGCCATCACCCTCCTGGTGACCAGCGCCGTACCGGCCACCGCCACCGCGGCAGCCACCGCGGCAGCCACCGCCTCGTTCCGCGTACTGGTCTTCTCCAAGGTCACGGAGGTTCACCACGACGCCATCCCCGCCGGCATCGACGCCATCCGGAAGCTCGGCGCGCGCCACCGCTTCGCGGTCGAGGCGACCGACGACGCGGCCGCGTTCACCGACGCCAACCTCGCACGGTTCGACGCCCTCGTGTTCAACAACACCAGCTCCACCCCGGAGTCCGGCGACCTGCTCGACGCCGACCAGCGGGCCGCGTTGCAGCGGTTCATCCGCGGTGGCGGCGGCTGGGTCGGCCTGCACGCCGCCTCGGCGAGCGAACGCGACTGGGACTGGTACGAGGGCCTGGTAGGGGCCATCTTCGACAACCACCCGGACTTCTCGGCCACCGGCGGGACCTTCCCGGGCCGGATCAAGGTCCTCGACCACGCCCACCCGTCCACCAAGGACCTGCCAGAGCTCTGGGAACGGAGCGAGGAGTGGTACAACTGGCGGACCAACCCGACGGGTAAGGTCCACACCCTCGCGCAGGTCAAGGTGCGTGACGGGATCCCCGGCCTCGACGAGGGCGTCGACCACCCGTACTCGTGGTGCCAGAACTACGACGGCGGCCGCTCCTGGTACACGGCCGGCGGGCACAGCTCCTCGTCCTTCTCCGAGCAGGCCTTCCTCAAGCACCTGCTCGGCGGCATCCGGTGGGCGGCCGGCGCCGCCGCCGGTGACTGCGGCGCCACCCGGACCAACAACTTCGAGCGGATCCCGCTGGTCGCCCAGGATCTCTCCGACCCGTTCGAGCTCGCCGTGGCGCCGGACCGCCGGGTCTTCTACATCGAGCGCACCGGCGCGCTGAAGGTCGTCGACCAGGAGAGCCTCGCCGTCACGACGCTCATCGACTTCGCCTACACCCCAGAGCAGACCAGCCAGTCCGACGGCCTGCTCGGTCTCACGCTGGATCGGAACTTCGGCAGGAACAACTGGCTCTACCTGCTCTGGTCCGACAAGGTGGAGAAACAGCTCAATCTGTCCCGGTTCACCGTCGACGGCGACAGCGTCCGCCTCGACTCGGAGAAGCGCCTGCTCACGGTCCCGACCTGGCGCGGCGAAGCCCGCGCCAACTCGCACATGGGCGGCTCGCTGACGATGGACGAGCAGGGCAACCTCTACGCCGCCATCGGCGACAACACCGACCCGTTCGAGTCCAGCGGCTTCACACCGATCGACGAGCGGGACGGCCGCCGCGCGTTCGACGCGCAGGCCACCGCCGGCAACACCAACGACCTGCGCGGCAAGATCCTGCGGATCAAGCCCCGGCCCGACGGCAGCTACGCGATCCCGAAGGGCAACCTGTTCAAGCCGGGAACCCCGCGGACCCGGCCCGAGGTGTACGCCATGGGCATGCGGAACCCATTCCGCATCACCGTCGACCCGAACAGCGGCGCGCTTCTGGTCGCCGACTACGGCCCGGACGCCCGGTCGGCCAACCCGAGCCGAGGGCCCGAGGGGACCGTCGAGTACAACCGGATCACCCGGGCCGGCAACTACGGCTGGCCGTACTGCGTCGGGGACAACACGCCGTTCAACGACTACGACTTCGCCACCAGCACCTCCGGGCCGACGTTCGACTGCGCGGCGCTGGTCAACGACTCCCCCAACAACACCGGGCTGACCCGGCTCCCGGCGGCCGAGCCGGCGCTGATCTGGTACGCGTACTCGGCCTCGGCGGAGTTCCCGGAGCTCGGCACGGGCGGTGGCGGGCCCATGAGCGGCCCGGTGTACGACTACGACCCGTCCAACCCGCGGCTGACGAAGTTCCCGCAGTACTTCGAGGACAAGTGGTTCGTCTACGAGCTGACCCGCAAGTGGTTCAAGACGGTGTCGATCCACGAGACCTCCCAGCGGTTCCGCGACCCCCGCTTCGGCCCGACCAGGCCGGGTGAGCTGCAGTCCATCAACGGCGTGCTCGGCGACCTGTCGTGGATCCAGCCCTTCGACGCGGAGTTCGGGCCGGACGGCTCGCTGTACGTCATCGACTTCGGTGAGGGCAGCGGCAGCGGCCGGGGCGGCAGCAACGAGGGCGCGGGCATCTACCGCATCGACTACGTCGCCAACAGCCGGCCACCGACGGCCCGGCTGGCCGTCGACAAGGAGAGCGGACCCGCGCCGCTGACCGTCGCCTTCTCCAGCGCGGGCTCCGGTGGGCCGGACGGCACGGCGATCGAGTACGCATGGGACTTCGACGGGAACGGCAGCACCGACTCCACCGCCGCGAACGCCAGCCACACGTACGGCACGCCGGGACGCTTCACCGCCCGGCTCACCGTCACCGCCACGAACGGGCAGACCGCCGTGGCCGTGCAGGAGATCACTGTCGGCAACACCCGCCCGACCGTGACGCTCAGCGTGCCCGACGGGGCGTTCTTCGAGTTCGGTGACCGGATCCCGTACACGGTGACGGTGGACGACCCGGAGGACGGCGCCATCGACTGCGCGAAGGTGGTCGTGCAGACCCAGCTCGGCCACGACTCGCACACCCATCCGATGGACAACTACATCGGGTGCAGCGGGGTGGCCCTGACCGAGACCAACGGCGGTGACGGGCACGGGCCGGGGCAGAACCTGTACACGGTGCTGACCGCGCAGTACACCGACGGTGGCGCCGCCGGCGCGCCGGAGCTGGTCGGCTCGACCAAGGCGGAGCTGCAGATCAGGAGCAAGGAGGCCGAGCACTTCGACGGCCAGAACGGGATCCAGGTGCTCGACCGGCCCACGGCCAGCGCCGGGAAGCGCATCGGCGACATCGACACCGGAGACTGGATCAGTTTCCGCCCGGTCAACCTGCGGGGCATCGACTCGGTCACGCTCGGCGTCGCCTCCGGCAGCAGCGGCGGTGACGTCGAGTTCCGGGCCGACTCCCCCACCGGAGAGCTCCTCGGCCGGGCCACCATCGGCGGCACCGGCGGGTGGGACAACGTCGTGTCACCCACCGTCGAGCTGACCGATCCCGGTCGGACGGTCGACCTGCACCTGGTCTTCGTCAACCCCGACCAGACCGGCGGCACGCCCGACCTGATGGCGCTGGACTGGCTGCGCTTCAACGGGGCCGGCGTACGCGAACAGACCGACGCCACGCTCTCGGTCACGGCCACGCCCACCACGGGGACGGCTCCGCTGCAGGTGACGTTCGACGGCACCGCGTCGCCGGCCGCCGGCCGCACCATCGTCGACCACGTGTGGGACTTCGGCGACAACACGGCAGTCGTGCACGGCGCGTCGGCCAGTCACACGTACGCCCGCGCCGGCACCTACACCGCGCGGCTGACCGTCACCGACAGCCTCGGGGCGACGATGGCCTCGACCGTCGTCGTGACGGCGAACTGAACGTCCGGTGGTGGCGGGGCGCCTCCTCGTCCCGCCACCACCGGCGCACCTCGACCGTCCACCCCGCCGGTACGCCGCTCGCCGCGGCCCGTGCCCGCCGGCGGCCCGACGTCCGCCCAGTCGACTTCCGCGTCCACATCCGGGGAGAGAGCATGGATCGAACCAGTGCCCGCCCGTTCCGAACACGACTCGCACGGTCCCTGCTCGCCGCGTCGATCGTCGTGGCGATCCTGCCGTTCGCGCCGGCGGCGGCCGCCGATGCGCACACGCCCGACCTGCGGGAGCAGACCGCCGACGCCTGCCCGTGGGGCTACACCTCGTCGGCCACGGTCTTCTTCGGCCAGGACCGGGCCGACTCCGGCGTGCCCAACCGCGACCTCGGTGACGGCTGCACGATCATGGACGCCATCTGGGCCGAGGCGCCCTTCGCCAACCACGGCGGTTTCCTGCTGACGGTCACCCGCCTGACCGCCTCGATCAAGCGGGACGGCGTCATCACCTCGACCGAGCAGGCGCGCATCCTGCTGGCCGCCGCCGGCTCCGACGTCGGCAAGCGGCAGCGGGTCACCGGGACCCGCGCCGTACCCGACCGGCGGATCGGCCTCGTGCTCTACACGGTGCGGGCCACCATGCCGGCCGCGCCCGAGGCCACCCTGGAGGCGCTCGCCGACTGCGGCTACCGCAACGCCGAGCCCTCCGGCGGGGTGAACAACTTCTACGGCAGGACGGCCGCGCAGCTCGCACCGCTGGTGGCCCGGGCCGGTCTCACCGTGCCGTCGATCGGTGTCGGCCTCGGCGACCTGGAGAACAACCTCGACGGCGTCATCGCCGACGCGCGGGCATTCGGCGCGAGGTACGTCCGGATCTCGGGTTCGGGCTCGTGGGACCTCGACGACTACTCGCGCGTGGCGGCGACGCTCAACTCCGTCGGCGCCCGGCTGAAGCAGGCGGGCATCACCGTGGCGTACCACAACCACGGGTTCGAGTTCACCGAGCAGGACGGCGTACGCGGCTACGACGTGCTGGTTCGGGAGACCGACCCGAACCTGGTGGCGATGGAGCTGGACCTGTACTGGGCGGCCAGCGTCGGGATCGATCCGGTGCGGCTGATCCAGCAGTACCCGGGCCGCTTCTCGCTGTTCCACGTCAAGGACATGGCCGCCGACGGGTCGTTCGCCGACGTGGGCGAGGGGACCATCGACTTCACCCGCGTCTTCGCCTACAGCGGGGTGGCCGGAGTCGAGTACTACCTGACCGAGAACGACAGCCCGCGGCCGGACGGCGTCTCGTCGGCCTGCGACAGCTACACGAACCTGCGGGCGCTGCGCTACTGACGGCCTGGCCGGCCCGTGGCGACGCCACGGGCCGGCGGGTCTGTCGTCGGCGTCGCGCCGTCAGGGGCCGGTGACCTCGTTGTGCGGGCGCGGGCCGCTCGGCGCGGTCGGCAGCTTGGTGATCGGCGGCAGCACCAGGGCGACGAGCGCGATGATCGCGATGACCGTGAACGGCAGGGTGTAGCTGTCGCCGCTCGCCTCGAAGAGCCCGGACGTGATCAGCGGGCCGACCACCCCACCGATGCTCCAGGCGACGATCATCGCCCCGTACACCGCGCCGGCGTTCGGGGTGCCGAAGTAGTCGGCCGCGGTCGCCGGCATCGTGCCGAAGCCGCCGCCGTAGGAGAGGTAGACCACCGCGGCGAGGACGGCGAACACGGCGAACGCCCCCGCGTGCGGCAGGATGAAGAAGCAGATCGCCTGCAGCACCAGCATCCCGATGAACGCCGACATCCGCCCGATGCGGTCGGACAACCAGGCCCAGGCCACCCGGCCGGCGCCGTTGAACAGGCCGAGGATGCCGACCAGGGTGGCGGCCGTCGCGGCGCTCACCCCCGCGATCGTCTGCGCGGCGTCGGCGGCCTGCGAGATCAGCGCGATACCGCAGGTGACGTTGAGGGTCAGGATCGCGGTGAGCAGGTACCACTGCCGGGTCCGGAGCGCCTCGCCCAGCGTGTAGACCCGGGTGCCGGCCACCGCCCGGCCGCTGGTCTTCGGCGTGAAGCCGGGAACGTGGTAGCCCTGGGGCGGGTTGCGGAAGACGGAGGCGCCGAGCAGGATCGCGATCAGGTACGCGATGCCCAGTGGCAGGAACACGCTCGGCTTGTCGGCCGTGCCGCTCAACAGCGCCTTCGCCACCGGTGCGACGATCACGGCGCCGAAGCCGAACCCGGCCACGGCGATGCCGGTGATCAGGCCCCGGCGGTCCGGGAACCACTTCGAGAGCATGGCGATCGGCGTGATGTAGACGGCGCCGAGCCCGATCCCGCCCACCACGCCGTAGGTGACGATGAGCAGCCAGAGCTGGTCGCTGGAGGACGTGAGCGAGGCCAGGATGTTCCCGATTCCGTAGAGGAGGCCGCCGCCCAGGGCGACCGGTCTCGGTCCGCGCCGGTCCTGGATGCGACCGCCGATCAGGCTGCCGATGAAGATCGTGCCGATCGCCACGGTGAACGGAAGCACCACCTGCGTCTTGCTCCAGCCGAACTGCTCCTGCAGTGGCTGGTTGAACACGCTCCACGCGTACACCGCGCCGAGTGCGAGCTGGACGAGCACCGCGGCGACGACGAGGCCCCAGCGGCCTCCCGTCGGTTTGACGCTCTGCGGACTTGAGTGGGCCATGACCGCTCCCCCGTGTGTCGGCTCATGGGCCGGCGGCTTCCGCCGCCGCACATGTCTCCGGCTCGCGGCGCCGGTCGATCGGCCCCTGACGAGCGCGTTGTCCGGTCGCCCCGGTGCCGGATCCGACTCCGGTCCGCTCCCCCGGGCCTGGGCACGGCGGAGCAGGGCCGCGGTTCACCACCTCGGTGACGTCGGCGCAGGCGATGGCCGACGGCGCCGCCGGTCAGCGGCGGCGCGGTGCGGTCGGCCGGCCGGCCGTCGGCCCGGGTGCGCGGACCGCGTACGGCATGACACAGATGAACGTGAGCAATTCTGACAATAGATGATTTGTCGGCCGAGCGCAGCGAGATGACGGCAGGGGCGGCGCCGGTCGCCGGGCGCGCTCCGCCCAGGACGGGTCGCAGCCGGACACCGGAAGCATCGAGGCATCATCGCCACGTTTCGGGGAAGAACCCGCCGGTGCCGGACCCGACCGCCCTCCCCTGGCCGCTGCCGTTCAGCGCCGCGGTGTTCCTGCTCGCCGGGGCGATCACGGTGGCCGGCAGCATCCGCCTGGCGGGCCTCGGCGACGCGCTCGCCGACCGCACCGGCTGGGGCGAGGCCCTTTTCGGGGTGGTCTTCTTCGGCGTCGTCACGGGCCTGTCCGGCATCATCATGACGATCGTCGCCGCCGCCAGCGGAGAGGCCGGTCTCGGCTACAGCAACGCCGTCGGCGGGATCGCCGCCCAGACCACCGCCGTCGCCGTCGCCGACGCGTTCCACCGTCGCGCCAATCTCGAACACGCGGCCGCCTCCGTCTCCAACCTGCTCTCCGGCTGCCTGCTCATCGCACTGCTCGCCCTCGCCCTGCTGGCCAGCTACGTCCCGGAGGCCAGCGTCGCGGGCGTCGACCCGATGTCCGCCGTCATCGTCGGCGTGTACGCCGGCGGGCTGGTCCTGATCCGCCGCGCCGGCGCGGCACCGATGTGGCAGGCGATCGCCACCTCCGAGACGCAGCCCGACGTCCCGCACGACGAGAGCCCGCTCAACCGCCGTTCACCCCGCTGGCTCTGGACCCGCTTCGCCGTCGTCGGTCTGCTCGTCGCGGCGGGCGGTTGGCTGGTCGCGCTCGCCGCCGAGAGCATCGTCAACGTCACGGGACTCAGCTCAGGGTTCGTCGGCGGCGTCCTGATGGGCATCGTGAACGCGCTGCCGGAGACCGTCACCGCCGTGGCCGCGGTACGCCGGGGCGCGGTGACCCTGGCGATCGCCGCCGTGCTCGGCGGGAACATCCTCGACGTGCTGACCCTCGTCGCCGGCGACATCGCCTACCGGGAGGGCTCGATCTACCACAGCGCCGGCGCCCCGGAGCTGCTCGCCACCACCACCAGCCTGTTCATGACCGCGACGCTGCTCGGCGGCCTGCTCATCCGGCAGACCTGCGGGTGGGGCCGCCTGGGATTCGAAGGCGTCATGCTGCTGGCGACCTACCTCGGGATGACCGTCCTGCTGGCTCTCTGAGGTCCGCACGGCGCCGCCGCGGACACCATGGCCGGCCCGGTGGCCCCGCGGCGGTGGGTCACCAGGTCACCGGCAGCGCGGCCGGACCCAGGATCGCGTGCCCGGCCTTCCACGGCACCTCGCCGGCCGCGACCGCGAGCCGCAGCTGGGGCACTTCCTTCAGCAGCAACGCGATGGCGGTGCGCACCTCGAGCGCACCCAGGTGCGCTCCGACGCAGTAGTGCGGGCCGTGGCCGAAGGACAGATGCGGGTTCGGCCGGCGGTCGAAGTCCATCCGCTCCGGGTCCGGGAAGACGCCCGGATCGCGGTTCGCCGCGTCGTGCGAGGGGATGACGAGGTCACCCTCGGCCAGCCGCGCGCCGCTGGGCAGCCGCACGTCGGCGAGCACGCGGCGCGGCATGTCGTCGCCGTTGGCGGTGGAGTAGAGCCGCTCCAGCTCGGTGACGGCGGCACTCACCTGCTCCGGATGCTCGATCAGGTGCTCCCACCCCGTCCGGCCGTCCCGGTAGGGGCGGGTGTGCAGCACGTACACGAAGGTGGCGACCGAGCTCGCGGTGGTCTCCCAGCCTCCCACCAGCAGTGAGATCGGCAGCTTGATCTGGACGTCCATCGGCTGGTCGGCGGCGCCGGCGGCGATCCTGCTCATCAGGTCGCCGGCCGGGCAGGTCCGCCGCTGCTCCAATTGTTCCCACAGGTAGCCGCCCATCTCGACGGCCGACCGGGCGGCGTCGTCGCGGCCGAGGTCGCCGGTTCCGAGGAACATGTCGCCCCACCGCCGGAACTGGGCCCGGTCCTCGCCGGGCAGGCCGAGCAGATCGCAGATCACGTCCAGGGCGAACGGGACGGCGAAGTCCCGGACCAGGTCGGCCGGGCGCTCACCGGCGGTCAGCGTGGCCAGGTGCGCCTCGGCGGTGGCGCGTACGGCGGTGCTCAGCCGGGCGACAGCGGTCCTGGTGAAGGCGTCCTTGACCGTGCCACGGACCCGGGCGTGCTGTCGGCCGTCCAGGCCGAGCATCGTTCCCGTGACGTCGATCTGGTCGGTGGGTACGGCGGCGGCGCGCGAGAAGACGTCCTGCCTGCGCAGTACCTCCCGGACGTCGGCGTACCGGCAGATCAGCAGGGCGCGATGCAGCTCACCGGCGATCTGGCGGAGCACCGGCACCACCGGCGGACCGGAGGCGGCGAAACGGGCGTAGTAGGGGTGTTTCTCGGGCCCCCGAGGCCGGGTGACGCCGTCGGCGTCGGTGTGGAAGGGGTGACGCGGCTCGGCACCGAGTTCCTGGCTGGAGGCGTTCATGGCCGGACGATGTCACCCGAAATCACGTATGGCAATCAATCGATCACATGACGTCACCTCCACCGCGCGGTGGTGCGGGCCGGGCCGAACACCCGAGCACGCGGAGCGAAACGCACCTGTCGTTCCGTGACGTGGGTATAGGCCAGGAGCTTGTGGGTACGACCCCAGACGCGGTGATTCACCAGACGCACGACGCACCCCTGAGGAGATCCCGAAGTGACAAGCACGCCAAACCCCTCGACGGTGTCCATCGGCCTGCGGGAGGCCGCCCACGTGGGGATCGCGGTCAGCGACCTCGACCGTTCGGTCGCGTTCTACCAGGCGCTCCTCGGCGTGGAACCGGTGGTCCGGGACGAGAACATGCACGGGCCCGGGTTCGCCCAGTCCCAGGGGCTGCCGACGACGAAGCTCCGCTACGCCACGTTCAACCTGAACAATCTCGGCGTCGACCTCATCCAGTTCCAGGATCCGATCGGTGATCCGTCGGAGCCGGCCGCCAACCGCCCGGCCTCGATGCACCTCTGCTTCAAGGTCGACGACGTCTCCGCCGTCTACGAGCGCATGCGCGAGGCCGGGTTCGAGTTCCTCGGCCGGCCGTACACCTTCGCCGAGGGCGAGGTGTACCCGGTGGAGGCGCTCGGTACGGAGGTCGCGTACTTCAACGATCCCGATGGGACGAACCTGGAGCTGATCGCGCCGAAGGGTGGCTTCGCCCGCTCGTGACCGCCCCGCGTACCTCGTGGACGCCCCCCGCCCCGGCCGTCGGCCGGGGCGGGGGGCGTCCCGGCTAGCTCCGCGCGTACACCAGGTCCATCGTGTCGGTGCGCCCGGACCAGCGCAGTTCCAGGTGCCAGCAGCCCGCCCGCGGCAGGTCGATGATCGACGGCCCCGGACCGCCGGCCACCTCCCGGGTCACCGGGGTGTCGGTGCCGTCCCGCGTCGCGGTGATCTGCAGTGCGGGCGTGGACGCCGGATCGGGAGACGTGCCGGTGGGACGCGCGACCCAGAGGATCTTGTTGGTCGACCCGTCCGTGCGGGCCACCCGCAGCGGATGGCCGAAGAGCGCCGCGACGATGTCGCCGTTCTCCCCCATCACGTGCGGCATCCGGGCGTCGCCGCTGAAACCCGTACGCGCCCACTCGGGCAACGGCCCGGTCTCGACCCGCGAGCCACAGCCGCCCGCGCCGGTCCCGACCGCCCTCGAAGCCGTGCCGTCGGCGGCCGGGCCGGCCGGCGGGTCGGCCGGATCAGCCGGACCGGCCCCCGTGGTGCACCCGGCCAACAGGATCACCGCCGCCGGTAGAAGGAGTTTCTTCCACGGACCCATCTCGCCCTCCCGTTGAACGCCCGGCCTGCCGGCGACCCGGCAGTGCCGCCACTGTCCGGACACCGGCCGACCGCCCACGGTTCCGTCGCCGAGCCACCACCTCGCCGTGACCTGGCGCGCGCGTCGCGCCCGGCGCACCCACCCTCGGCGGGCGGCACACCGGAGACGCCGACCTGGCGCGCGCTCCTACCAGAGCGAGGTGGCGATCCCGAGGGCCTCCGCCTTGGGAAGGTCGCCCTCCAGCCGGTAGGTCACCCCGGCCTCCTCCCAGATCAGGGTCGACGCGGCGAGCCGGGCGGTCTCCACCCGGGTCACACCGGTCCGGTCCACGTAGGTCAGATCGTGCGGACCCGCGACCCAGACGGCGAACGCGCCGTCGACCTGCACCCACTCCGTCCCCGGCTCGTCGACCCGTTTCAGATAGACCGGGTCGACCCGGCCGTCGAAGGCGTCGAGGCGCAGCGCGCCTCCCCGGAAGACGAGCGTCGCGACGCGGCACGCGCCGGTGTCGTCGGGGTCGGCCACCAGCACCTGTTCGGGCGGGCCCAGTCCGGCCGGTACGCGCAGCGGAAAACGCACCTGCCGCTGGGCCTCCTCCAGCGAGAGGGACCGCTGGGACGGCAACGGCGACGGGTCCCCCGCGGGCGGCGCCGGGGCGGGTGCCGTCGCGATGTTCACGCCGGCGAAGCGCAGCAGCCCCGCCACGGCGTCCGCGAGCGCGGCCCGCCCCGGCGGCAGCACCGCGACGAGCAGGGCGACGAGCAGGGGGGCGAGGTAGTAGCGCCATCTTCGCCACCACGGTGCCGGCACGGCGATCCGGGCCCGCACCCGGCCGGTCAGTTCCGGCGCGGCCGGCGTGTGCAACCACGGCGACAGGTCACGCAGCTCCCGCTCGAGATCATCCATGGCCGACCTCCTGGCGGTCGAGCATGGCGCGGAGCTTCGCGAGCGCCCGCGACGTCCGGGACTTCACCGTGCCGCGCGGCCAGCCCAGGATGGTCACCGTCTCCTCCTCGTTGAGGTCGAGGAAGAAGCGGCAGACGATCACCTCGCGGTCCTTCGCCGGCAGCCGGCGCAGCGCCTCCACCAGCATCGTCCGGCGCTCCGCGGCGAGGACGGCGTTCACCGCGCTGTCCCCCGTGACCTCCGAGTCGGGATTCGCGGCCGCCGCCCGCAGGACGAGGCCGTCCCGGCGGCTGCGGGAGCGGTGCAGGTTGCGGGTCTCGTTGGCCACGATGGCCAGCAGCCACGACCGGAAGGACGCCTCTCCCCGGTAGCGGGCGAGCTTGCGGTATCCCTTCACGAACGCCTCCTGGACGACGTCCTCCGCATCGGGGCCCGCGCCGAGCAGGACGGCGGTCCGGTACGCGGACGCGGTGTGCCGGGCGACCAGGAGTTCGTACGCCTCCAGGTCACCTCTCTGCGCCCGCGCGACGAACTCGCCGTCGTCCAGTGGAACCTCCGGTTCGGTCACCCCCCATGACACCGCTCACGGCGTTCGGGTTCCACCCTCCGGAGAGGAAAACGGCGCCGCTCTCCGCGTCCGGTCCGGCCGGACGCGGAGGCGGCGTCGTCGGCTACACCGACACGTGCGCCACGCCGGGCCGCCCGCTCCGCACGTGCACGCGGGCCCGGGTGGTGACCGGGGCGTTCGGGGCGTCGACGAACGGCAGCACCCGGTAGTCCGTGTACATCTCACGCCGGCCGAGGTGGCAGACCTGGTATCCCCGCTGGGAGTTGTGGAACTTCATGTGCGGGTTCTCGGTGAGCCACGTGACGCCGAGCTTGTCCGTGTCGGTCCCGTTGCCGCCGGAGCTGATCGACGTGCCGAGGAACTCGGTGCCGATCGTGCGCGAGCCCGGTTCGGAGAAGTCCAGCTTGAGGTCGGCGGCCACGCTGCGGTGCGCGTCGCCGGTGATGATGACGAAGTTCTCGACGCGGCGGCGGGCCACGCCGTCGAAGAGCCGCTGACGCGCGGCGGCGTACCCGTCCCAGGTGTCCATGCCGAACGTCTCGGGCTCGCCGTCGGTGTGGTCGGCCTCCATGGCGAAGATCTGGTTGCCGAGCACGTTCCAGCGGGCGGTGGACGCCCCGAGCCCGGCGAGCAGCCACGCCTCCTGCTTCGCGCCGAGCATCTGCCGGTTCGGGTCCCAGCGCAGCGACTGGTCGGTGAGCTGCTGGTCCCGGAACCGGCGGGTGTCGAGCACGTCGAGCTGCAGCAGGTCACCGAAGCGCAGACGCCGGTAGACCTGCATCTCCGGGCCGTGCGGCATCGACGAGGCCCGCAGCGGCAGGTTCTCGTAGTACGCCTGGTAGGCGGCGGCCCGACGGAGCCGGAACACGGCGGGGTCCTGGTCGGGCTCGGTGTCGGGCTGCGAGTGGTCACCGGCCCAGTTGTTCTCGACGTCGTGGTCGTCGGGGGCGACCACCCAGGGCGCGGCGGCGTGTGCCGCCTGCAGGGCGGGGTCGAGCTTGTACTGCGCGTACCGGATCCGGTAGTCGGTCAGGGAGAACGTCTCGGTCGCCGGCAGGTGCGCGCGACCGATCGTGCCGGTACCACCGCCCTCGTAGATGTAGTCGCCGAGGTGCACCACCAGGTCGAGGTCCTCGCGGGCCAGGTGCTCGTACGCCGTGAAGTAGCCGTCGGTGTACGCCTGGCAGCTCGCGTAGGCGAACGTGAACGAGTGCAGCGGGGCACCGAGGCGCGGCGCGGTGCGGGTGCGGCCCACCGGGCTGACCTGGTCGGCGACGCGGAACCGGTACCAGTAGACGCGGTCCGGTCGCAGGCCGTGCACCTCGGCGTGCACCGAGTGCGCCCACTCGGGCGTGGCGCGGTGCACGCCACGGCGCACGATGTGGCGGAACCTCTCGTCCTCCGCGATCTCCCACCGCACGTCGACGACACGCTGCGGCATGCCGCCGAGCCCGTCGACCGCCAGCGGGTCGGGAGCCAGCCGGGTCCAGAGCACGACACCGTCGGGTGTCGGGTCGCCGGACGCGACGCCGAGGGTGAAGGCGTAACCCGGCAGGGTGATCCGGTCGGTCGAGGCGGTGGAGGTCGCCGAGGCGGGGTCGGCGGCGAAGACCGCCGCACCGGCGGCGACCCCGCCGAGGGCGAGGAAGCGGCGGCGCGGCAGCGCCAGCGGGGACTGCGTCATGTGCAGAGAGGCCTTTCGGGCAGCGGGGTTCGTGCGCCCTCATCCCAGCCGCCGGACGTGACACCCATCGGAACGAGCCATGAACAGACTCGACGCCGCGACGACACGGGCGGCGGTGGTCACCTCTTCCCGGCCGCGCGCGGGCCGCGCCGGCGCCCCTCGACCCCGGCGTGGAGTGTGGACACTCCGCCCACGACGAGGTGGGCGCGGCCAGGCGGACGCGGCGCTGCGATCACGACGCCTGCGGCGTGAGCAGATAGTCGTCGGCGTCGGGACCCCACCGCAGCTGCACGGCGCCGGCGGTGGCGGCCGCCTTGCAGAACTGCAGGAAGCTGCGGTAGCCGAGCTTCTTCTCGCTGAAGTCGGGGCACGCGCGCCGGAGCTGATCCTTCAAGCCGGAGAGCGCCACCGCGCCGCCCTCGCCCGCCACGTCGCCGACCACCGATCGGAGCAGCCCGAAAGCGGTCTCCCGGTCGCCGTGCTCGGGCAGGGACACCTCGGGGTCGCCCTTCGCGGGCCCCTCGGCCAGCTCGACGACGTTGTGCGCGGCGAGGTGGCGCAGGAGTTCGCCGAAGGTGCGGAACCCGAAGTCGGACTCGCTGAAGGTCGGGTCCTTGCGCAGCAGGGTCCGCTTCAGCCGGGAGGCGGTCACCTCGCCGCCGGAGCTGCCCTGCAGGCCGGCGACCGTCTGCGCCACGAGCGCGGCCAGCGCCTCGACGTCGCGTACGGGTTCCTCGTCGACGGGCTGCGGCTCGTTCTCCTGCGCCACCTGGGTGGGCAGGGG
>NZ_SMKG01000072.1 GCF_004348525.1 Micromonospora sp. 15K316 | reverse complement strand
ACCCCCCTGTGCCCCTACATCGGCGCCGCCGTCGAACTCCACGACCCCCAGCACCCCGCATCCCAGTACGCGCGCGACTACAAGAAAGCCGTCGCAGCGCGGCTCGCCGACACCGCCCGGGAAGCCGGCGCCGCCGACCCTGAACAGCTCGGCGAGCAGCTCGCACTGCTCATCGACGGCGCCGCGGCCCGGACCCGGGTTCTCAACGCCGACGCCTTCCCGACCGCCGCCGCCATCGCCGCCGTGCTCATCGACAACGCCATCCCCGCGTCATCTCCTCGGCAGCCCAGCGATGACTGCGGAACTACCGGGTCTGCTCCCGTTCCGGCAGGAGGCCAATGACGGCCCGATCACCCCTTGTCGCCCGAAGACGACGTCGAATTCGGCGCGACCGGAGCGGTAGATAACGTGGTAGAAGGGCAAGAACAAACCCGACTCGCAGAAGGACACCAACCGGGCTCATGCCGGCTTCGCGGGCCCGGCGAACGTAGCCAACGCCCGCGCTTCGCCTACCCCGCGAGCGGACACCAGGACGGTGTCCGCCGGGTTAGGGAGTAGGCGGTTCAGGTGGAGTCGGCGGCTGAATCAACTGGTCGACCAGGTCTGCAGGGCGCCGCAGCAAGTTCCGGCCCGGGCTTCCGTGGCGGCCCGGACGGCCGACCGCTGGAGATCCTCGTCGTCGGACGGCTTGGTCAGACCCGGCCGGCAGCTGTTCGGATCGAGTCGCGGGACACGGTCACCTCCCGGCGTAGCTGGTCGACGTCGACGTCGACCAGCCGTCCGCCCGTCTTGCGGATCCGGCCGGCCACCATCACCGTCTCGATGTTGCGGCTGTCCGCGCCGAGAACCAGCGTGCCGATCGGATCGTTGAGCGGCATCGTGTTGACGTCGCCGGCGTCGACGACCAGCAGGTCCGCCTGCTTGCCAGGCGTCAGCGAGCCCGTCACCTGCCCGAGCCCGTTCGTGCGCGCGCCCTGCAGGGTCGCGAAGTCCAGCACGTCCCGGGTCGTGATCCGGTCCGGTACCGCTCCGCTGCCGTGGGAGCCGGCCACCGCCCGCATCCGCTGGATCGCGTGCAGCGTCCGCATCTGGGTGAACATGTCGCTGGCGAGCGCGACCTCCACGTCGATACTTAGTCCGGGCCGGATGCCGACCGCCAGCGCCTCGTCGATCGCCGGGACCGCCGTCTCCAGGCCGATCTGCGCGTCCGAGGTCGGCGCCAGCGACACGGTGGTCCCCGTGTCTCTCATGGCCCGCCACGCCTCGGCGCTCAGGCCGGTGGCGTGGATCAGGGTCACGTCGGAGCTCAACAGCCCGTCGGCGGCCCACCGCAGGATCGCGGCGGAGGACGGCGCGCCGAACACCGCGTCGACGCTCACGCCGAGACCGAGGTCGCGGGCCACGGCCGCCAGGTCCCGCCCGTAGGCGAGTGCCGGGCCGGCGATCTCGTCGGTGGCGAGCGCCGCGAGGCGCAGCGTCACGAGGCCGTGGTTCGCCCCGTGGTACGCCGACCGCAGTCGCGCGAGGTCGGCGGGCCACTGCCGGTCCCACTCCCCGAAGTGTGGGCCCATCGAAGCGTGCACGCCCCGGATGCCCGTGTCGACCAACGCCTGGACCGCCGCGTCCGAGTGGGCCGCTGTCCGGGAGTTGTGGGAGAAGTCCAGCATCGTCGTGATGCCGGCGTCGAGAGCCGTCAGGGCCGCGAGACGGGTGCCCACGTACATGTCGTGGGGGGTGTAGGCGGGGGCGATCCCGGCCAGCGTCGACGTCACGTACTCGGCGAGATCGGTCACGTCCGGGATGCTGCGACGCAACTGCGCCTCCCACGCGTGCCGGTGGGTGTCGACGAAGCCCGGGCTCACGATGCGCCCCGTCGTGTCGACGACGGTCGCGCCCGCAGCCTCCGGGTGCGACCTAAGGTCGGGCCCCACGGCCACGATCCGGTCCCCGCGCACGAGCACGTCGCCGCGTTCGAGGTCGCCGATCTGCGGGTCCATGCTGACGACCGTGCCGCCGGTGAACAACATCATCTTCGTGTCTCCTCGATCGTCTCTGGTCACTGGCGGTGGAAGGTGCAGCCGGCGTGGTGCAGCACACCGTCGGCGAACCGGCCGTACGCCCAGAAGCCCAGGTCGTCGCGGTAGACGATCCGGTCGCCGTCGATCCAGAACGACCCCTGGTACGCGTGTGGTCGGCCGCCCCTTGTCTCGTCGTACCGGCCGTCGGCGGTCAGCTCCTGGTGCACGAAGCCCGTCTCGTCTACCCACATTCCGAGGTACGGGCTCCGCACAGCGCGGGGCCGGCGGTCGGGCTCGGGGTCGGGGTCGGCCGGAGCCGGGGTGAGGCGGCGGCCGTTGACGAGGGCGAACTCGCCGTCGACGACGACGGCAGCGGCCTGTCCGGGCCGCCAGATGATCATCTCCAGCTGGGAAGTCCCGGCGGACCGGTCGGCGACCACGGCGAACGTGGCTGGGTTGCCGGGTGTGAGCGTCCCTACTCGGTCGGCGCCTCGGAGGCGAAGGCCGGCGAGGGCGGCGCCGTCGACAACGGCGGGGACGATGGTCAGCCCCGTGCAGTCGACGACTATCGCGCCGTCGTCCTCCGCGGCGGTGTGCAGGCTCGGGCCGACGGCGACGATCACCTCGCCGCCGAGCAGCAGATCGGCGCCTTCGAGGTCACCGATCACCGGGTCGAGGGTGTGGATGGTGGCGTTGACGAACATCAGCGGGTGACGCCGGTCACCGCTGTTCGCGGTGACCGTGGCCAGCACCGCTTCGTCGAGCATGGGGTTGCTCACCGGGGTACCTCCGTGGGTTGCGACTCTTCCCTCCCACCGTCGCGACTCCGGCGGCGGCCAACCAGGGCGGGCATCGCCTGGGTGCGGCGCACCCTGGCTGACCGTGGCCTGCCTGGCTACGCTCGGTGGCATGCCTACCAGCGCTCTCGGGGCGTTCCTCGCTGCCCGGCGCGCCCGGCTGACGCCGGGTGACGTCGGTCTCGCCTCGGCCGGGACCCGCCGGGTCGCCGGGCTGCGGCGCGAGGAGGTCGCGGTACTGGCCGGCGTGAGTGCTGACTACTACACCCGGCTGGAACAGGGACGGGAGCGCCACCCCTCGGCGTCCGTCCTCGACGCGGTGGCCCGCGCGCTCGATCTCGGGCCGGACGCCCGCGAACACCTGTTCCGGCTGGCCGACGCCGCACCCGGCAGCGTGCCGACCCCGGCGCGGCCCCACGTCGAGCAGGGCCTGCGCGAGCTGCTCGACGCATGGCCGGACACTCCGGCGATCGTCATCGACCGTCGGCTCGACCTGCTCGCCCGCAACGCGCTCGCCGGCGCGTTCTACGCGGACTTCGCAGAAGCCGACAACATCGTCCGGATGACGTTCCTCGACCCGGCTGGCGGCAGCTTCTTCGCGGACTGGACGCGGGCCGCCGAGGCGTGCGTGGCGAACCTGCGGCTCGCGCTCGGCCACGACCCCCATGACCGGCGCACTCGGCGTCTCGTCGAGGAGATGAGCGCGGCCAGTCCCGAGTTCCGCCGGCTGTGGGAGCGCAACGACGTGCGGGGCAAGACGCACGAGGCGAAGACGTTCCGGCACGGCGCGGTCGGCGAGTTGACGCTGTCGTACCACGCGTTCGACGTGCGCGGCTCCGCCGGCCAGCAGCTCATCGTGTACCGCGCGGAGCCGCACAGCCCGAGCGCCGACGCGCTCCGGCTGCTGGGCACGCTGGCCGCCGGCGAGCGGCCGGTGCGGCTGTCGGCGGGCAGCAGCTGACGCGGGGCATGCCGGGTCACGTCGGTCACCGAGCCCGCACCGCTACCGTGGTCACGAAAACGTGGACCACAGTCCCCGCCTTCGGCGCTGATGCTAGGGCGACAGGGCGTGCAAGATTTGTGCGCGACGGCGTGCTCCTCTGGCGAAGCACTCCGTCACGGCGTCGGCACCTCGACCCGCCGAAGCCGTGACGCAAGCCCGACCTGGCGGATTTCCCGTCGGCGACAGCGACCCACCTGGGCCGGGCGCTTGTCCGACGTACGAGCATTACTTGCGATCCAGTCAATCCCGGCCCTGGCACCCTATTGATTGGTGATGGCGACGTTGTCGAAGGCGGCTGCGGCGTTGTAGACGCGAACACCCGACTTGCCGGACGTGTGGGTGGCGTCGGTGACCGAGATCCTGGGTGTGGTCATGTCACCGACGTACACCTTGATGGAGGTGCCGACGGCCACCACGCGCAGGTGGTACTGCTGGCCGGCGATGACCGGCAGCGGCGCCGCACCGAGCAGGGTCCAGTTGTTGTCAGCGCGGCCGAGGATCACCCGCCCGGCCGGGGTGATGCCGGCGTAGTAGCCGCGGTAGGCGTCGGTTCCGGTTCCCACGTTCGAGGCCCGGAACACCAGTCCGGCGTCGCCGATGCCGGACGTGACCCTGACGTCGAGGTCGTAGGTGGCGTTCACGTGGTTGTCGTCGAGCAGTGACTTGCCGCCGTAGGAGGCGGTCGTGCGGTACTGGCCGCCGCTGACCGACCAGGCCCCGCCGTACGTCTTCCAGCCGAGGGCGTTGCCGTCGGCGAAGTTGTCCTTCACGAGCATCTTCACGCGCTGGATCGTGCCGTCGGCGTTGAAGTTCATCCGGTCGTAGGCGACCTGCCGCGCGTTGCCGTCGGTCTCCGACAGCGGTCGGCGGTGGTAGAAGATGTACCAGGTGTCGGTGCCGGGGATGTTCAGCACCGAATTGTGCCCGGCGCCGCGCGCCACCGCGGAATCCTGCGCCAGGACTCTGTCGAGCCGGGTGAAGGGGCCGGTGGGTGAGTCGGCGATCGCGTACGCCACGGAGTAGTTGGGGCCGGTCCAGCCGCCCTCGGACCACATCAGGTAGTACTTGCCGTTCCGCTTGAACATCTGCGAGCCCTCGACGTACCCGCTCGGAGTGATCTCCTTGTACGTCGTGCCGTCGGGGAAGGTGCCCAGGCTCGTCATGTCGGGGTTCAGCTTCGCGACGTTGGCGTGCCGCCAGCCGCCGTAGTAGATGTACGCCTGCCCGTCGTCGTCGATAAAGACGTCCTGGTCGATCGGCTGGGCGCCGTTGACGAACTGCGCGATCAACGGCCGCCCGATCGCGTCGGTGTAGGGCCCCTCGGGCCGGTCGGCCACCGCCACCCCGATACCGCCGAGCTCGCTGTTGCTCTGGATGTCGTTGGCCGCGAAGTACAGGTAGTACTTGCCGTTGCGGGCGATCGGGGCGGGCGCCCAGACGGCGTACCGGGCCCAGCTCACGTTGGCGGTGGTGAGGACGTTCGGGTGCTTGGTCCAGTTGATCAGGTCGGTCGAGGAGAAGGCGTCGAGGTAGGTCTGCTCCGCGTACGGGCGGGACGCGGTCGGGAACACGTAGTAGCGGTTGTTGTAGATCGCCACGTCGGGATCGGCGTACCACCCGGCCACGATCGGGTTGCCCGCCTCGGCGGTCGTGTACTCCGGCAGCGCCGCCGACGCCGGAGCGGCCGCCACAGTGGCAGCGAGCACCGTAGCGACAGCAACGACCTTACTGAGGGTGCGACCTAGCATCGACATCCAGCAATGCTTTCCAGTGTTGCTGGATGTCGTCAAGTGTTTGGTCGCAAGAAAAAGGATCTAACTGGCTGGATGTCGGACAATCAGGGTCTCACGTCGGCGTCAGCCGTCGCGTCCGGCACCGCGATCGGGTGCGCCCATGTCACCCGTCGCGGGCGTGCCGTCGGCGAGCCCGTAACGCAGGAACACGGTGCCCTTCGGGCCGGCTACCGGCGGTTCGAGGAGTGTGAGGTTCGTGGGCACCGCGCCGCCGTCGAACACCTGCTTCCCGACGCCGAGCACGATCGGGTGCACCCAGAGGTCGAGACGGTCGAAGAGTTTCTCGCGCAGGAGGGTCTGCACCAGGTTCAGGCTCCCGACGACCTTCACGTGCGCGTGCCGGTCACGGATCTCGCGCACCGCGCCGGCCAGGTCCGGGCCGAGGTGTGTGGACCCGGCCCACGAGAGGTCGGGCCCGCCGCGGGAGGCCACGTACTTCGGGACGCTGTTGAACAGCGTCGCGATCTCGTTGTCCTCGCCGCCCTCCTGGTGCGGCCAGTAGGCGGCGAAGATGTCATAGGTTCGCCGGCCGAGCAGGAGGGCGTCCGTGCCCTCGTACGCGGCACCGACCTGCGCCCCGGTGACCTCGTCGAGCAGAGGTGCCTGCCAGCCGCCGAACGGGAACCCCACCGGGTCCTCGTCGGGGCCGCCGGGCGCCTGCCCGACGAGGTCGAGGGTTGCGAACAGCTCGATGTGGATAAGGCCCATGCCTTACTCCCGATCAGTTGGTGGTCTCGGTCGAAGGTCAGATAGCTGGTGTCATCCTGGCGCTCGATTGCGCCCTGCGGCGCGTTTTGCTGTGCGCCGGTGTGTCCCGGGTTGGTTCCGTTGAGCTGTCCGTGCCCGGCCGCGCCACGTCGCACGAGGGTTGCCGGGCTTCGGTCGGTCGGTCCACCTGTGCGAGCCCACCCGCTTCTCTACCGGCCGGTGTAGGCCGCGAAGCCAGTCGCGGACGCGCCTCGCCGCCAAGGTCATGAGATCGATCGGCGTACGCCGAGCCGCTCGGAGGTACCGCTCACCGGCAGTTCAGGATGGGACAGCTACCGAGCGGCACGCCCTCACTCGGTGAATATGCACAGGCGGCGGCAGAAGAGTGAGACCGTGGTCGCCTATGGCCGAGGCAATCCCGTCTGTCGGTGTGCCGATGGCGTTTCAGTCCAGGCAGCGGACTCGGACCGCGACGTGCATCCGCTGGGCACCATCAGTGTCCCAGTCGATGACGGTCAACTCGGCCCGGTGATGGTCCGTGGAAACCGGATCGCCGCCATTCCCGCCCAGACAGGTCGGATAGGTGCCATCCGAGTGGCTCGTCCCCGCGACGTCCTGCCAATTGTCGGTAAGCACGGAGTAGATCGTGTCCCCGTCGTCGGGCTTACGGACGACGCCATCCACCTCGAACGCGATCAGTCGCGTCTCCTCGTTCGACCAGGTGACCGCCCCCGTCAACACCACCGCGGTCGCCGAATGCCGATCATGCGACACCCCGGTCCAATAGCCGCCGAGCGCAGCGATGCCTGCCGCGATCACTGTGAGCACTACCGGTACCCGCGCACGCCGGATCGTTGCTCCGAGGGCAGGACGTTCCACTTTCATGATCGGCACGAGGGCAGGGTAGGGCAGCGACGCACGCACGGTCCATCGGATCCAGCAGCCGACAGGAGGCACTTGCCGCGGCCGCCGTTCAGGAGGCCCAGGGGTGACGGCCAACAGGGCGGCCACGTCACCGAGGCGACGCCGATGAGCCATACCACTGTCAGCAGCGCGCCGACGCCTGGCGCCCACGGCGCCGCAAGTCGGCGATCCACGGCCGCACCGTATCCACAACCGGCCAGTGAGGCGAGGGTGGCAAACGGTGGGCGGTATGAGCGGATGCCGTCAGAGGCCGAACGTTGGGCGACATGCTGTCATGCCGTCGACCCGTACTCCGAGCCGCTCTTGCTGACTCATCCACTTCTGCCTGGTGAGCCGTAGGCGGTCGGAGACGACGGCCTCGCCGTTGCGGGCGTCAACCGAGATGCCGTCGTCCTCGTAGCCGAGCTTGCGGGACACTCTCTGCGAGGCGTGGTTGTCCTGGAAGACCTCGGTGAGCGCCGCACGCGCGTCGAGGTGGTCGAAGGCCAGCGTGAGCAGACCGACCCGAGCCTCGGTTCCGTAGCCCTTGCCCTGGTGTCCGAGCCCCAACCACGAGGAGGTCGTGACCTCGCGAACAACCAGGAAATCACGTGCTCTCAGCGTGACCATGCCCAGCGGGTCTCCGTCATGGAAGACCGCGAGTCCGAGGCCCCATGCTGCCACGCTCCACCCCGCGAGCCGTCCCCAGTGTCCCTGCAGGACGAACCGCGCCCGATCCTCGGGACTGCCGTCGGTCCACGGGGTCAGGAACGGCCGCTCGTCCGCCCGGTGCACGCCGTTGCCCGCCAGGTGGGCGAGTGCGGCGAGTTCCTCCTCGCGGGGGAGCCGGAGTTCGAGTCGTGGCGTAACGATGGTCAGGCCGTACTGGGGCCACAGGTCAGCGAGCACGGACCCGATCATGACGACCGGGCCAGCGCCACGCCAGTGAGTTGCCGAGTCGCGGGCTGTCATCGGCACGACCGGGCGAGGCGCGGCGCGCGCCAACTCGTCACGATACGCGGCTCGCGGCTCGCGGCCCGCGGCATGAGCGTGAGAGCTACTCGTACCCGGTCGCCGGCCGGACGAGCTGGGCGAACAGCCGCCAGGACACGTCGGGCACATCGGGCGAGCGGCGGTGCGTCATGGATGTCACGTACCTTCGACGGCTGTGGACTTGGCACTTGTGGTGTTGCCCAACGGACGTGACATCGCACTGACCGAGGCGCATCTGGCGTTGACGTACGGTGGGTTGCTCGAGGGCTACCCGATGCGGCGACTGAACGACATGATCATGGGCGGGCTGGCGCAGCGAGCGGCACGCGTCCTGCCCGGCGCGCCGGTCCACGTCATCGACCCTCCACGGACCCAGGAGTCAGACCTGAAATCTGATTCGCTTCCGTTCGGACCGGTGGAGACGCTTCCCTCAGTGATCGTGATGGGACGATTCTCGTCAGGGCCCGTCGACGACGGCAAGGACCCCGTACTCCACCGCTCCCAGCTGGTGATCGTGTGGTTGCAGCACGATGCCGCGCTGCCGTCCCCCGATGCCGCGCCGCCGGACCTCAGCGCTGTCGAATGGGGGCGGTGGGCGGAGGACTTCGAGATCTGAAGCCGCCCTGACATCGATCGCCGAGATGATCGGGCCGGCCGTCCACGCGCCACCTCTCGGCAGACCTGGACGACGGTTCAGCTGACGATTCGCCCGATCCGCCCCGTTCGACGCGCGGACGGTGCCACGATGCCCGCAGGGCGTGCCGGCGGTGGCCGCCCCCAGTCGAGAGGGGTCGACGTGAGTACCATCCCGCCGGGCACGCCCTGCCGGGCCGACCTGGCCATCCTGGATCTCGCCGACGCGGGCTACCCGGGGCCGTTCGGTGGGACCCGGGCGGATCACGCCGGAGCAGGGGAAGCGAAACCGAAGCCATGACGGATATTCCACCGGGGGCACCCGCCTGGATCGACCTGGTCACCACCGACCTTGACGGCGCGGCGCGCTTCTACGCGCCCCTGTTCGGCTGGGCCGTCGCCGACGCGGGACCGCAGGCCGGGGCTGACGACCACCTCGTCTTCCATCAGCAGGGCAAACCGGTGGCCGGTGCCGGGCTGGGTGCCGGCCCGCAACAGCCGCCTGCCTGGCTGCCCTATCTGGCGACCGATGACGTCGAGGAGGTTTGCCGGCGGGTGACCGCCGCCGGTGGCTGGATCCTGACCGAGCCCGTCGACGTTCCCGGCTCCCGGCGAACGGCGCTGTTCGCCGATCCGGCCGGGGCGTCGTTCGGGGTGTGGCAGTCGCTCGGCATGCCGGGAGCCGAGGTGTTCGACGTGCCCGGCTCGCTGACCTGGCCTGAGCTGACCACGCGGGAGTCGGACGGGGCGAGGGAGTTCTACGGGTCGGTGTTCGGGTGGACGGCGGACGAGCAACCGATGGGTCCCATCACCTATACGACGTGGCAGCTGGACGGACGCCCCGTCGCCGGGATGATGCCTATGGTCGGTGAGGACTGGGGTGATCTTCCGTCGCACTGGATGGTCTACTTCGCGGTCACCGACACCGACAGGGTCGTCGCCGAGGCGATTCGGATGGGCGCGACGCTCGCCGTCCAGCCGACGGACCTGACGCGGGGCCGGTTCGCGGTCCTCACCGATCCGCAGGGGGCGTTCTTCTCGGTCCTGGGGACTACTCCGCCCTGACCGTACGCAGCTGCACACCGGTGGCCCGTGGTCGCCGGTGTGCAGCCGAACGGTGGCCCCGGCGTGGGTCGTGTGCTGGGCACGCGGCCACCGTTGCCGCGATCCGGCTGTGGGTCAGGACGTGATCCCGCGGTCGGGTTTCAGAGCCATCGTTGTGCTGCTTCGACGCTGTCCCCGCCACTGGTGTTGAACGCGATGGCGGCTTGGGGGGCGTGGCGGCGGATCAGGTTCACGATCTGCTCGAACAGCGGGAGCAGTTGCTCGGTCTTGCGGATCCCGCCGCCGACGACCACGACATCCCACGGCTGCTCGGTGAGCGAGGTGACGAGCGTCGACTCGGCCGATTCGTCGAACACGATCAGCGCCATGGAGGCGTCGATGCCCTGCTCACCGAACCGGGTCAGCTCCGCATCCAGTGCGGCACGAAGTGCTTCTGCGTCGGCGCCAGGTATCGCATGCGGGTCGTAGCCGACAACAAGTGCGGAAGGCATGCGGCCAACCTACCCAGCCTGCCCGAAGGTGATCCGCGGGGCAGCCTCGACTACGGGGTCAGCACGATCTTGCCGAAAGGCGACCGGCGGCCATCTTCCGGTGCGCCACCGCGAGGTGCTGCGACGGCAGCACCTCGTGTGCCACAGTCTGGAGCTCGCCACGGCCTGCGGCGGCGAGCTCATCGCCAGGAATGACCGCCGGCCGGGCCTGCCCACGGTCGCGCTGGGCGGTAGGCGGCCGAGCGAGGGCGTGCGACTACTTCGCGAGGGCATGAGTGCGCGTGCGGCCGTATTCGGCCAGGGCGTGGAACGCGACCTTCGGCGTCCACGAGCCGTCCGGCAGTACCCGCACGATCCCGCGCGCGGCCAGGTCGTAGTCGTGCTCCGGGTCGCCGGTGGTCGGTAGGTGCCGGTTCGCGAACGTGTACACGAACGCTGCCTCCACCCCGCCGGTCTCGTAGTCGTGCAGCAGGTCCACGAGGTAGCGGGCCTGGCCCTCCTCGTCACGCTCCAGCGGTGCGGTGAGCTTCGCGGCGCGGCCGTGCTCGTCGTAGGTCACCGGTTCTGCCGCGCCCGCGACGTCGGCCGCGCCGCGGAACGTGCAGCAGCCGAACTCGGTCGCGGCGTACGGCTTGCCCTGCCCCACCGCCGCCGCCAGGGTTTGTGGAAACGCTGCCGCGTTGGTCGCGTCGCGGTATCCGGCGTCGCTGGCGATGATGTCGAACAGCGCCCAGTCGACGTCCTCCAGCGGGATCGAGGCGTAGCCGACAGGGCCGCCGAATCGCTCTCGCACCGCGGGCACCGCCTCGGCGAGGAAGTCGCGCACCGCGGCGCGCGCGGCCGGGACCGCCTCCCGCATCCGCATCGGGTCGGTGAACAGCGCCATGCGCTCTGCCAGGTCACGGCCGGGCAGGAAGCCGTCGGTGAACATGGAGATCTCGGAGCCCGTGAGGTACACGACCGAGGCGCCGCTGCGCCGCAGCCGCTCGGCCCGCTCCGCGCCGTCGAGCACGAACGCCATGAGCCCGTCGCGGTCCAGGCCGTTGGTGAACGGGCAGTACCACACCTCGAGCCCAGCCTCGGCGGCGGATCGCGCGGCCAGCTCCAGCCGATCCTGGACACCGCCGGTGATGCGCACCGCGTCGCAGTGCAGCTCGTCACGGATGACCCGCAGGTCGCGCCGCACGGTCTCGGGGTCGAACGGTTCGTGGGTCGTGGAACCGGCGCTCACGAAGCCGGTGTCGTAGTTCATGCCGAAGACGCGCATACAGATTCCCCTCGCTTTTACGGTACGCCGCGTACCCTATAGGGTACGTCGAGTACCCTGCAAGGCGTGAGCACGAGGCGCCGGGGCGAAGAGCTGGAACGGGCGATCCTGCACGCCGCGGCAGAGGAACTACGCGAGTCCGGGTACGCGGGGATGACCATGGACCGGGTCGCCGCCCGCGCCGGGACCAACAAGAACGCCATCTACCGCCGGTGGCCGCATCGGGCTGCGCTGGGCATCGCGGCGTACCGCCACCTGTCCGACGCCGTGATGCCGAACCCCGACACGGGCACCCTGCGCGGTGACGCGCTCGAGATGCTGCGGCAGGCCAACGAGACATGGTCCTCGCCGCACGGGGCGGTCCTACGCGGCCTGCTGGCGGCTGCGGCCGATGACCCGGCGCTACTCGCCCTCATGCGCGAACGGTCGGGCGCGGACACCATGGACCGCGCCTGGCTGACCATGCTCGAACGCGCCGTAGCACGCGGCGAGGCGCCGCCGACGGCCGCCCATCCGCGCGTCGCGACAACACCGATGATGCTGCTACGAGCCGAGTACGCGATGCGCGGCGTCCCCTCCGTCCCTGACGAGGTACTGATCGAAATCGTCGACGAGGTCTTTCTGCCGCTCGTACGCGGGCGCGCCTGAACACCCACCCGCCGAACGCGACCACCGCGGCGCGTTCCGATGGTGGTGGTTGCTCCCCCATCAGCACGCCGCCTTACGGCTCGCCCCGATCACACCTGCCCGCAGGGCCGGTCCGGGCCGGCGTTGCCCGGCGCTTGACCTTGACCCATGGGCAAGCCCCACCGTGGTCCGTGCCGGCCACCGGGCCGGCACGAGGAGGATGACATCGTGGGGCTGCTGACGATCGGCGCGTTCGCCCGAGCGGCGCGGCTGACACCGAAGGCGCTACGCCTCTACGACGAGGTGGGGCTGCTGACGCCCGCCGCGGTCGATCCCGAGTCCGGATACCGGTTCTACGAGCCGGAGCAACTGACTCACGCCCGGCTGATCGCTAAGCTGCGCCGGATCGGCATGCCGCTGGCCGACATCCGCACGGTGTGTGAGCTGGAGCCCGACGCGGCGGCTCACGCGGTCACCGCGTACTGGCGGCAGGTCGCCGCCGACACCGCGAACCGCGCGTACCACGTCGCCCGCCTCGTCGAGCACCTGTCCAGGAAGGGCGACAGCATGACCGACACCAACCACCCCAGCCCGAGTTTCCACTACGCCGTGCGCTGCGATCAGGGACACGGACGCGACAGCAACGAGGACGCCGCCTACGCCAGCGACCGGCTGCTCGCCGTCGCCGACGGCACCCGAGGAGCCGGCGCCGCCGCCAGCACCGCCGCCGTCAAGGCCCTCAAGACCCTCGAACTGGCCGACAAGCCGGTCGTCGAACTGCTCGCCATGCTCGCCGCGACAGTCGACGACGTCGACCGGACGGTACGCGCCGCCGGCACGGACGAGGCCCAGCCCGCCACCACGCTGACCGCTGTGCTGCGCCGCGGATCGCAACTGGCTCTGGTCCACATCGGCGACACCCGGGTCTACCTGCTGCGCGGCGGTGAACTCTCCCAGCTCACTCAGGACCACACCTGGGTCCAGAGTCAAGTCGACCACGGCAAGCTCAGCCTCGACCAGGCCGCCATCCACCCGCGGCGCGCGCTGCTCACCCGCGCGCTCGGCGGCAACCAGCCCGTCGAGGCCGACCTGGCGCTGCGCACCGCCCTGGCCGATGACCGCTACCTGCTCTGCACCGACGGCCTGTCCGCCGTCGTCGATCGTCGGGACCTGCACACCGCCCTCGCCGAGGCCGGCGAACCCGAACCGACAGCGCAACGGCTGATCGACCTCGCCTACGCCGCCGGCGCACCAGACAACATCGCCTGCATCGTCGCCGACGTCGTCGCCGTGTAGCGGCGCCCTCAACACGGCAACACGGCATCGCCGGCCTGTCGTCGCTATGGAATACCGCCGCCGCTGGCGCGGGCGGGTCGGCCGAACCCCGTGCCGGGGTGCGCGCCGAGACTCGGATGTCTGCGTACGCATACCAGCCACGCGGTCCGGCCGCGCCTGTCACAACATCACAGACCTGGGCTCCAGGAACCTTTCAAGCCGAAGCTGCCGTATTCGCGGCCGAGGCCTGACTGCTTGAACCCGCCGAACGGGGACAGCGGTTCGTAGCCGCCGTTGATTGACACCCGTCCCGCCTGGAGGCGGGACGCGATGTGGCGTGCTCGCGCGGGGTCGCTGGAGAACACGTAGGCGTGCCGGCCGTAGGTGGTGTCGTTGGCGATCTCGACGGCGTGGTCCTCGTCACGGTAGGTGATGACCGACAGGACCGGTCCGAAGATTTCCTCGCGTGCGATCGCCATGTCGTTGGTGACGTCAGCGAACACAGGCGGTCGCACGTAGTAGCCGTCGGGAAGTTCGTCGGGGCGACCGGGTCCGCCCACGACGATCCGGGCGCGCTCCTCCAGCCCATGGTGGATGTAGGACTGGACACGTTCCCACTGCCGCTGGCTCACCATCGGGCCGACGGCGGTCGCCGGGTCGCGCGGGTCACCGACCCGGTAGTCGGCCGCGACCTTCTTCGTGATGAGCGCGAGAACGTCGTCGAGTTGCTTCTCCTGGACGCCCGGTGGCGGGGTTGTACAGGTCGAAAAGTTCCGTGCCGTGCGGGGTGACGAGCTCACCGTCGATGCAGATCTTGTTGATCACGTCTTTTTGCATGTCGATTGATCTCCTTGATTCGCGAGCCGCCGAATAAAGACCACCACCAGTCGCCTCTTCCTTCGCGGTGACGGGTGCGGAGTCGATAATCCGTTCCGTATCTCCAATACAAGCGACGCCGCGAGAACGGGGCTAGCACGATTATCTTTCGTGGTCGCGCAATCCTCTTCCGCTACACGACTTTCAGGGCAGCGCCGCGGGGGCGGGAACGGCCCCACCGCGCATACGGGCCGCGTCGACGCTGGGCGGAACACCGAACTGGCGCCGGTACTCCCGGCTGAACTGGGACGGATTGTCGTAGCCGACACGGTGGCCGACACCGGTGACGTCATGCGGACGGGTCGCCAGCATCAACCTCGCCGCCTGCAGCCGAAGGTTCTTCTGAAACTGGATGGGTGCCATCCCCGTCACCGCCTGGAAGTTCTTGTGGAAGGCGGGCACACTCATCCCCGAAAGCCGTGCTACCTCCTCGACCCGAAACGGTCGGTTGTAGTTCTCTCGGATCCACTGCACAGCACGTCTGATATGCGCCAGGCTGCTGTCAGCCAGACCGAGCTGACGGACGATGCCACCTTGTTCCCCGGTCATCAACCGCCAGAGGATCTCCCGTTTGACCAGCGGAACCAGTACCTTCCGATCCCCTGGCCGGTCCAGCAGACGCAGTAGCCGCACAATCGCGTCGAGCAATTCGTCCGGGGCGTCGGTGACTGCGACTCCCGACCGTACGGCGCCAGGAGACTTCGGGAGATCCCCCGGACCGGTCTGCAACAGCAGCTCCGCGATGGCGGCGGGTTCCAGAGTCATCCCGAAGGCAAGTGCGGGGCGGCCCGGGACGGCATCGACGAACTCTCCTGTCACAGGCAGGTCGACCGAGGCGACGAGATACTGACCCGCGCCGTACTCGTAGACCCGGTCGCCCACCGCCAGACGCTTGGAGCCCTGAGCGACGACCGCCAAAACCGTGCCGGACATCGAGGAGCCGGGCAGAACGGTATGGTCCGCTCTGCAGATCCGGACACCCTCGATGGCAGTGGTCAAATCGGGACGTGCATGCCGTTGCAGCAGTTCGCAAAGCTCTTCTGCAGACATGTCACCAGTGCAGCACAGAACCCGCGCCGGCCGTCCGGCAGCGAAAGGATCGTGCAAGGATTGAAGAGTTACGCGCAAATCCGTCTTGCGGACGGCAAGAGCGCCGAGCCCGCCTCGCCGCGAGAGGCCGGTCTTCCCGGCCCGTACAGCGTCGATTGTTATGCATCCACTGACGCCTGGCGACGCTGCAGACCCGACGCGGTCGGCACCCGTGGCGGAGCCGGCCCCGCCCGCCGGCGCACCGGCGCTGCCGGGAGAAGGCCCGAGCGAAGAGAATAGTGCAAACACCCAAGACGATTCTGCTAGCACAGGGTTTGCGGATTTGTTTTGCTGGTACCACGGGAACGAACACGGGATTCCGGGCCAGTACTGGCAAACAGGAGGCAAGGAATGAGGTTCGGCCGAATTCAACCACCGCCTTCTGGGGGAGAAGCATGAGCCACCACACCGTGGGCCGGACCGAAACGCCGGCGAGGTGCCCTTCGACGACGAACGGCCGATGAGACCGTGACCGTGGATGACACCGTCGCGCGAGCCCTCGCCATCGGACCGGACTCTTCCCCGGCTGAGCGCACCATCGACATCACCACACTGGGCGCACGCACCGGCATTCCGCGCCGCATAGAAATCTGGTTCCACCGTGTCGACGGTCGCTGGTACCTCAGCGGCACGCCCGGACCCCGTAGCTGGTACGCAAACGTGCGCGCCAATCCGCGGTTCGTGGTGCATCTCAAGCACGGGGTCCACACCGACCTGCCCGCGACCGCGGTGCCGGTCGACGAGCCGGCCCGACGGCGGGTGATCACCGCAATCCTCGACCTGCAGAACCGTCCAGAGATCGCGGCGCGGGTCGCCCGGCGCCAGGAATTCGACGACTGGTTCGCGCGCAGCCCGCTTGTCGAGATCGTGTTCGACGACGAGGAGCTTCAGACGGCGTCCTCGGCGCGAGACGGGTAGTCCGGACCGCAGGAAACGGATCTCATCGTTCGCGTCCGCCGTCTGGTCGGCTTTCCGGCCCCGGCGCGTCGGGTTCTTCGCGCAGCGCGCCGTTCGCCAGCGCCGGCCACTCAACACACACCTCTACGGGAGACAGAACCATGAAATACCGCTCACTGGGCCGGACCGGAATCCGGGTCAGCCCCTATGCCCTCGGCACCATGATGTTCGGTGCCTTGGGTAACCCCGACCACGACGACTCGATCCGGATCATCCACCGGGCGCTGGACGCGGGGATCAATTTCATCGACACCGCCGACGTGTACTCCCAGGGCGAATCCGAGGAAATCGTCGGCAAGGCGCTCAAGGGACGCCGCGACGACGTCGTGCTCGCCAGCAAGGTGCACTACCCGATGGGCGAGGACCCGAACCACCGGGGCAACTCACGGCGCTGGATCATGACCGCGGTCGAGAACTCCCTGCGCCGCCTGCAGACCGATCACCTCGACCTCTACCAGATCCACCGCCCCGACCCGACTGTCGACATCGAAGAGACCCTGTCGGCGCTGTCCGATCTGATCCGCGGCGGCAAGGTCCGTGCGATCGGCACGTCGACCTTTCCGGCCTCGGAGATCGTCGAGGCGCAGTGGGTCGCCGAGCGGCGCGGCCTGGAGCGCTTCCACACCGAGCAGCCGCCGTACTCCATCGTCAACCGGAGCATCGAACGCGAGGTCCTGCCGATCGCCCAGCGCTACGGGATGGGCACCCTGGTGTGGAGCCCGCTCGGCCAGGGCCTGCTCACCGGCCGACACCGCAAGGGCAAGCAGACCGACACCCACCGGGCAGGCCATACGCCGGAGTACTTCAGCGACGAGCGCAAGCTCGAGGTGGTCGAACAACTCATTCCGCTCGCCGAGGGTGCCGGCCTGCCCATGGCCCACCTCGCGATGGCGTTCGCGATCGCGCACCCGGGGGTAACCTCGGCGATCCTCGGGCCACGCACCATGGAACAGCTCGACGACCTGCTCGCCGGCGCCGACGTCACCCTGGACGACGAGATCCTCGACCGGATCGACGAGGTCGCCCCGCCCGGTACCGACGCCGGCCCCAACCAGGCGGCCTACACACCTCCGGCCGTCTCGAACGTGAGCCTGCGCCGCCGGCCGATCGCCGAGCGTTCCGCGGCCTGAGACGACGGCTTCGGTTGCGCCGGGAGCATCAGTTCCCGGCGCAACCAGGCGGCCGGGTCGCAGGATGTGCTGTTTTCGGACGGCGCACCTCAGCCCGTTCCCGTGACCGATGGCGCGCACGGGAACGGGCGGAAGGACGAGCGCCGGAGTGCCGGTCAACCCGTTGGTGCGACCACCACCTGGTACACCATCGTGTTCATGTTGATGCCGTCGTAGAAGTTCACCGCGACGTAGTGCCGATCCTGGTACCAGCTCTGGTCGTCGTCGAGGGTGATCGGCCCGGTGGTGAAGCTTCCGTCGGCGGCGAGAGTGGTCGGGACGGCCGTGCCGCTGCGGTCCACGAACACCCGGACGGTGCCCCGGTCGACGAAGTCGGGGTAGGTCGACAGGTCCACCTTGCCGCGCAGGGTGAAGGTCCGCGCCGGCACCGGGGTGATGACGTCCGGGGCCGGGATGCTCGCCGCGGTCAGCCGCACGGCCTGGCCCGAGTCGGTCACCGCCTCGGTCTCGTCCCGTAGGTGCAAGGGTGTGGAGTGGTAGACCGTGCGCTGCAGGGTCGACGGGTTGACGTAGGAGACGTCCTCCACGACGAAGTTCTTGATGTTCTTGTTCCCCCGGAAGCCGGCGTCGAGGGTGTTCGTGGTGTAGAACTCCGAGTTGCGGTAGTAGACGTTCTCCACCGGCGAGCGTGACGCCGCGCTGGACATCTGGAAGGTCGTCCGACCCGGCGTCATGGTGGGCGCCGTGTCGACGTTGTCCAGGTAGATGTTGCGGATGGTCGGGTTGAACACGTCCGCACCCGGGAACGGGACGGTCTCGGAGTAGTTGCCGTCGAACTGGACCATCCCCGAGATGCCGCTGCGCAACAGACAGTCCCGCAGGTAGATGTTCTCCACGTACCCGCCGCGGTTGGAGTTGGTCTTGATCTTCAGCGCCAGCGACAGTCCGGGACCGCCGAACTCGTTGTCGTGGATGAAGACGTTGCGGACTCCCCCGGACATCTCGCTGCCCATCGAGACCGCCGCGGACCCGCCGCCGTCGTTGTTGTAGACCGAGTGCCGGATGATGATGTCCTCGCTGGGGCCGCGGTGCTCCCGGCCGTTGACGTTGCGGCCGGCCTTGATCGCGGCGCCGTCGTCGCTGACGGTGACGTGGTTGTCCTCCATCACGACGTGACTGCTGGACTCGGGGTCGACGCCGTCGTCGTTGTTCCAGCCGCCGGCCTCGAAGTCCTTGGTCTTGTCGCTGTAGATGTCGAGGTTCCGGATCAGGACGTTTTTCGAGCTGACCGGATGCACGATCCAGAACGGCGTGTTCCGGATCTGCACGTCCTCGATGAGGACGTTGCGGGATGCGTAGGTCTGGATGAGCGACGGCCGGAACGTCGACCTGAGGGGTACCGCGTCGGCGGGCGGTGGCACGGCGCGCACCGACTCGCCGTCGATCACCGGGATGGTGGCCGGCAGGTGCCCGTCGTCGGAGAAGATGCGCTTCGGGATCGGCACGTCGGCGTAGTTCATGGCGTTGAGGACGCCGTTGGTGCCGTACGGCGCGTCGGTGTCCTTGTTCTCCACCGACGGTTCACCCCAGTAGCCCTTCTTCCAAGGGCGCCAGTTCCACATGTCCTCCTGCCCGTCCAGCAGGCCGCCGCCGGTGACCGCGATGTCGGTCTGGTGCAGCGCGTAGACGAAGGGCGAGAAGCTGTAGAGGTCGGTGCCCTCGTAGCTGGTCAGCACGACTGGGTAGTACTCGTTCGTCTTGTTGCGGACGAACTTCACGGTGGCGCCGGTCTCGATGTGCAGGTTGATGTTGCTCAGCAGGGTGATGGCGCCGGAGTAGTAGGCCCCGTCGGGGTTGCGGGAACCGCCGGCCGGGACTACCACGATCCCGCCGCCGGCCCGGTGGCAGTCGGAGATCGCCGCGGCGATGGCATCGGTGTAGTACCAGACCTGATGTGAGGCGTAGACCAGCGGTGAGGTCTTGACCGCCGGATCACCGGCCTCGTTGCCGACGGCGTACCGCTCGGTGATCTGCCGGACCAGGTGGGCGTACCGGTGGGCGGTGATGTCGCAGCGGCGGTCCGGGAACACCGGGGTGTTCGCGTTGACGGTACGGTCGATCTCGTCGTACCGGGGATGGTTCCAGTAGACGCCGTCGCGCCGCTCGGCGTCCGGGTCGTCGATGGCGAAGGTGTAGCTGGCCTGGGAGTGCCCGTCCTCGGCGGTGACCCGCAGCCGGTCCCCCGCCTCGATGCGCTCGGCCCGTTTCTGCCTGCCGTGCCCGTCGACGACGGTGAGTCGTTGCCGCGACCGGTCGGAGGCGACCAGCCGGCCCGTGACCGCGGGCACCCGGGCGCCGGCGCGCACGGTGATGCTGGACGTGCCGACGTTCGTGACGACGGGCGCGGAGCCCGGGCGGACCACCACGACAGTGCCCGTCGAACGCACCCCGGGCCGGTCTGCGGCGGCCGTCGTGTCGTCCGGCCCGGCGAGGCTCGGGCCGGACAGCCCGGCCGTCAGGGCCGCCACCGCGCCCAGGCACAGCAGAAATCGAGTACGACGCTTCACTCCTGGGCTCCTCTCAGCGGGCCTGGCCTGTCAGATCTCGCGGACGTCGACGTGATCGGCAATCCGCACGTCCTCGACGTCGTGCCCGGGCAGACCGACGATCATGGACGGGTAGCGCGGGTCAGCGGTAGGACGCCGGCGGCCGCGACGACACCGAGCCGGAGGGCGTCGCGACGGTTCGAGGATCTGGTCATGCTTCTCCTTCCGGTACGGCGCACGGCGAGGCGAGAGACTTCCGGCGCAGCCGGCTGCCTGCTCGATCAGCCGCCGCCGGGGTTGCGTGTTCACGCCGAGGCCGGGTCGAGCGGCGCGCCGTTCTCCCGCACGTTGCGCAGCACGAGGTCGTCCACGTACTCGACCACGGCGGGCTGGCTGGTGGTGCCGAAGTCGACGTCGGTGAGGGTCACTCCGCGGATGTGCGCGTCCGGATAGCCGCGGAGGTTGAGCGCCCGGCCGGCCGAGCGTGCCGTGAGGTTCCGGACGTCGATGTCGCCGACGAACGGGTTGAACCCGTACCCGGGGCCCTCCTCGTAGTAGAAGTTGATGTCGATGACCGCGCCGGCGACCTCGCCGATGCGGATGTCGCGGGCGTGGAAGCCGGTGATGAACCCGCCGCGTACCGAGTTCGTCTTGAACCGCAGCGCGATGTCCAGGTTGGGGCTGGACATCTCGCAGTCGTCGACGAAGACGTTGCGGACGCCGCCGGACATCTCGCTGCCGATGGTCACACCGCCGTGGCCGTCGCGCATCAGGCACCCTTCGATGAGGATGTCCTCGCTGGGCACGGCGACCCGGCGCCCGTCGGCGTTGCGCCCGGACTTGATCGCGATGCAGTCGTCCCCGGTGTCGAAGGTGCAGTCCCGGATGACGACCAGCCGGCTGGACTCGGGGTCGCAGCCGTCGTTGTTCGGGCCGTGCGAGTCGACGGTGACGCCCTGGACGAGGACGTTCGTCGACAGCGTCGGATGGATCTCCCACATCGGGGACCGGACGATCGTGACGCCCTCGATGAGCACGTTGCGGCACCGGTACGGCTCGATGAACGACGACCGCAGGTAGTCCCCCTCACCGAAGACCCGCCGCGCGACCGGCACCCCCTGTTCGGCCATCGCGAACAGCCGGGCCCGGGCGTCGTCCTGCTTGGGGTCACCGGGCTTCCAGCCGTACTCCGGCTTGCCCTTCCACGGCCACCAGTGCGCGTTGTCCGCCTGGCCGTCCAGCATTCCGCCGCCGGTGACGCCGATGTTCTGCTGACCGTAGGCGTAGATCAGCGGCGAGTAGTTGTAGAGCTCGACGCCTTCGAACCGGGTCAGCACGGCGGGCAGGTAGTCGGCCGGGTTCTGGCTGAACAACACCACGGCGTCGGCGGTGACGTGCAGGTCGACGTTGCTGAGCAGGTGGATCGGGCCGGTCACGAAACGACCGGCCGGCACCAGCACGTGGCCGCCCCCGGCGGCGTGGCAGGCCTTCACGGCCCGCCGGATGGCCGCCGTGCAGTCGGTGGCGCCGTCGCCCACCGCGCCGTACCGGAGGATGTTGAACCAGCGATCCGGGAAGTGCGGGCGCCGCACCTTGGCGCTGATGTACCGGGCGCGGGCCCAGCGGTTCCCGGTGGGCGCCGGATCGGCGTACGCCCGGCCGCCGACCAGCGGGGGCAGGGCCGCGGCGGCACCCGTCGCCGCCGCCCAGCGAAGGACGGTTCGCCTGCTGTGTTCCGTGGTCATCGCACTCTCCCGGGCTTCTCGTGCCGGCCTCGTTGGGCGAGGTAGAGGTCCTCGACGGATGGCGCCGACCCGTGGTCGGCGAGCAGTGACTCCAGGTCGCCGGAGAAGTCGCGGGGCAGGCCGCTGCCGGTGTCCTCGACGCCCCGCACGCCGACTGTCACGCTGCGCGGCGCCACGTCGGCGATCGTGATCGCGTACGGCCGGCCGTTGGTGATGCGCACGTTCCAGTGCGCCATCCGCGCGCCGAACAGCGGTCCGGACGCGGCGGATCCCCCCACCCGGCCGTTGTTCTCCACCGTGATGTCGGTGCGGACGTTCTCGAACGGCAGCGCGCGGTGGGTGTCGAAGGTGCCTTCCGCCATGCGCCCGCGCCGGTAGACGTTGCCGGCCGAGAGCCCCTCCACGTTCAGGCCGTGGTGGATCGCGTCGGAGGGAACCGGGACGGTGAACCGTTCGATCTCGAAGTCCTCCACCAGGTTGTCGTTCGACTGCATCCGGCAGGCGAAGCTGTGGTGGGCGGCCCGCCCGCCGACGGTCACCCCGGTGAGGGTGACCGCCTTGGCGGTGGTCAACCCGAACCCGAGGTCGCAGTTCTCCACGCGGACGTCGCGCGCCCAGCAGTCGTGGACGGCCTGGAAGCACACCCCGTTCGAGCCGGGGTGCCGGTTGTGCGCGGTTTGCGGGACGGGTGCGTTGCGGATCGTGAGGTGCTCGACGCCGGCGTCGTGGACGGTGGGGCCGATCGCGCGCAGCCGGGCCGGCCAGCCGGGCCGCAGGTCGTACTTGAGGGGCTGCGCCAGCCGGACCGTCCGGTCGCCGAGCACCGCCGCCACCCGCACCGGCCACTGCAGGGTCGCGTACTGCACGTACTGCCCGCCGGAGCCGGTGACCAGTTGCGGTGCGCCGCGCGGCCAGTCGTAATTCCGGGTGCCGGGCACGTCGCCGGCGAGGTGGCGCAGCAGGCTCGCGTCCGGCGGGTTCTGGCACTCGAGCACGACCATGTCGCCGGGGCTCAGCCGGCCGGCGCCGGAGACCACAAGCGTCCGCTGGCCGCGGGAGGCGCTACCGACCTCGGCGAGCACGTCACCGAGCAGCCACCCCTCGGTGCCCGCGTACTCCTCGGCCTCGGAGCGGGCCCGCCGCTCCGGCGCGATGAACCAGATCTGTCCCCCGGTCCACGACCAGCGGCTGTTGCCGTTGGGCTGGCGGTTCGGCCGGTAGCCGTCGTCGAGGGTACGGGTGCAGTGCAGCACGGTGGCGTCCTGGCCGGCCCCGCGCAGCACCACCCCCGACCAGTGCATCCAGACCGGCCCGGAGAGCGTCCAGGTCCCCGGCGGCACCAGCACCACTCCCCCGCCGTGCTCGCCGGCGTGGCGTACTGCCGCGTTGAACGCCGCGGTGCAGTCCGTCCCGTCCGGCCGGGCGCCGAAGTCGGTGACCTTCGTGGTGATCCGCGGCCGCGGCGGCTTCTGGCCGAGCCGGTAGCCGGCGGTCGACACGTCCGGCAGGAGCGGATGGCTGCCCGGCGCCTCCCGCCACTGCCGCAGGAGGTCCGCGGCGGCGTCGCCCGGCGGGGCGAGGCCGACCGTCGCTGCCGCCCGCGCGGGTTCGGCGACGCCGGTGAGCGTCGTGGCGGCGGTGGCGGCGGCCCCCAGACCGAACAGCCCGCGTCGGGTGATGGCGGGATCCGTCCTCGGCGCCATGTGGCCTCTCCTCCGAACTCGTCGGGGACCGCGCGGACCTGAAATCGTTTGCGGTCCGACGTTCACGACACCAAACAGTTCGCCAAGGGTCAATGCGTCACAGGCTTGAAACTTGTTTCAGAGTCGATCTTCGATTCCGGTTGCCGCTGCCAGACGGGGATTTGAAGCTGCCGGTGGGCGACGAACCGGCCCGAGCCACAGTGGTGCCGCGAAACGTGTCTCACCCCCTCGGGGCATTGACGGGCACCCCGACGTTCGCCGCCAGCAGGTGACCGCAAACGATTTCGAAATGCTGCGGCGCCCGGCGGCGCAGACCCTGACCGAGTCGCGAGAGCCTCCGCGCTCCCGTCGCGGCACGGTCGTCTACACCGGCGGTACCGGGAAGTGAGGTGCGGCAGCAGTTCTCCCTGCGCTCGCCTGCTGTGCCCTGACCGGGAAGCCGACGCCAAGCAGCGAGTCGACCGAGGTCCGGTGGGTGCCGTACGACCAGCCGGGCGACTACGACCTCCACCCGTTTCGAGGGTGATGGTGGCCCGCAGGCGGGGTTCGACGTCGGCGAAGCGCTGCAGGATGGCAGCGCGTTCCTAGGCCGCCGCGACCCGGACCACGGACTTGCCCGCCACCGGGGCAATCTGGTTCGCGACCATCCGCGGCACCTCGTCGAAGCCGTAAACCGCGCCCACCGGTGTGGTGATGACGCCCCGCTCGGCCAGGTCGGCGAGGCGCTGCCAGACGGCGGCCTCCGCCTGCGGATCCTCCTGAGGCATGGACAGCACGCCGACCACTGTCTGGTTACGCAGCATCAGCTGCATCGGGTCGAGCGCCACGGGGGCGCCGCTGGCCAGGCCGACGAGGGCGATACGGCCGTTGCGGACGAGACTCTGCATGGCCTTCGCCGCGGTCTCGCCGCCCACCGGGTCGTAGATGATGTCCACGCCTCGTCCGTTCGTGATCTCGGCGATTCGGGCGGTGAGGTCCTGCGTGCGGTAGTTCACCCCGTGGTCCGCGCCGTACCGGGCGCAGAACTCCAGCTTCTCGGCGCTGCCGGCCACCGCGATCACGGTCGCGCCCAGTGCCTTGCCCAGCTGAATGGCGGTGGCACCGCTGCTGCCGGCCGCGCCCAGGATCAGCAGTGTCCGCCCTGCCTCGACCGGGACGCGCTCGACCAGACCCGAGTATGCCGTCCGGAACCCGATCGGGAACCCGCCGGCTTGCTCGTCCGTCATCCCCGCGGGGATCCGAATGGTCGATATCTCTCTCAGGTAGGCGTAGTCGGCGTACCCTCCCCAGCCCTTGAGGAATTCGCTGATACCCGCCACCTGGTCACCCACCGTGAAGCGCGAGCCCGCCGGTACGGCGACGACCTCGCCGGCCGCCTCTTCGCCGAGCCCGAACGGAGGATCGCCGAGCAGCGGGAACTTTCCCGCCGTCATCATCGCGTCGGGAAACCCGGCACCCGCGGCTCGCACCCGAATGAGCACCTGCCCCGGGGACGGTTCGGGCCAGGTGAGTTCCTGAAGTTCGATCGCCTCTTCCGGGGCGCCGAACCGCACCACGCGCCACGCACGACCAGAAAACATCTCGCCCCCCGCTGTTCCAGTGCCGACAACATCCCATCACGACCGTGCCGCCTGCCACGTTCACCTGTGACGACTTCGACACAGCCCCCAGGGCCGCCTGCCGTAGAGGTGAGGGTGGGTATTCATCTGGCACCTGCGGTCGGCTGCCACCTGAAGCGTTCGTAGCAGACGAGCGCGGCGAGGACAGCGGTGATCACGCCGAAAGCGCCGAGGGCGGGCGGGCTCCGCGCGACGGGAAGCAGTGCGAGCATGATGCCGGCCTCGACGACTGGGCGCGTGGGGTGTGTCCGACGGTGAAACGGAGGAGCAGGCCCCGGCCGATGAGGTAGACGACCGGGCCGCCGAAGAGGGCTGCTGTGGAGGTCCAATCCAGCGGCGCCCCGGCAGGATGCTGCGACGGGTGGTGGGCCAGGTGCTCGAGGACGAGTTCGATGCCCAGGGCCAGGTAGATGATCCCGGCGATGAGCGGGAAATGGGCCAGGCCGTAGGCGTTGATGGCGGGCCGTACGCGGTCCCGGTCGGGGAGACGCGCCAGGGCCTGTCCGGCCGGTGCGGCGGCGTTCTCGAAGTACAGCCACCACAGAGCCGTGGCAACGGCCACGGCGAGCAGTGCGGCGATCAGGGACCAGCCAGCGGGTGACCGCCGATCCGGCGCCGGCGCCCACCGCGATCAGCGACTCGCCCAGGGCGATAATCAGTAGCAGGCCGTGCCGGTCACACAGGTGGCTGGCACTGCGCAACCGAAATCGGTCTTTGCTGAACAGCGAGGCGCAGGCGGGCTGGCGGTGCGACCCCGCTAAGCCTCGTGCCATGGTGGCTCGGGCCAAGGCTCGACTGCTGGACCAGTTGTGAGAGTGAGGACGAAGTCGGGCACAGCGGCTTGCTCGTCGTCCGGGTCTTCGAGCTGAACGATCTCACACCGGTACATCTCGTTAGGCAGTTCGAAGACCAAGTCCTGGAGGTGCGGTTCGGGCAGGTGCACATCGTTGAACTGCGCGGCCATCGTCAAGGACTCGTAATTCGTCAGGTGGAGCTGCCCCGCCGTCACCTGAATCGACCCGATCGTTTGCCGAAACCCCGCCGGCGGCGCGAGTCCGTCGACTACCACGTCCACAGTCCAAAGGCCTTCCCGTCCCGTGCCCCACACCAGCAGAGATCGCTCCGCCATAGCGGCACGGAAGTGAGCCAACAATGGGCCTTTTTCATCCTGCGTAGCGGTTGGCTTCGACGTGGTGCAGAACGAGGATGGCCTGCACGATCGGAGTCGCTCGCCGTGGGCAGCAGCGCAGCTTGTTCAGGATCTTCCAGGTCTTGAGGGTGGCGATCGCCCGTTCGCCGCGGGCGCGGATTTTCGCGTGGGCGCGGTTCACGGCCTTTTGCCGGCGTGAGAGCTTCG